>JAKSOH010000001.1 GCA_024405675.1 Victivallaceae bacterium
TGCAGATGGATTGTGGTTCACCGCCGCCCGAATGACACCAACGGGCGGCAACTGTATTGCGCAAAAATCGTGCCAATTTTTTCAAGGTTTTTTCATGCTTGCCGGCGGATGGCTGATTCAAAAACAAAGCATGAGCGCTCAAATTTTCAACTGTCATCCATTTTGTCATCTCCTTATTGTCTACGTCCTTTAGAATCCGACCTTCACGGCCGCGTGTCCGTCGCCTGAACTCCGCTTTGCCTCCAGCTCATCGCGCAAAGCGGCGATATAATCCGGAGATTTCTCCCCCGTATAGCGGAGCCGCTGCCGGCTCGTCCGGAAATCCCCGGGGGTGAGATTCGTCATATCGAGGAGCGCCTTCAGCTCGGCCTCCGTCGGGCAGCGCCCGAACATGCGCTCGAAGAAGATCTCCTTGCCAGCGTTGTCGAGGTAGTCGAACTTCAGCTTGAACGTGAAACGACGGATCACCGCCCGGTCGATCTTTTCGACGAAATTGGTAGCACCGACCATGACTCCGTGGAAATTTTCCATCTGGTAGAGGAGTTCGTTGACTTGCGAAACCTCCCAGCGCCTTTCGGCATGCTGCCGATCGAACAACAGGGCGTCTATTTCGTCCAGAAAGAGTATCGACTGTGAGTCCGCGGCATCCCGGAACGCCCTGCTGATGCCTTTTTCCGTCTCCCCGACATACATGTTGAGAAGGCTGCTCAAGGTCACCACGGACAACGGCCGGTGCACAGCATCGGACAGATACTTTATAAATTCCGTTTTGCCCGATCCGGGAGGCCCGGAAAGCAACATCGTCATGCGCGGGGTGTCGGCCTGGGCGATTTTCCGCTCGTCGAGTTCGTAGAACCGGCGTACGGCGTCAACGATTGCCTGCAACGGCACGGAACTGGTGATGTTGAGCCCGCTCAGCCCGTAGTCCGCGGCCACATGCGGATTGGCGTCGGCGTTGCTGATCTTCAGCAACCGGCAATGGGCGGCCATGAGACGGGCGACCATGCTTTCGGCGTTTTCCTTCGTCGCGCCGATCCTGACCAGGTTCTCAATGACGGTATAGATGACACCGGCATTGACCGCATATTTTCTCGAAACGTCCTCGACAAACGATTTTCCGAACAGGCCGTCGAGCTTTTTCGCCTGGATCCACTTCCCCCAGATCATGGCTCTCTGGCGCTCGTTCTGCTGCCCGAAACTCACGGAATAGTCAAACCGGCGGCGACTAGACTCGTCGAGATCGTCCTCCGTGGAATTGGCGATCCATATGACCGGAGTCTTCAAGTTGTCCATGATGCCATTGAGACAGCCCTTGTCGCTGCTGAATGCGCCGCGCGAGCAATTGAACACGCCGAGAATATCGTCGGCCTCGTCCACAATCACAACGCTCTTGGCCGGACGGACCTTTCGGTCGCAGGTCCGGGACAGGAATAGCAGGCGTTGAATGGGACCGACGCCGTTCCTGCCGTCCGAGTGGAGCCGTCCGAATTCGTAGCATGTCTTGCCCACATGCTGGGCGAGCGCCCTGGCGAAGCTAGTCTTTCCAGTGCCCGGGGCCCCGTACAGCAATATGTGGAGCGGCTTGGTTCCGGCGTTCTTCAACAGCGATTCGAGAACCTGGCCGTGCTCATCGGACAGCTCCTTGTAAAAACCCCACGGGATGGTGTCGGTGGGGGACACCTTGCTATACATCGGCACGGACAGCGGCGTCTCGTCGCTGCCACGGAGAAAACGGTTGAGGCCCGAATTGTATATTGACGCGCCCAACATGCAACCGCTGGAACAGAGTTTTCCCTCCGGTCGCAGCATGATTCCGATGTCCTCGCGTTTTATTCCGGTTACGGCATTGTAGTACCACTGTACATATGAGATGCTGCCGTCGTCAGCGGTTTCGTTGTTGGTCCTGTCCGGCATGGAAATCACGTTGCTGTCCAGAAGATATGCGACCAGCAGTAGCGTGCCATCCTCCGCAGAAAGCTCGAAGTAATTGACCAGCTCGGTGAACTTGGCCTGAAAATCGCTTTTCGCGCCATGGCAGCGCTTCAAAATGGCCGAATACAGTTCGACCAGCATTTCGGCAAGCTCGTCGCGCTTCCTGGGATAATCGTTCCAGGCGTTGTACATCGTTCTCGAAGGCAAGGCAGTCGCGACGAACGAAATCTCCCCGTCTGCAGACGCCATTCTCTCCGGGCGATTATCCTCGCCGATCATCTGAAATTTTCCGACCATGGCGTTGTAGAACTCATCCTTGGGGACAAGCATATCCAAGTGCACGAAAAAGTCACCATTGGATACTTCGCCACGGTAGTTCTGCAGCAGTCTCCGCATGAACCGCAACGCGGCGTCCTTCAGGAAGGCGTCGTCATCCACGAACGACAGACAGCCGGCGGTTTTCTTCACAGGAACATCTACAATCTTGAATTTTCTCATACGTGCTTCTCCCAATTGCCGAACATCTCAAATGTCGACTAACCAATTCCTCCACTGGAAACCGAGCAATTTTCACCACCCGCAACATTTTCTCACAAGATAACCATTTCAAGTCTCTCCCAAATAATATCTCGTCCACTCACCGGACGCATCGCCGAACAAAAGCGCCAGTTTGCCGAACGACGTCCGGCATATACTCCAACGCCCCGGACGGCGCTTGTAATACATAGTGCCGTAGTAGAGAACCTCTCCCCGACCACGCCGGACGAGGTAAGGCGTCATGCCGTACCTCATCAAAATCTCCTCAACCTCGCCGATTGTCATAATTATACCCCCCAACCCCCTAAAGGGGTAAATAAATGAAGGCCTCCGACGTTTTTACCCTCTATACACCAAAGGGCCCCCTATACAATTTTCAAACATCCCCGGGGACCGCATCCTCAGTTCTTAAGTCACCCAGGCTCTATTCAAGTAGCCTTTTCACCGATTTGCGAACGCAGATAAACTATATCAACTTCCGTGCCAAAAACGTTTGCCGCAGTGACGGAAACGCCGTTTCGCACATTGGCCGTAGTAGAAATCCGCGCCTGCCGTCGCATGAAAACACAGAATTCCCATGCCGTTTCTACGTTTCCACGCGTGATTGCAAAAAAACTCCCTTATGCGGACAATATGTCGCATTGTGCGACAAATTGGGCCCATGCTGCGAATCAGCGCGTCTCAGATGTGGAAAAAGCATGCCCGGGAAGTTAGATTTATGGAAAACGGAGGAATGCCCGCCATGGACACGACGGTAGACGTCTTCACCAGATACGGCAGGACCGGCGCCTCGAGCCGGTTGCGCCACATGAGATACGCCCCGGCGCTGGGCGCGGCCGGCATGGATGCGCAGTACCATGCCTTCTTCGACGACGCCTATATCGACGCGCTCTACCGCACCGGGCATCGATCCATCGCCGCGTGGTTCCGCGCGATGTGCAGGCGTCTGGCCGACGCGGTGGCGGCCGGAAACCACCTGGTTGTCGAATACGAGATGCTACCGTTCCTCCCGGCCTTCACCGATCTGCTGCTGCTACGTAAAAGGAAATTCATCCTGGACTTCGACGACGATGTCAGAGAGAAGTACCGGAAAATGCCGGGACTAGCCGAAAAATTCGAGAAGCTGATGGAAGCCGCCGACGGCGTGATCGCGGCCAATCACGCGCTCGAACAACTGGCGCGCGAGCACAACGGCAATGTGATGCGCATTCCTACCACCGTAGACATCGCTTCATACGAAAAGTCGGTTCCGAAACGTCCTGTATTCACCGTCGCCTGGATCGGAACTCCGGTCACGGCAAGGGAGCATCTGCTTCCGGCGGCGGACATGCTTAGGAAAATGGCCGCCGCCGCGGACTTCGAGCTTCTGGTGATTTCATCCGAACCTCCGCCACCCGTAAAAGGCGTCAGAATTGCATTTGAAAAATGGGATGAAAAGATCGAGGGATCCCTTCTCGCATCCTGCCATGCCGGCATCATGCCGCTTCCGGACACGGCGTTCGCCAGGGGAAAGTCGGCGTACAAGCTGATACAATACTGCGCGGCCGGGCTGCCGTGCATCGCCTCTCCCGTAGGGGAAAACGCGTATGTGGTCGAACCCGGCGTGAACGGATTCCTGGTCGCCGACGGCGACGCCGCCGCGAATGCGCTGCGTACCCTCGCGACGAACGAGAAGCAGAGAATCCGCATGTCCGCCGCGGCGAGTGAGAAGGCGAAGGCCTACGACCTGGGCAAATGGTCGGCAGAGTACGCCGGATTCGTCAAATCCACGCTATTTTGAGCGTTCGGAGAAACACTCCCGGCAAAGCGTGGCACGCCTGACATCGCGTTCGGACGAGGGCAGTTCGCAATGGGCCGACTTCTGGAGATGGGCTGGGTTTATGGCGACGAAAAGTTCGTTCACCTTGGTCATGTCCACGTTGTCGAACATGTCCATATCCACCCCAAGCCTGACCGCCGACAAACACTTCAGCGCCTCGTTGCAGCCTATGCGGTGGCAGTGGCGCAGCGTGCCGTAGGCGCGTCCCACGAAATCATACAACGACGGCTTGTCGTTGGCCAGCAACGTGGCGCGGGCGTTTCTCTCGTAGGCGATAACCTGGGAAATTACGTCCGACACCCGTCGCACAATCTGCCCCTCGCTTTCGCCGAGCGTCGATTGGTTGGACACCTGGAACAGGTTACCAATGTTGTCGGAACCCTCCCCGTACAATCCGCGCACCGCGAGTCCGAGCTTGCCAATCCCCTGGATTGTCGACGCGATCAAATTGGACAGGGCGAGCCCCGGCAGATGAAGCATGACCGACACCCTCAATCCGGTTCCAATGTTCGTCGGGCACGAGGTGACGTATCCGGTACGCTCGTCGTAGGCGTATTCCATCTGCATTGACAACCGGTCGTCCAGTTCGTTCGTCTCCTCCCACAGCGTCCCGAGGCAGAATCCCGGTCTTATCGTCTGGATGCGCAAATGGTCCTCTTCGTTGACCATGATGGACGCGCCCTCGTCGACGCGCACCATGAGTCCCGCCCCCTTCGACTCGGACATCAGCTCGCGACTCGCCATGTGGCGTTCCACCAGGACGTCGCGGTCGACCTGGTTCATTTCATCGGGATGGAAGACCACCCATCTGCCCTTGCCCCGCCATCTGGCCGCGGAAAATGCATGTTCAACGGTATCCCTGAGAAACGCCCGGTCAGTTTCCTGCATGGCGCACGGAAAAAGATGCCCTGCGAGATTCCTCGCAAGACGTATCCTGCTGGAAATGGCTATGCCCTCCGGGGTGTCCGGACGAAGGAACCCGACCGGATTCCGGATCAAATCGTCCACGGATCCGGATTTCATTCTTCGGCCCCCGCGCCGTCTGATTTCATCGATTCCAGCTCGCGGTCGAGCTGCGCTATGCGGTCGCGGCAAACCGCCGCCTCCTCGTATTCCTCGCGGGAGACATGGGCCTCGAGCTCCAAGCGCAGGCGTTCGCGTTCGAACGCCACGGTGGACATGGTCCTCTCGTGGTCCACCGGACGCTTTCCCGCATGGAAGACTCCTCTCTGCACTTTAGAAAGGGTGTCCGTGATCACATTGTCGAAAGTCCGATAGCACTCGGGACATCCAAGCCGACCATTGTGCTTGGTTATCTTGTCGAAAGTCCAATGACACCTCGGGCATTCGGGCCCCCTATGGGTATTCTCTTGACGCACGGGCTGCTTGCCAGCGGCCTGCTGCATTTTGTTGAACAACACCTCGGCGATATTGAATCCGAGCGCTGCCAGCGCCCCGCCGGCCTCCTGCTCCTTGGCGCACTCGGTGCACAGATTGGTCCTTATGCGCTTGCCGTTATGGATCTTCTCTATATGTATCGTGGCTTCGTTCTTCTTGCATCTGTCGCAAAGCATCGCAACCTCCATGTTCGACGGGAAACTATAGCCCGCCGCGGTTCAAATCACAGACCATCGTTCGAACTGGGACGCATCAAATGATCCGGCTCCACGCGGGAAAACGACTTCAGCATGTTGGAACGCACGTCTGGAACGCGTTCCGCGAACATTCGCAGCATCCGACCGAAATACGCGCGGTCCCCGTCGGCCAGACGGTCGTGGTACGGGCAGTCGCCCGCCTTCGGGACGTCGATCTCCGCGGCGCATGCCACGACGAGCGATTCCGGAACCTTCGCAAGTGGACGGATTATCCTGACGGCTGACGGACTTTTCGGTTCCACGCAGGCCCCCATGGTGCTTATGCCGTGCCCACGGCACACGCTCATGAGAAACGACACCGCGATGTCGTCGAGATGATGTCCCAGCGCCAGCGACCGGCAGCCGAGCTCGCGCGCCTTGGTGTAGAGCAATCCCCTGCGCAGCCGTGAGCACAGGACGCACGGCGAATCCTCGAAGTTCTTCGCCCTGATAATCTCTCCGACCGGCATGCCGACGACATGGTGCTCGACACCAAGCGACCGGCAGTAGCTTGCGATAGCACCGGAATCGAACGACCCGTATCCGGGATCGAACGTGACAGCGACCAGGTCGAACCTGACCGGAGCCACGCGCTGGAAATGCAGCAACGCATGCAACATGACCGTGCTGTCCTTGCCACCGGACATCGCGACCATGACGCGGTCACCATGGGAAACCATGGCGTACTCTGCCATCGCCTCGCCGACGTGGCTGTACAGCTTCCGGAACGACGGAGACGGATCCATCGTCCTCCTAGATGCGATCCAGCGTCTTCTTGTACGAAGTCACGAGGTCGTCAACGGAGACGGTCGCGGGGCCCAGCGAAAGCTTGTCGCCATTCGTAACCTTTCCGATGACGGCGAAGTCCGTTCCGGCCATGATGCGTTCGAACTCGGTCTGCTTCTCCGGCGGAACCGTCGCGACAAAACGCGAACTCGACTCGGAGAACATCTGCGCGGCGGAATCCAAGCCCTTCGCACCAGGCATCGCAGAGAGATCTACATCGGCTCCAAGGCGGCCGCCGATGGCCATCTTGCCCAGCGCCACCGCGACGCCACCGAATCCAGGGGCGATCATTGCGTCGACCAGTCCGAGGCGGGTGGCTTCGATGACCTTCGTGTACAACTTGATCGCCGATTCCGGATCTACCTTCGGCACGTTGTTGCCGAGACCGCCGAGCATATTGAAGTATTCGCTTCCGCCGAGCTCGTCTGCCGTCTTTCCGAGAACGTAGATGATGTCGCCAGGATTCTTGAAGTCAAGCGTTACCGCCAGGCGGATGTCGTCCATCTTGGCGACTACGCTGAAGAGCAACGACGGTGGAATGGATATCTTGCGGCCGCCGCGGGTACTGTCGTTCTTCATCGAGTCCTTTCCTGAAATGCACGGAACCTTGAAGAACTTGGTGAAATCATGCAACGCCTGATTGGCACGCACCAGCTGTGCCAACTTGTACTCGCCATCCGGCGTCTTCTCGCTACGCACCGGATCCGGCCAGCAGAAGTTGTCCAGCCCGGCGATGCGGCTCATCGATCCGCCGACCGCGAGCACGCGGCGCACGGCGAGGTCGATGCTGTCCGCCGTCATCCAGTAGGTATCGATGTCACTGTAGCGCGGCAATATGGCGCTTGTCAGCACGACGCCTTCGGTGCTAAGCGGTTCAATCATCAGCACGCAGGCGTCGGAGGCGACGTCGCGGCATTTGCCGACATACGGCTTGACTACGCTAAGCCCCTTGACCTCGTGATCGTACTGGCGGGCCTTGAACTCGCCGCTGGCGATATTCAATCTCCCCATCATGGCGAGCAAATCGGCCGACATGTCACGACCGGAGCATTCGACCTCCGGCCAGCGCGGCGCTTTCCAGACCGCCTTGAGATGCATCTTCGGAAGCCCCGTGTGCATGTATTCAATACTGATGCAGCCGCAGGTCTTGTCGCCATACATGACATGGAACATTCCGTCATCAGTGAATTCGCCGAGAACGCTAACTTCTACGTCACGCTCCGCGGCGAGCTTCTTAAACTCTTCTATTTTGTCCGGAGCGACCGCGAAGCTCATGCGCTCCTGCGCCTCGGACACCAGGATTTCCCACGGTTGCAAACCGGCGTACTTAAGCGGCGCCTTGGCCAAGTCGATACGGCAACCGCCACACTCCTCGGCCATCTCGCCGACGCTGGAGGAAAGTCCACCGGCACCGTTGTCGGTGACAAAACGATAGAGTCCGCGGTCTCTGGCCTCCATCATGAAATCGCTCATTTTCTTCTGGGTGATCGGGTCGCCGATCTGCACCGCCTGAACGGGGCTGTCCTTGTGCAGCTCCTCGCTGGAGAAAGTGGCGCCGTGAATGCCGTCCTTTCCAATGCGTCCGCCCGCCATCACGATGAGGTCGCCGGGCAGGATGGTCTTGTAGTGACCGGGAACTCCGTTGATCTTCTTGGGCAGCTTTCCCAGGGTTCCGCAATACACCAAGGGCTTGCCGATGTAGCGGTCGTCGAAGTACTCCCAACCGTTTCCGTACGGGATTCCGCTCTGGTTGCCGCCGTCGATGACGCCCTGGTGCACGCCGTCACGCAGACGACGGGGGTGCAACAGTCCCTCCGGCACCTTGTCATCGGAGCAAAACGGCGAACCGAAGCAATATCCCCAGACGTTGACCATGAGCTCGGCCCCCTGGCCGGTGCCCATCGGGTCGCGGTTGACGCCGACGATTCCGGTCATGGCGCCGCCGTATGGATCGAGCGCCGACGGACTGTTATGAGTCTCGACCTTGAAGGCGATGTCGCAATCTGAGTTGAAGTCAATGACGCCGGCGTTGTCCTTGAATACGGAAACGAGATATCCAACTTCCTTGGAGAGCTCCTTGGTGCTCTTCTGGATGAAGGATTTGTAGCAGTTGGAGATATGCGTTTCGGTACCCTTCTCAAGATCGCTGTAGTCGATTTCGGCGCTGAAGATCTTGTGCTTGCAGTGCTCGCTCCACGTCTGCGCGATAACCTCGAGCTCGAGGTCGGTCGGTTCGTTGGTGAGACCGTACTTCGCGCGGTCCGGAGCATTGTGGAAGTAGTTCTGAATCGACTTCATCTCATCGAGCGAAAGTGAGAGCGTTCCGGTCCGACTGATCTCCATGAGTTTCTCATCGGAGACGGACAAATCGACGATCTTGGCGCCGATTTCACCGGTGTCTCCGGGACGTGGCACGATAACCGGGGCGCCGTTCTTGCAGAACTCATCGTATCCGACGACCGTCAGGGTTTGGATGAGCAGATTGGCAATAAGCTTGCTGCCAATCTTTTCTGCGACGGATGTGTCGACGGACTTGTCCATGAATACGTACTCGACGCTAGACGCCACGATGTCCTTCTCCGAGAGACGCCGCCCGAGAACGTCGGACGCGGCGGCGCGCAACGTTCTCGCGACGTTGTCGGTGACGCCGGGACGGAAACCGATAACGGCCATGGAGGAGAACGGCGGCAGCGGAGCATATCCTGATGACATCCTGCCAGACACGAAATAGCTATCCAGAACTGGGTTGCAAAGCAATTTCGCCAGGCTTTCTGCCTCGTCTAGCGTTATGTCGGCGTCCAGCGTGTAGATGCTGCGCGTGCGGATTTCCCCTGGTTCGATTCCGAACACGTCCTTGATCTGCCGACCGAGCTTTTCGGCGCGAGCGTCACGCCACTTGGGCAATGTGGCGATTTCAATTCGATAGATGGCCATCTTCGTCCTTCCGTTTCGCTATTTTCCGTTATTTTCGCTTTTTGATTCCTTCGCCGCGACAATCTCGTCGCGGAACGAGGACAAGTAGAATTCGTAGCTGCTTGAGTATCTTTGAGCGTTCTTTCCGTCGAAACTCTTCGTGACGTACTCGCGATAGCGGCGCACACGCGGATCGACGCGGTCGAAGAACCTACGGAGCTGCTGTATGAGCGTCTGTTCTGTTTCCGTCATCTCCTCTTCCTTGCTCTGTAGCTCGGTGCCGGTCGCCACGGGAGAGAATCCGTCATCCTGCTTGACGCTGTCATCGAGAAACAGGTTGTTCTCAAACGCGAGGAAACTTTGCAACGCATCCGCTCCCGCGTCGATAAGCTTCGCGAACCGGAGGAATGCGTTCTCGCGCGCCACCGTGTTGGCGCTACTCAAGCTGGTTATTATCTTCGCCGTGTCTCCACCGACGCGCCTGGACAGTTGCTTTAGCTGTCCGAAGAGCCGTTCGCGCACGATGTTGCCGTAACCGAAGAAATCGTCATGGATCAGATCCGACACGCAGTCATAGGCGGCATCGCGCCTCCCCATGGTCGGAATCATATTGATCCTGACCAACGGATCGGCTTGGACGGAATTACGTACCTGGCGTTGCCTTGGATCCGACATCTGTCCTCCGTCAGAACTTGTTGACCACGGCGCGGGTAATGCCCTTCTCGAAATAATCGCAAGTCTGCTCCGCCGCCTTGACCGCGGCGTTGAAGTTCGCCTCCTTGGTATTGGCTCCAAGGTGCGGTAACATGACATCGGCGATATCGGCGACGCTTTTCTCGCCGGCGGCGTCCTTGACATAGACGTCATTGCAAAACACGAGCGGCTTTTCGGCCTTGACGGCGCGGATGTCGGCCTCGTTCACAATGCCGCTACGGGCGCAATTGATCAGCATGGCTCCCGGTTTCATCATATCGAGCAAGCGGCGGTTGACCATGCCGCGGGTCTCGTCATTCTCGGGAATATGAAGCGTGACGATGTCGGCCTGGGCGAAAATCTCGTCGACGGTGCACAGCTTGACGCCGATCTTCTCCGCGACCTCGGGAGGCAGGAACGGGTCGTATCCGAGGAACGTGGCTTCAAATCCGCCCAGACGCTTGACAACCAGCTGCCCGATATGGCCGAGGCCGATGATGCCGATGGTCTTGCCGGTGACCTCGCGCCCCATGAACTTGCTCTTCTCCCAATCGCCGCGGCGGGTTGAAATATCGGCCGGTACTACGTGACGGTATCCGGCAAGCATCATGGCGACCACTTCCTCGGCCACGCCATTGCTGTTGGCACCGGGAGTGTTCATGACGTCGATGCTCTTGGTGCGAGCGTACTTGATGTCAATGGTGTTGTATCCGGCGCCGGCGCGCACGACAAGACGTAGCTTCGGCATCGCGTCGATGATTTCCGGCGTAACCTTCTCGCTGCGGACGATCAGTACCTCGGCATCTGAATTGTTCTTGACACACTCCTCGAACGGAGTTGTGGCGTCGAGAACGACTTCGTATCCGCGGTCGCGAAGAATGTCAGCAGCCTTGGCGTCGAGCTTGGTCGGTATGAGTACCTTGCGCATGGTGTAATCTCCTTATTTGAAACATGAATGATGAAATGATTATACTACGTATAACATACACGTGGATGACGTAATTTTCCACGAAAAAGACGCTAACGGTCGTATTCCTCCTGGGAACGCTCCAACATGTAGCGCAACTCCGTGGAACAGAATCCGTCATCCCCGTCCATGGCTCCGAGAAGCCTCGCCAGCGCGGCGCGATGCCACGAGCTTTCCAGAATGGCGGAATCCATGGCTTCGGTCAGCGCGGAACGTCGTTCAAGATGACGTTCGTAATCGGAAAAACCATTGTATTCCGGTATTTTCTCCGCGGGAAGCGTGGCGATGGCGACCGATATCTTCTGAATCAACCTTGAACCGGCGGTGTTCTCACGTCGAGCAAGCGAGTACAATGCGCGCAAAATCGCCTCGCGTTTCGCCTGGGCATCGGCGGCATCGGGAACGAATTCCCGCACAGATGTTCTTATAGATTCGAGACGGACCGAGGCGACTTCCGAGGGAATGGGGTTGCTCTTCGTCCATACCATGCGTTCGCCACATTCGTCAAGCAGTTCACTGGCGCCGCCCACGCCGTTCTTTCTAGCAATTTCATCGAGACGCTTCAAAAATTTCCTGCAAAAGGCATCGCCGTCGCCGGCCAGCAGTTCGTCGCGCAATGTCTCGTAGATGTGCAATACGATCCCCGCGTCGAACAGGACCCGGGAAAACTCCTCGGCCAGCCCGGACAGAACCGGATCCCCAGACGGAACCGTTCCGAGAAAGCGCCGGTAGTCGGCCCCGATTCCGGAGTTACGCATAGCCCGGTAATACGGAAGCCACGGTCCGGAACGGATGACACGGTCCGGTCCGTAGGCGGCCCGCAGTCTGGATCTGATCGCTCTTATCATGAAAGGCGGAACGGCCCCTTCCGCAGGGTATGCGGATGCGCCGAGCATCTGCCATAGCGCCCCTGCAAAAACGGCAGAAAACGCCCCGTCGTCGTAAAGCCAGCCCGGATCGTCGCGAACCACGACCGTGGTATGACCGGGAATTGTGATTACTTCGTGCATTCTGGCGGCGGTGGCGGAAAATCGCACGGTGAAATTGAAGTTCTGCTCCGGACAACGGACCTTGAACGCCTCCCGAAGCTGCGCCTCGAGTCGTTCGACCTCGTCGGTGCGCTCGTTACGGGTGGTAACCACTTCGACCGACGCCGAAAGCGCGACCGGAAAAACAAGAACGGCGGCCAGGATACCCCGGGCCGCCGCTCCGAAACACGTCATTTCAAACCGCCGGAACAACCTAGCCGCGAATGATGGCCAGCAACTCGTCGCGCTTGGTTTCCATCAGTTCCGCGGTGTCCGCCTCGACAATCAGCCGTAGCAACGGCTCGGTGTTGGAGGCGCGAACGTTGAACCACCAGTTCGAATACTCACTGCTGATGCCGTCCAATTCGAACATGTGTCCATCGGCATAGCGGGCGCGTATTTTGTCCAGTATCGGCTTGACGTCAGCAACCTTGGAGTTGATTTCGCCACTGGAGAAATACTTGCGCAGCGGTTCAACCAGCTCGTGGAGCGGACGGTTCTTCTTGCACAGCAAGTTGGCCAGCATCACCATCGAAAGTCCCTGGGATTCGGTGGTGAAGTTCTGCTTGTAGTAGTAGTGCCCCGACAATTCCCCGGCGAAGACCGCGTCTAGTTCGCGCATCTGCGCCTTGATGAAGGCATGCCCGACACGGCACTGTACCGCCTTTCCTCCGTTTGATTCGATGCACTCCTTGACCGCACGGCTGCTTCTCAGGTCGTACAGTATCGTCGCCGGCCCTCCGGAGAGAATGTCCTGGGCGATAAGCGCGGTGAAGAGATCCATTGGAATCACCTCCCCGCGGTCATCGATGAATCCGCAGCGGTCGGCGTCTCCGTCGAACGCGGCACCGAAGTCGGCCCCGACCTCCTTCACCTTGGCGCGGATGGCATCGAGGGTATAGGTCTTGAGGGGATTGGCCTCGTGGTTCGGAAACGTTCCGTCCAAAGTGTCATACATTGGAACGATGTCGAACAGATCACGGATGCCGTCGATTTCATAGAGTCCCATCGCGTTGGCGAAGTCGACCACGACCTTTAGCTTGCGGTCGAACTTGACGAAACCGCGCAGGAACTTGGCGTACTGCGGACGGATGTCGTAGGAACTGATGTCCCCGGTACGGTCGCTCCGGGACCATGAACGGTTCTCCACGATGCGCTTGATATCCATGATTCCGGTCGCGCCGGAAATCGGGATCGCGTTGGCCCGGCAAAGCTTGAATCCGTTCCATTCGCCGGGGTTGTGGCTCGCCGTTATCATCACGCTGCCATCGGCTCCGAGCATGCCGTTCGCATAATAGCTCTGCGGCGTCGAGCAAAGTCCGAGGTCTATGACGTCGGCTCCCTGCTCGGACATACCTCTGGCGATGGCCTTGAAGAGCGGCTCGGAGTGGGGGCGCATGTCGCGCCCTACCACCACCTTGCGGGCTCCGGTGAACTCGATGTAGGCGCGTCCGATATCTTCGGCGATTCTTTCGTCTAGATCGACGCCGTAGACTCCACGGATGTCGTAGGCCTTGAATATCTCCGCCATTTTCGCACCGTTCTACTTGTCGCAGTCGCAGTTGCACTCGCCGTCGCAATCGCAGTCGCATTCGCAGGAGGTGAAATACTCCTTGATTTGCGCGACGACCGCTTCCGGCGTGAATCCGAACTTCTCGGCGAGCACCTTGTACGGTGCCGAGGCGCCGAAATGGTCGAGCCCAATGGGAAGTCCGTAGAGTCCTACGAAGCGATCCCATCCGAACGTCGTGCCGGCCTCGATGGAGACGACCGCGAGTCCATCCTGGTCGAACGGAATAACGGAGTTCTGATATTCCGGCGGTTGGGCGAGGAAGAGCTCCTGGCTCGGCATGGAGACGACGCGGACCTTGTAATCTTCGGCCCGAAGCAGTTCGGCGGATTTGAGGGCGAGATTGACTTCGCTGCCGGTCGCGATGAGAAGTATCTCGAAGTCCTCCTCGTCGCTGACCACGAAGGCACCCTTGGAGACGTCGATTTTGGCGGCGACGTCCTCTGCATACGGCTCGAGATTCTGGCGGGTCATCAGCATGGCGACCGGTCCCTCGGCCTTGAGGGCGACTGCCCAGGCCTGCGCCACTTCGTGGGCCTCGGCGGGACGGATGACGGTCAGTCCCGGGATGGTGCGGAGCATGGCGATCTGCTCGATGGGCTCATGGGTCGGTCCGTCTTCCCCGACGTAGAAGCTGTCATGGGTGAAGACGTATATCTCATGTAACTTCTGCAGCGCGGCGAGACGAATCGCCGGTTTCATGTAGTCGGAGAACACGAAGAAGGTGCTGCTGTACGGGATGGTTGCTCCGTAGAGCGCCATGCCGTTGGCGGCCAGTCCCATTCCAAGTTCGCGGACTCCGAAATGCAGGTTCTTGCCGGCGCGGTTCTCCGCAGAGAATTCTCCGCCGTCCTTGATGTTGGTCTTGGTGGACGGGGACAGGTCGGCGCTACCGCCAAAGAGACTCGGAACGAGCTCGGAAACCTTCTGGATGATTGCACCGCTGCTGGCGCGGGTCGCGACCGGCTTGTCGACGGGGGCCGCCTTGAGCAGTTCTTCCTCGATGTTTTCCGGAATCGTGCAGTTGAGCAGAGAGTAGACCTTCTGAGCCCTGGAGGCATCGGCGTCCAGGAACTTCTGGAACTCGACTTCCCAGGCGTCGGCGGCGGCCTTCAGTTCGCCGATCCTGCTTGCGCAGAACGCCTTGACATCGTCCGGAACGGTGAACGGCGGCAGATCGTAGCCGAGGTTCTTCTTGAGTCCGGCGAGCTCCTCGTCGCCGAGCGGTTCGCCATGGCTGTTGGCCTTGCCCTGCTTGGTCGGAGCGCCGAAGCCGATCTTGGTCTTGCCGATGATGAGGGTCGGACGTCCGTCGCTATTCTGAGCGGCGGCGAGAACCTCGTCGCACTGCCTGGCGTCGTTGGCGTCGGCAATCTTGAGAACGCGCCATCCAAGGGCGGCGAAACGGGCACCGACATCCTCGGTGAATGCGATCTTCGTGTCACCCTCGATGGATATGCTGTTGTCATCGTAGAAGACGATGATTTCGTCGAGCTTCAACGTTCCAGCCAGGCTGGCCGATTCGTTGGTGCAGCCTTCCTCCATGCAACCGTCGCCACACATGACGTATATCTTCTGCGAGGCTAGCGGAATGTCCTCGCCGGCCTGGGCGATGAAGTGACGTCTGGCGATGGCCATGCCGATTGCCGAGGAAAATCCGCTGCCGAGTGGTCCGGTGGTGATGTCGACGCCGGCCGTGTGTCCGAATTCCGGATGGCCCGGGGTCAGGCTTCCCCACTGGCGGAAGTTCTTGAGCTCCTCGATGTCCAGTCCGAAGCCAAAAAGGTGCAATAGCGAGTAGATGAGCATCGAACCGTGTCCGGCGCTGAGCACGAAACGGTCGCGGCCGAGCCATTTCGGGTTCGACGGGTTGAAACGCAGATACTTGCTCCACAGCGTGAATGCGAAATCGGCGCAGCCGAGCGGCATTCCGGGGTGTCCGGACTTCGCCTTCTGGATGGCCTCCGCGGACAGTACTCTGATGGCGTCCGCGCCCTTCTTTGCAATGTTGTAATCGTAGCCCATTGATTCGTCCTTTCGTTTTGAATGTGTTGGCAATTGCCGTTCATGCGAACTATCTTTTAGCACGAGATAAACTACCACTACACCATGGCAAAAACAAACGCACACGCGGAGCGGACATGCAGGAAAGATTCATAACGTCGTCGCTTAACAGGAAAGATCCCGAGCGCGAAAACGTACTCAGACCGACGAAATTCGCCGAGTTTCCCGGACAGCAGCACGCCAAGGAACAACTGGAGCTGTTCGTGATGGCGGCAAAGGAGCGCGACGAGGCGCTGGATCACGTGCTGCTCTCCGGACCGCCGGGACTGGGCAAGACGACCCTGGCGTATCTCATCGCCAACGAACGCGGAACCAACATACGCAGTTCCAGCGGTCCGGCGATAGAGAAACCGGGCGATTTGGCCGGACTGCTGACCAACCTCGAGGCTGGAGACGTGCTATTCATCGACGAGATACACCGGTTGAGCACCGCGGTCGAGGAGTACCTATATAGCGCGATGGAGGATTTCTTCATCGACATAGTTCTCGAGCAAGGAGCCGGGGCCCGCAGCGTGCGGTTGAACATCCCCCGATTCACGCTCATCGGCGCCACCACACGCCAGGGAATGATTTCGAGTCCGCTGCGCAGCCGGTTCGGACTCAACATCAGGCTCGACTACTATGACGAGGAAAGTCTCAAGCAAATCATCACCCGGTCCGCCGGCATCCTCGGCATCGAAATCGACGACGGCGGAGCCGCGCAGATTGCCGGACGTTGCCGTGGAACCCCGCGAATCGCCAACAATCTCCTCCGACGGGCGCGCGACTACGCCCAGGTAAAGGCCGACAAGGTCATAACCAAGGAAGTGGCGGAAGCAGCCCTCGGTCTGCTCCGCATAGACACGGACGGACTGGATGACATGGATGTAAGGATTCTCGACGTCATCATCTCCAATTTCCGCGGTGGTCCGGTCGGACTTCGGAACATCGCTGTTTCCGTCGGCGAGGAGGAAGATGCCATCGAGGAAGTGTACGAGCCTTTTCTAATTCAAAGAGGTTATTTGGCGCGCACCACGCGCGGTCGCGTGGCCACGCCGAAAGCCTGGGAAAAGCTCGGGCTCAAACCGGCCAGCCGGCAAGGCGAACTTTTCTAAATCGACGGGAGAAAAAAATGCCGGTCTTAGGACTTCTACAACTTATCGAACTCCAGAAACTGGACCTCAGGTATAGGGAGCTGAAGCTGCGACTCTCAGAAATTCCAGACCAGTTGCGCGTCATAATCAGGAAGCGCAATGAGCTGGAGGCGGCCACGAAAGCCGCCGAAGACCAGGTGCGCACCGCGGAACTGCGCATCAACGAGCTGGAAGCGGCCATTTCCGCGCTCGATGCGGAAAACGTCAGGCTCCGCCAGCAGTCGACGCTCGTGAAGAAGAACGAAGAATACCAGGCGATGATGACCAGCATCGAGAACAACAAGCGCAAGACGGACGAAATAGAGAATGAACTTCTGGCGGAATTCGACGCGCTGGAAACAAGACGCCTGGAAGCCGCGTCCGCGAAACGGGAGAACGACTCCTCGATAAGCGCCTTGAAATTGGAATATGACGACGTCGTGGCCTTCAGGGAATCCCTGGAAAAGGAAACGGCGAGCCTGGAGGCTGACCGGCCGAACCACTTCAACGGAATCCCCAGGGAGATGCTCGCGAAATACGAGCGGTTGCTGGCCGGGAAGCGCAACCGGTTGCCATGCGCCCCGGCTAAGGGCGGAGCTTGCGGCAACTGCCACATGCAGCTGGTAGAACAAGTACTTTGCGATATGCAGAAACGCGGTTTCGCCGAATGCGACAACTGCCAGAGTTTCGTCTATCCGGACGAGGAATAGACGGCGACGACCATGTTCATTCCGTTTTCCGAAAATCAAGGCGATGGTGACGCCCCGCCCGGATACGACGACCTGCCGGAGGAATTCGGAATCCCGGAACCGGTTCTTCCCGACTATGATGAACTTGCCAACGGCTGCGCTGAATTGTTTTCTCCCGGAGGCCTGCTCTCGCACAGCGGCGTGGAAGGAAGTCCAGCCGAGGAACGCCCCCAGCAATTGAGCATGGCCCTAGCCATCTGCGAGGCGTTGGCGGACGGAACCAATCTCTGCGTGGAGGCACCGACTGGAGTTGGGAAAAGCTTTGCCTACCTCGCCCCGCTCATGCTGCGCGCCAGGCAGATTGGCGGATGCGCCGTCATCACCACAGAGACGATAACGCTTCAGCAACAGCTGGTGGAGAAGGACATTCCGTTTCTCCAGGAAGTAATGGGCATATCGGTCAAGACATCGATTGCAAAGGGGCGCGGCAACTACATGTGCCGTCGGAGATTCGAGCTCCTGGCCGGCGAACAAAAGGACATGTTGCTTCCGCTGGCATCCATGATAAGCGACGTCGGGATGTTGCGCGGCGAGATTGATCGCGGATTCCGGGGTGATCGCGAAAGTCTGCCCGGTGTGATTCAGCAGGAGGTTTGGGATCTCGTGTGTTGCGAAACCGGCAACTGCCAGGGACCGAAATGCGAATTCTACAACTGCTGCTACTATCAAGCGGCCCGTCGCGAGTGGGCGGACTCCAACCTCATTGTCACGAATCATGCGCTTTTCTTCACCGATCTCGCAATGCGCGGCGAGGACGAAACCGGGGAATCCGCCATGCTACCAAATTACGGTGCGCTGATGATCGACGAGGCGCATACCTTGGAATCGGATGCCGCAACCAAGCTCGGACTGGCGCTGTCCAGAGGCGGGACTCTACACGTTCTCAACCGGCTATTCAACCCGGATACCGGGCGCGGAACGCTGGTGGCGGCCGGTGCCGAGTTCGCAGAGATGCGAGGCATGGTCTCCACGCTGCGCGATGAAGTCAGGATATTCTTCGGATCCTACGAGGAAATAGTCTTGAGGCACGGAGGACGGGCATGCGTGATTCCGGCAAGCGAGGAACCGGAGGACATGCTCAGCGACCCGCTATCGGCTCTCCTGGCCCGACTTGGTGAGACGATATCATCCATGGAAAACAACTCGTTGCGTTCCGAACTGGAGATGAGCATCTCCAGGCTCGGCGCGGTTCTGGACGGAATTGATGCCTTTCGGCGCAAGTCGCTATCGGACGCGGTGTACTACGCGGAGATGCGGGAATCCGATATCGCGCTGTACGGCACCCCGCTGAACATTCCCGATCTCCTGTCCGAACTCCTTTTTCGCAGGGGGATACCGACGATGCTGTGCAGCGCGACGTTGACCGTCCACGGACACTTCGACCATTTCATCGACCGAACAGGATTCGTGGGCGGAAAATCGCTGCGTCTGGAATCGCCGTTCGATCCACGGAATGCGAAATTCCGCGTTGTCGTGAATATGCCGGAGCCAAACTCGCAGTTTTTCCAGGAAACGCTTATCCGCATACTGCCGGGGCTTATCGCCGACACCGACGGCAGAAGCTTCGTATTGTTCACGAGCTATTCGCACATGAGAACCTGCGCGGAAGCACTTCGCGGCGAATTCTCGCGCCGCGGCTGGCGGCTGCTGGTGCAAGGCGAGGGCATGCAAAAAAACTTCATGCTCCACGAATTCAAAAAAGACACGAAATCGGTGTTGTTCGGTACCGACAGTTTCTGGACCGGCGTGGACGTTCCCGGCGAAGCGCTGAGCCAGGTGATTATTACCAAGCTACCATTCCAGGTGCCGGATCATCCGCTCATCAAGGCCCGTGGCGATCGTCTGGAGCAAGCCGGGCGAAGTCCTTTCTCTGAATACAGCCTGCCGGAGGCGGTACTGAAATTCCGCCAGGGCATAGGTCGACTGATTCGCCGCACTACTGACAAAGGCATTATCACCGTACTGGACGCGCGTCTGGTCAGAAAAAGATACGGAAGCGAATTCTACGGAAGCGTTCCCTATCGCCTGGAGCAGATGGAACTCTAGTTTTGTCCGGCCGTCGCGCGCGGTGTATATTATGATGCGTATGACAATTGAACGATGGGGATGACACATCATGCCTGAGACACGCAAATGTTGCGTCTTCGGACCGATTCCGTCGAGACGCCTCGGGACATCGCTTGGCGTCGACTTGGTGGCTCCAAAAACCTGCAGCATGGACTGCATATACTGCGAAGCCGGCGCGACCACCGACCTCTCTTTGGAACGCCGGACGTTCGTTCCGTTTGAGAAAGCGGTGGCCGATTTGGAAGCAGTCCTGTCGAAAGAGCCGAAGCTGGACTTCATAACATATTCCGGTTTCGGAGAACCTACGCTCAGCGCCGAACTAGGACCGGTAACCGCATGGATCAAGCGCACCCACCCGGAATATCGTGTATGCCTGCTGACCAACGGCTTGCTGCTCGGTGATCCGGAAGTCCGCAAAGCGGCCAACCTGGCGGATCTTGTCATTCCAAGCTGCGATGGTTCCAACGATTTCGAATTCAAGAGAATAAACCGCCCTGCCGCGGGAATTTCGTTCGATGAATATATCGACGGCCTGGTAGAATTCTCAACCACCGCCACGACGAGGGTGGAACTTGAGATATTCATAGTTCCGGGAATCAACGACTCGGACGAGTCGATTTCGCGTTTCGCCGACATAGTCCGCAGGATGAAACCGGCCGCCGTGCAGCTCAACTCCCTCGACCGGCCCGGAGTGGAGCGCGGCATCGTTCCGGCTTCGGCGCAGTGCATGCGCCGGTTCATAACCGCCATTGAGCCTGTGACGCCGGTACAGGCGGTCGGCAACTTCAGATATTTCTCCCGACCGTCCGAACCGATAGAGCCGGACGAGGAAACGCGCAGGATCCTGGATGTTATATCACGCCGTCCGGCGACGGCGGCGGACGTAGCGCAAATGCTGGGAACGACGGAGTCCGACGCTGAGATCTTGCTGGAGAAAGTGCTTAGATCCGGCGAGGCCTGCTGCGAAAAACTGCCTCGCGGAACTTTCTATAGCGCCATCGCCAGATCGTAACACGGAGACAACGAAATGGATGAGACTAAATGGTTTCTTGATGAAATCGACGAACTGCGCAGACGCGGCATCGTCGACGAAGAGACTGCCAAATCACTTTCAGAATACTTCAACAACAAACAAGAGAATGCCGAACGAAACTACTTCATGGTGACGATGACCATAATCGGCGTGGCGTTGATGCTGTCGGGAGCGGTAATCTTCTGCGCCTGCTATTTCAACGCCATGCCGCAGGGACTGCGTCTCGCCATCTCCGGGTTGCCGCTGGCAGTAGGTTTTGGAGTGGGATGCCATGCCATCATCACCAATCAGCGCGGCTATATTTCGGAAGGGGCGGCGGCCCTATCCGGAATTGGAATCGCCGTGCTGTACGGAATGCTGTCGCGCGTCTATTCAATGGAATGTTCCGTGACGGAGTTCGCCATGACGGTCATGACGTTCTGCCTGCCGATCGTGTACATCTTCGACAGCATGTTGCTGGCGACGTTCTATTCCATTGGATTGCTGTTCATAACCGGATATTCTGACGGACCGCTGATGAACATGGCGTACTTGCTTGCCATAGTGCCGTTCGCCCTCTACAAATTGCGCACCAAATCGATCTCGAAGGTCGCCGCCCGTTACATTATCATCATGCTGAGCATCTATGACGCCATTTGTTTCGCTGGTTACTATCCGCCGCTCTTCATTGGCGTACTGCTGGTGCTTGGACTCTATGGCGGCTGGGAAATATACGAGCATGACCGGAGGTTCACGAACAATCCATGGCTGCCGCTGTCGTTCGCTCTTTGGGTGCTGTTCTTAGCCCTGATCAGCTGCCGTATCGACTTTTTCAGCATTCCGGAAGGGGGACGTCAGGGCGCGCTTTGCTATTGGATTGCCACCGGCGGACTCATCGCCCTACTCCTGGCTGTTTTCCCCCGCGAACACTGGGACGCCAAGCGGATCGTGCCGCTGATTCCGATACTGCTGTCAATCGTGCCGATCAGCAGTCCGGTGAATCCGGTGCTGATATCGGTGGTGGCAAGTTGCTACATGTTTCTGTTCGGCGCCGTGCTCGTGCACAACGGAATGCGCAAACGTAGCGCCATATTGTTCAACGGCGGACTAGCCATGCTGGCCGCCCTCGTCACCTGCCGATTGTTCGACTTCCAGATCCAGTTGCTGCACCGGGCGATCGGTTTGGTGGCGCTTGGCGCGATATTTCTCGCGGCCAACGCTATTTTCGCATTCCGGCATAGAAAAGCGGATAAACAGACAGAGGTGACGAAATGAACAGATTCAACCGTCTGCGTCTCATATGCTTCGTGCTGGTAATCGGTGCAACATTGTACTATCCCATAGAGCAAGTGATAGCGCTGAAGCGTGACGCCATGACATTCGTGTTCACCACCCGGGAAGGTTGCGCCCCGTTGATTGTGAACGAAAATTGCCTGTGCTTGGATTTGGAAACCGACCGGTTCCAGACAACGCACGCCACGCCCGAACGCATCAGCATCGCCTATGCGATACTGGATCGCGACAGCAACGGAATAGCCAGGATAACCGATGTGGTGGTGAAAAAGGCGGACATTCCGTCCGGCGCAAGATACATCAAGATCTACGACGTGCGGAAGATCTGCGAAGACAATCGCAAGACCGAAGCGTACTACTATCAGCTACGTTTGCCGTTCGCCAGGTACGATTTGGATAAAAGCCAGACGGCCACGGCATTGCGAATACTCTCGGAAAAGGACAAAAAGCATCGCGGAACCATAACCGTAAAGGTGTATGCCCACGGATACTACTCCGTTGAGAAGATATCCATCAACGGGACGGTTCTCAAGTAGCCAGGAGAACGAAAAATGTTCCAGCAGGACTTCAATAATCGAACGTTCGTCCAGATTCAAGAACCAGGCAAGTTCACCGTCACCAACGCCTGGCCGCGCACGGTAAATACGTCAGCAGTTCTGACGTTGCTTTCCCTAATTGGCGCCATCCACGCCGCATGTACAAAGAACGGACTGCTGGCGCTATTCGTCATCTTGTTCGTAATCCTGCTGATGGTTGCCTTGACGATGTCCAAGTACAAACGTGCTAAATGCGAAAACTGCGGATTCGAAGGAACACCATCAAGTGACGGACGGAATGACGGCGGAATACTGATTACGTTGTTCCTGCTGGGCGTAATTCCCGCGCTGGTCTACATTTGCAGCTATCACATAGCCAGCGGCTACAGCTGCCCGCGCTGCGGCAACAGGGAAACGAGACACTGAAATAGTCAAACGACGCTAACGAATAATCACCTTGTCCGGAACTCCGAAAAACTTTTCGGATATCCTTTGTGCCGTTCCGTCCTTGACCATGTCGAGAAGTGTCGACTGGACTTTGTCGCGCATTTCCTCCGCGCCCAACCGGAAACCGATGCCGCAGTTCTCAGGAAGTATTCTATCCGGCAATATGCGGTAGCTTTTTGCATCGTTGCAACGTAGCATCGCAAAAGCCTCGTCGACCATGACAGCCTCGGCAGAGCCGTTGTTTAACTTCTCCATGACGTCCTCCGAGCTATTGCCAGGTACGATCTGGTGAATCGATTTGCCCAAGGCGACAAGCGAGCGCTGCCCCGTCAATTCGCCACGCAATCCGCGCAAGATGGGCGTGTCCAGTTGGACACATAGAATGCGGTCGCGCAAATCGTCGATACCCATTATGTCCGAACTGGCCTTGACCACAACCTTCTGGCAGTTTTCGAAATACGGCTTGGTCCAGCAACAACGCGACTCGCGTCCGGTCATCGAGAAACAGCTCCAGATGCAATCTACGTTGGACATCTCCAGTTCGTCAAACTTGCGATCCCACTTGATTGGAACCGGTCGAAGGGTCCATCCGTTCCGGTGGCAGACCTCACGGGCCAACTCGATGTCAAATCCCGTGTATTCACCGGTCCCCTGATCCTTGTAGACGAATGGGGCGAAATTGTCATCGAATCCGACGCGCAGTTCCGCCATCTGTTCCTCGCTTGAATCGCCGCAACCGGCAACAAACGACAATGCAAGCGCCGACATCAGGCAGACGACCAGAGTCGATATGCTAGAAAAATGTTTCATCTTACGTATTCCTCCACAAACGGCGCCACCCCGGCACCTTGATTGTGTTACTATGAACGTTTTGGCGAAAAATACAAGCAGAAGTGATAGATTATGGGGAAACAACCCATCATTCACGGAGGCCTGAATGGATAAATTCAGCTACATGGGATTCGAGTTCGACGCATTCACGATACTAAGCGAGCATGCGACAATATTGCTGTTGCGCGCCGGAAACGGATTGCTGGGCTGCGGTTACTTCTCGACCGAAGCCGCAGATAAATTCGGCGACGCGCTGGCAGTCGTCACCGGGGTCAACTCCTACGACGACATGGTCTTGGCGAAAGTCAAAAAAGTCTCGGCGAAAGCGGAAAAACTCGGTGTGCGTCCGGGGATGACCGGCGGCGAAGCGCTGAAAAAGATGTGTTGAATTTAAAATTCCACGCAGAAATGCTATATTTGTCTAGCGCCCTTGTCCGGTTCGTGCCGGAAATTGCAGGCGTATGACCCACCGACGGCGGGTTGCAATACCGATGGTCCGGTAGCTCAGTGGATAGAGCATCTGCCTTCTAAGCAGGTGGCCGTGGGTTCGATTCCCACCCGGACTACCATTTTCCCGCAACTGCTAGAAAATGCACTGGAAATGGTTTGAATAATCTTGAAAATAGCAACGCGAATTATCGCACACAGGAGGCAAGCACAATGAAAATCTTCTCGTTCTGCTGGAATCTCATTCTGGATTTATTCGGCATCATAAAGACTTCAGTCCAGAAATCGCTTAGCGACAACATTCCCGAAAAGGCAATGGCCTTGACCTACAATGTGTTTTTCGCCATCGTCCCGATGGCGGCCCTTGCCGTCGGTATCGCCAAGGGCTTCGATCTCGACGAAGAGCTCATCGTGGCCATGAACAACTATTTCGCCGAACAGAGCGAAGCGCTGAAATGGATTCGCTCGTTCGCGGACCAGACGCTTAAGGCGAGCGGCGGAGTCCTGGCCGGCATCGGTGTGTTCATCTTGATCTTCACCGCGACCAAGTTGTTCATCAGCATAGAAAACGCCATCAATCAGGTGTGGGGTGTTTCCAGAAATCAGGGCGTGCTAAAGCGCATCCCCGTGTATTTCACCATCATGCTCCTGTTGCCGATTATGCTCGTGGTGCTCAGCAGCGCCAACGCACTTTCCCAAGGATGGCTGGTGAAAATGCTTCCCACCGGACCGACGACACAACTTCTGTTGCTTTGCTTCGCGCGTTCAGTCTCATTTCTCGTGACGTTCAGCGTCTTCTTCATGATCTACAAGTTGATTCCCAAGCTACACGTCAACGCAGGAGCCGCGATTTTCGCGGCCGTGATCGGTACTATCCTGTATCTAGCTCTGCAGTTCTTCATCGTCTTCGCGCAACAGCGGTTGTTCTCCTATAACCGCATATACGGCAGCTTCGCAGTTCTTCCGTTGTTCCTCATCGGAATACAATATTCATGGTACGTCATCCTCTTCGGGGCTGAAGTCAGCCATGTTGCCCAGGACTGGAAGAAAACCTACAAGACGAAGTCCGACACGCAAGTAAGACCAAGTATTGAACTCATGCTGACTCAAGACCTGGCTGTGGCATCGCTGATTGCGAAAAGCATGACAAGAACGAAAGAAAATCGCGGTGGATGCGGAATAACCTACAACGAGCTGATGACCAAGATCCAGTTCAGCTCCCGCGATTTCGAGCGCTGCATCGACGATCTCATCAAGTCCGGCATCGTCTATGCGATCAACGATGGAGAGACGAAGTTCGTTATGGCCGAGGATCCGGGCGATCTCTCGGTGCGCACCTGCCTCGAGCGGTTCTTCCGCAACGGCAGGGTCGACAAGAACAAGTCGTGCAACCTTGCCGGTGCGAGCAGGATACTGGATGGTATCTGGACTACCAACGCCGACGCGATGAAAGCCAACGTCCGCGAAATCTAGGCAAATCTAGCGGAAGAGGGCAGCGGGCCTGCCGCCGGATTTCTTGACCAGCTTAACGACCAGACCGGCCGTCATCTCCGCCCCGTTCCGGTTCAGGTGGACCTTGTCGTAGTCCAGCCAATTCCGGACCGGGACTTCCCGCTTCAGGACGAAGTAACTCGCCCCGCCGTTGTCGGATTCCATTGCGACGAGAAATTCCACATTGAGGTCAAGCAGCGGCACGTTTCCATCCGCCGCAACGCGCCGGATGGCGTCATTGTACGATGCCTTTCTGGCAAGCGTGGCGGCGTCCGCGTCATAGGTGGATGTCGTCGTAAGCAGCACTGGAACGGCTCCCGCCTCACGGACTTCGCCGACCATTCTTTTCAAGTTGGATTGGAAATCGGCTTCGCAGACGTAGGCGGAAGGATTTCCCTTGTCGGAATCGTTGTTACCGAAGGCGATGAAAACACAATCGCCCGCCTCCAAATTGGATACCGCCCGCCCCCACAGACCTTTGTCGAGCCACGTCTTGGTGCTCGATCCGGGAACGGCCAGGTTCCGAACTTCGACACCCTTGGCGCAGTAACCAGAAATAAATTCGCCCCAGCCGAAACAAGGACGCGGATCGCGACGGCTGTAATCGGCCATTATGGAATCTCCACAAAGAACGATATCCGAAGCGACCACCCCCGAAACAAAGAACAACGATACCGCCACTATCATACTCCCAAGAAAGCCAATGCGTCTTGCCATGGCACACCTCCAGTTAAACTCCATGCGAAAGTACTAGAGTATAACCCAGGAATCGGCGATATTCAAAGCATTGTTACTTTCCGAATTCCGCCTTCCAATCCGGATTTTCCGGTCCGAAATGCTTGAGCATGACTATCGGATCTGCCTTCGACTGGTTCTCTATGACGACTCCAGCCGTGGCTGCGTCCTCCGATACGAAGTACTCGTCAAAGCTCAACTGACCGTAGCGCAGCAATGCCGGCGTCTCGATCGGCAAGCCGTTCAATGTTCCGTGCCCCTGGAGCATTATGAGACCGTACGCGGCGGCGTCACGGATGACCGCCCGTCGCCCCGGCAGAACGGTAAGTTCCTTTGACGATACGTGACTGCTCTTGTAGCATATCCAGCGATCGGCGTAACCATTCGACTCGTTCTCCTCGTCGGACGCCGTCGCGACCGGACGCATGAACCTATGCTCGAGAAAATGCGGATCCACGTTGAGCTCCCAGTCGACGACATCGACCAGATAGTCAAAATCGCCGCGATGCTCGGTAGGGCAATCTTTCCATAGCAGGTCCTCGGATATCAGCTGGTCGTCGACCAGGCTTTGGTACATGGCGTACACGTCGCTCGCCACCTGCGGCTCGTATGTGCAGTAGCTGCCCGGCGCATGCAGCAGACCGGGCGGCACGTCCCATCCGGTTCCCGGCTCCAGACGATATGCCCGGGAAAGGTCGGTTATGCGATTGTCTCCTTTGGTGAAGTTTTCGAGACAGCGCTTCAACTGCTCCCTGGTCGTTCCCGGCTCAAGTCCGAAGAACGTAAACGGGAAATGGCCGCCGTGGTTGTTCAACTGCGTTGGAAAGAAGTAGCATTCCGGCTTTCCTCTCTGTCCAACCAGTTTGGCATGCTGGTCGCGATGGTGAATGTGGTGTGGAAGCGGACCGAGGTTGTCGAAGAACTTGGAATATACCGGCCAGCCACCATAGGCGTCCCAGATCCGCGCGCCAAGCAGTTCGGCGCCAAGCTCGGAAACCCCGTCGGTCAGCGGAATAAGTTCGTTTCCCTCCGCCACGACGTGGCTGATGCCTTCGTTCTTCGCGGTAAGCGGCCCGTTGTCGGCTGGCGTTGTGCAACCAAGCCAGCGCTCGTCTATTCCGCCACGCGCGCTGCCGAGCGCATAATAGTCGTCTGGATGCAATTTGATGCGCCGTCCCGGAATGCAGAATGCGCGCGGCACCCAGTTAGGCGCCAGCCTGAAGATTCCGTTGCCTTGTTCGAAAGCCTGTCTGATTTTGCTCATGACTACTTCTCCTCCTGCTTGAATTCGAAAAACTCGGCCTCGTCGATATGATCCACTGTGAAAGACAGCATTCCGTTTTCAAGAACAAATGGGACGCCGCTTCCATCGGATACCCTGACCAATCTGAAAACTCCGCCGGCCGGTGTCATCAGGCGGATTTTTACATCGCGCAGCGGGACCGGCGGCAGATCGTCCTGATAATTGACCACGGCGACGCAACGTGTCGTCCCGCCTTCGTCCGCGAGAAGCGTCAGTTCTGCTGATTTCGGCAGATTCGCGCATTCCACCGGAGGCTTTACATAACGGAGCACTGTCTCTCCCGCAAACCTACGGTGCGCATCATTACGACCAGTCATGACGTCATCGTATATGTATACGGCGAGTCCCTTTCCGTAGCGATGCTCAGACATTCCGACGAATCCGCTGTCTTCGAGTCCCGGCGGATTCGAATGTATCGATGCGTACGACTCCGGGTCATCCGGTGGAAAATCCGGCATGTTGACCATTCCAAGCACATTGGTGTCGTTTTCAGCGGTCACCAGCGGAGCCGGAGCGTCGCAGAAGAGCCTTTCCCCGTCCTTCGACAAGTAGGAGACGCGTCCGGTCGACCTACCTGTCCAATGGACGCCGAGCACATCGCCAAGGGAAAAGTCGCCGGAACCGGTGCCATCGTCCGCATGAATCGAAGTCCTCCCCGTGGCGATCAAGATGCCTCCTGAATACACGTAGTTACGCATCTTCGATTCCTCGTCAGCCGGCAGATAGGCGGCGTTTCCCACCAGCACCAGATCGAATTTCGACCAGTCGATAGTGCGTTCCGTGACCAATTCATATGGTATGTGAAGTTCTGTCAGGACTCTGGACATGCCCATCGCCTCCTCCACTACCGCGTTGCGGCGAATCGACATGTTGTTGGAATCTGATTCCGACACCTTTTCCAGGGACACGGGGCCGGAACTTCCCACGCAGCTTGGCATGGAAAAATAGATGCCGACCGTCCCTTTTATGCGTAGCCCCTTGGAAACCGCCTTGCGGAATGGTTCCAGGCGTCTGTTAATATCGGACAGTGTCCGATAGAACTTCTCGCTGAGTGTTCCGTCCGGATTTATGGCGTCGATAAAGAAATAGGCGCCGCCGTTGGCCAGGGTAGTCAGCGCATGCATGCGCAGTTCGTCATCGCCCTTGGCCGACGTATGATCATGCAACGAGACGCATCTCGAGGTCATGAACTCGAACGGCCGGCGCGTCGTGAACGCGTCGAACGCCTTCACCGCGAACCGCTGTTGCATCTTGCCTCCGTAGAAATCGCCGCTGCAGTAGTCGCAGGCTTCCGCGATTCCGGACGACTGGCCGAGATACCAGCCGTGGAGAACCGGAGAAAACTGATGGGTCACGGTGATGTCGGGACGAAGATTCCGTATGAACTGCGTGGTCCTGGCCGCATACTCCGCCATGGAACGCTCCCTGAACCGCTGGAACTTCACCCAATCCGGATTCTCCCAGTCGACCATCGTCGGTATTTCAAGACCGCATTCGCGCCGAAACTTTTCGCGACAACAGTCGCAGCAACATATCATCGGCCAGAACGTCATGTCGACGAAGATGCCGCGCAGCTTCTTGTTCGTCAGGAATTCCGCCATCTGAGCGAAATGAAACTCGGCGGTTCCCGGATTGTTTGGACAGCCGTACCTATAGCGCCCGTGGCGGTCGCGACCGGAAATGTCATGCTGTCGGCACTCCGGATGGCGACGCCAGATGTCGTTGTGAAAGATGTGGGTGTAGTAGGCGACCGGAACTATTCCCTCCCTGTCAAGCAAATCCACCACTTCGCCGAATATGTCCCTGCCACGCAATCCAGCATGCATATGCCCCACCTTGGTCGGATAGTAGCAGTTCCCGTTGTGATCGCAGGAGTACACCATGGCCATTTCAACGCCGGACAACTTGACCAGTCGTACATATTCCTTCGGAGAATAGCGGCTCATGTATTCCGGTCTACAATCGGTGATGTGGTTGTCGACCAACAACCGCGAATAGCATTTATCTAGCCAGCTCATGTATTTCCCTTTTCTTAGGCGAATTCATAGCTTATATTTAAATATTGCTTGAAATAGCAAAGAGTAAATATGACAAAACAACCATATATAGCACAAATCGAACATATGTCGGCTAAAATGCCGGATGTTCCTGGTTATGGTCCGGTGTGGCGAGGAACTTGGGATGCCGGCCGCATTGAACGCAATCGGAAACTATACGATTTCGAACTGGTGCTCTTCGTATCCGGATCCGCCGTGGTCACCACCGAGGCCGGAGTGTTCCGCTGCGATACCGGCAGCGTCATTGTGATTCCGCCGGACATGGCGCACGCAACGGTAGCCGCCACCAGAGTCGAGAGATGGTGCGTGCATTTCACATGGAAAGCCGACGTGGTTGTGAACTCCATGCCGACCGTCGAGCATTGGAGCGAAGATGACGGGACGTTCGATCCAAAACGCATCGCGGACATTCCCCATGACTTACGGGAGTTCCCCTGGTTCCATGCGGTCATGCCGATCGGCTTCCTGGAGACGGCCCGCGACTTCTTCGACGGACACGGCAAATCGGGCGCGGCCACTCAGACCGGACGTCTTATGACAATGCTCGGAATGCTCATTGACGACGAAGGTTCGGTCCGAACGCGGGAATCTCGGCTCGCCATCGACATCAAGCATGAGATCGAGGAAAATTTCAGAAATCCCGGACTCTCGGTTCTCGGCATTGCCACGGCTCATGGCGTCACCCCTGGCCATGTCGCCAGGGTGTTCCGCGACATCTCGGGAATTTCCCCGATGGGATATGTGCTCAAGCTGCGACTGGAGACCGCAAAGGAAATGCTGGCGAAGGAACCGCTACTGAGAATCAAGGAAATCGCGGCGAAATCCGGCTTCGACGATGCAAATTACTTTTCGAGGGTTTTTCGCAAATCCACGGGGTGTTCGCCGTCGGAGTTCCGTATCAACGCCTGGGAAAATTGACAATCCCGACCGCAATGCTATCTTAGCACATACTTGACTATGGACTTACAAAGGAGACATTCGACTATGAGAAAGGCCATCTCTCTGTTTGCCGCATTCATGGCCGCGACGGCATTACTCGCAGGAAGTGAAGAAATGGTCAAGGCGATGGCGATATACTATCCGCACTGGCATGCGTATCCCCGCGGCGAGCAATGGTTCGGGAAAGGGTGGACCGAATGGGAATTCGTGAAAACCCAGACTCCGCGCTACCCGGGACATCCGGTCCCGATCAAACCGCTAATGGGATATTATGACGAATCGAAGCCGGAGAACGTCGAAAAGGAAATTGATCTCGCGGCCGACGCCGGACTGGACATCTTCCTGTTTGACTGGTATTGCTATGACGGCGAAGTGATTATGCAGGAGGTACTCGACAACGCCTTTCTCAAGGCGCCCAACCGCGACAGGATGAAATTCGCCCTCATGTGGTGCTACCACGATCGCCGTAATCGCTTCCGCGCTATAATCGACGACCCCGGTGCCGAACTCATCGCGCGCGCCGGCACTCCGGACGAATTCCGCAAGTGCTTCGACATCGTGCTTGAGAAATATCTCTGGCGTCCGGAATACTGGCGCAAGGACGGACACCCGTTCTTCTCCATCTTCAACGCACAGGATTTCGTCGCAAAGATGGGCGGCCCGGAAAAGGTGAAGGAACTGCTCGACGAAGCGGACGCCAAGGCTGTCGCGAAGGGGCTGCCGACACTTCACTGGAACGCCATGCAGGTCAGGCCGGCTCTCGTTCCGACATTCAAGGCGGCTGGATTCTCGTCCTGTTCCGCCTACAACATCACCTGCCACGACCTGCCTGACTACAAGACGCGCTTCAACAAAGGACAGCAGTTGTTCGAATACAGCGAGGTCGCCGACATCCATCGTACGTTTTGGAAAAGCTTCGACAACTGCGAACTCATGTTCCTGCCGACGGTCACCCGCGGATGGGATTGCTCGGGACGCTGCCGCAATGACGAACCGTTCCCGTGGCGCGCTCATTTCTATCCCTATGTCGGCATCGTCAGGAACAACACGCCGGAACTTTTCCAATCTCTTCTCGCCGATGCGAAGAAACGGGCGGAAAGCGATCCGGCGAAACCCGGCGTCGTCGTCATCAACGCATGGAACGAATACACGGAAGGATGCTGGCTGGTGCCGGACGAAAACATCGGCGACGCCTCGTTGCGAGCCATAAGGTCCGTGTTTCGCTGATATAGGAACCGCGGGCCAGGCCGCAGTCCATTTTTGTTATTGTTCTCTCCTGTGCACACGTTGAAATATTGAATAACGTCCCAACAATGCTATATTTTACAAGCTTTTTTAAATAAACTTTCTCATAGCCTTACCAAGGAGCAAGATTATGAAACGACTCAACGTGATACTTGCGGCGGCCGTGGCATTGCTGATTGTCGCGGTAATTGTTTTGGTAGTATCTCCATCGGCGTGCGGGAAATCGCGCAAACGGGTGGTCATCGGACGTGGCTTCTGCCGCGGATTCGCAATGGTGACGCTGAAGAACAAGCACGCCGGGTACGTGTCAAACGTCTACCATTTCACTGGAGATATGGTCAAGAAGGGCGACGTGATTCTCGAGTACGACGATTACGATTGGCGTGTGAAGCACTCCGCGGCAGCGGACGCCGTGGAACAGCAGAAGCTGGCTGTCATCAGCGCCCAGATCGCCTTGGACATGAAGAACATCGATCCGCTTCCTAGCGAGTACCGCAATCTTAAATCAAAGAAGATGGCGGCCGCCGCCAAGATGAAACGTATTGAACACGAAATGGACGTCTACAAGAAACTGCATAACAACAACATTGTCTCCGATCTGGCCTACCGCGAGAAGATAAACGATCTCAAGGACGCGGAATCGGACGTCGAAAGCTTTGCCAACGACACCTCGATACTGGAGCGCGGACTAGGGAAACTGTACGTCGACGCCGCAAGGAACAATCTCGAAATCGAAAAGAAAAAGCTTGTCAACCTCGAGCATGAGCTTGCGCTCATAGAAGAGGATCACAAGTTTTACAAGATCGTGGCCCCCTGGGACGGCATGGTGGAAACAAACTCGGATACCGTGCACGCATGGAATGACGCCGCCACAGCAGCCGCGGAAATGCACGACTTCTCCAGTGGAACGAAGGTGTACTTCTACATGGACGAGCGTGACGTCGGATACGTCACCATTGGGGAGGAATACCGCTGGCGGACCAACCTGTTCGACTGCGACAAGATTGGATTCCCGATTATCCGCCCCTTTAAGGTCAAGAAAACGCATAGCAGCTTCGGAGACAGGTCGTTGTACCTCGTCGAAACTGTACTGGTGTCGTCTCCTAAGCCACTAGACCTGAACAGTACCGGTCAGGTCGAAATCGAAGTCGAGGACTAAATGGCGAAGCTCAAGGTGGTGACGATAACAAAATGGCACCAGACGGTTGGAATTTGCTCCGACTGCAAGGCCACGATTCTACCAATGGAGCTAGCGTCGATGCACAGATGTCCGGCTTGCGATGCCAAGTTCGACGAGGATGACGCGCTGCTTGATTTCGTGGCAATTCCCAAGTTGCGCGATCTGTTGTTAAAATCGGGGGAATAATCTTCTACTTTCCGCCGTTTTCCCGATAGAGGCGTATCAATTCCAAGAAAGCCGGTAGGTATCTCTTTGCCTTGAACGCGCCGATTCCCCTGATGCCCATGGCGTCTTCCGCCGTCTCCGGCATGGCCTTGACGAGATCCTCCAACGTGGCGTTGCCGAATATCTCATACGGAATCACCCCGCGGTCGGCGGCTATGCTGTTGCGTAGCTGCTTCATTGCTTCCAGCAGCTCTCCGCTCGGACGCACGGACTCGATCTCCACCGGAGACGGCGAACTCATGTCCAAAGCGGGGAATTCCCTGGTTTCAAGGCATTCCTCGCCGCATTCTGTGATGGTGATGCACGGATATCCGCCGTTATCAACTTTCTCGATCATACCAGCCTTGCGGAGCGCGTCTATCTCTGCGATGATATCCGCCTGCTTCAGGCGATGCAGCACGCCGTAGCACGGACTGCGGCGGAATCGTGGCATCATGATGTCGGCGGTACGCGATCCGGAAAGAATCTTCGCAAGTTTTACCGAACCGATGTGCCCTCGGAAATACTTCACCGCTATCAATATCGTGCGCAGCTGCTCTTTCTCGCCTCCGGTCGGAGCCCGTCGGTTCGCGGCCGCAGAATCGCAATGGTCGCAGCAGCGGCATTCCCAGCCGGAGACATCCTCTCCGAAATAGGATACCAGAACCGCCTGGCGGCAGAGGTTCTGCGGACTTTCAGCATATGATATGACATCCTTGAGGCGCGACATCTCCCGGTCGTATTTGGCATCCAGCGCCCCGGCTTCTATGCCGGGATCGGTACGGTCAGTGTCAACCAGCATTATAGATCTGCCGCCGAACAGGCGTTCGAACTCCAAGATGCTGCCGTTCAGCGCGACCAGCACCCTTTTCACCTGATCCGGGCCAAGCGACGACACCTCGCAAAGGAAATCCAGATCATATGCCGTCGTTTTGAGCAAGTCCGCTCCAAAGCGCAGCGCCATGCGGTGGATGAATCTCGCGCGCTGGTTCTCTTCGCCCTGATATGTCACCGCCAGGGATGAAGGTTTCTGCAAAAACTTCAACGACATCCGGCTCTTCGCGGTGCCGCGGGTTATCGCCCCGGCCTGCTCAAGAGCGGACAGCGACGACACGACCTGCCCGTCGCTCTTAATCGACGGAACCATGGCGCGGATGTCTGACATCTTAAGCTCCATGACCTTCGTATCGGTTTTCGCCGCATATCTTTTCAGCGCATCGTAGACCGCCCGAACCGATGAAGATGGCGGATTGTTGGTCTCGATCAGAAACTCCTGTACGTAGCGGTCGGAATAGTTGAACAACAGCGTGCATTCGGCTGACTCGCCGTCGCGGCCGGCCCTTCCGGCCTCCTGATACAACGCCTCCAGCGACCCAGGCATCTGGAAATGCACAACGCGCCGGATGTCGGGACGGTCTATTCCCATGCCGAACGCATTGGTGGCGACAAGAACCGGAGTCTTTTCGGTCATGAATGCATTCTGTGATTTCAAACGGTCCTCGTCTGACATTCCTGCGTGATAGGCAATGACGCCAAGTTCTCCGGCAAGCTTGTCCACCGCCTGCCTGGTCGCGGCGTAGATGATGGTTGGAGCCGGAACCTTGAGCATGTTCTTTATCTCATCTATCTTCTCATGCTCTGTCCGGCACGAAAGCACGCGGAAAGAGAGATTTGGACGTTTGAATCCGGCTACCATCAACTTCATTTCTGGACGGTGTAGCTGCTCGGTTATGTCCTGGCGCACATGCTCGGTTGCCGTCGCGGTGAAGGCGCATACCTGCCTTATGCCGAACTCGTCGGCGACGCAGCCAATCCTGCGGTACGCCGGACGGAAGTCGTGACCCCACTGGCTTATGCAATGGGCCTCGTCTACCACCAGCATCGATGGTGGATTATTATATAGGAAGCGGCGGAAAACGGGGGCGTCGAAACGCTCGGGGGCGACGTAAAGCAGCTTGATCTCCCCGTCAAGAACCCGTCTCATGATGTCGCGCTGTTCCTGGATGTCGATGGTGCTGTTTATAAATGCGGCCGGAAGGCCGCGCGACTGCAGAGACCCGACCTGATCTTGCATCAGGGCGATGAGTGGCGAAGCTACTATTCCGTATCCTTCGCAAATCATCATTGGAAGCTGGTAGCACAACGACTTGCCGGCTCCGGTCGGCATAACGACGAGGATATCGTCTCCGGACAAAACGGCGTCCACGACTTCCTGCTGGTTGTCCAGGAACTCTTGGTACCCAAAATATTTCTGCAATGCTTCTTTGGCGTTCATTTTTTCAAAGTCCAGTTGTCGGACGCCTTGGCGACGCGGTCGTCATTCGACCAGAAAGCCACCAGTTCCTTGCTCAGCGTACTCAAATCAATGCCGGTAAACGCCAGCTTTGTCGCAGTTACCGGATCCTTGTGGTTGTGCATGGCCATGTAATATTTTCTAGGAATCTCTGAATAGGATTCACGCTTCTCCGCCGGAGCACCTACCAGCAAGTAGAACATCAAGGAATGAGCTCTAGAATAGTTCGCATCCACGTTCGACCCATAGAATTCCTTGTAATCCATGTCGAGAAGCTTCTGCAACTGGATTCCTCCAATGTGTTTCCTCGCATTGTTTATTCGCCAAGGAGCCAATTCTATCCTCCAATATCGTCCTTCGAGATCCATGGACTCCAAGGCCTGCGCACATCCCTCGTTGAACCAAGGAGACGGCGTCCTCGACGAAAGGGCGGTGAACACGAACTGGTGAAAACCCTCATGGAATAGCGTGTCATGAAGCTGCCGGCGACGGATGTCAGCGGGGAACTTCGGATCCAGCGGAGATATGCTGAGTTCGTTTTTATTTGGATTCCAAAGTCCGCCGCTCCATGCGTATTGCTTTCCAACGCAGTCAAGATACTCCTGGCGCGTGGCAAAGATGCGCACCTTGCCCTTTTCCGAGCGGTAGTTTCCCATTGGAAAGATAATGCCGTAGCACCGATGCGCCTTCTCAAGTTCACGTTGTACGGTCTTGAGATATGCGCGCCCTGGCTGATTGGAGACGAAGATGTAATGCTGGCTGGCATTGGACCACCATTCAGAATCAGCGGCGGCCAACCTTGCGACGCAGCAGATTGCAAGCAAAACGGGAATACGGAACATCGGATGCCTTTATAGCGATGTAAGAAATCTCTTGATGCGAACCAATGCTTCCTGCAGCTCGTCCATCGCCGTCGCGTAGCAGCAGCGTACGAATCCCTCGCCGCCACCGCCGAAGGCACTTCCTGGGACCACGGCCACTTTCTCGCGACGTAGCAGTTCAGTGGCGAATGTCTCAGAATCCATACCGAACCTGGCGATACTCGGAAACGCATAGAACGCGCCATGCGGAATGATGCAATCCATGCCCATAGAATTGAATCCAGCCACAAGTATGTCCCGACGTTCGCGGTAACTGTTGCGCATTTCATCCACGGCGTACCTTCCGTTCTTCAACGCCTCCAACGCCGCCTCCTGGGCGACCGTCGCGGCGCACATGATCGAATACTGGTGGAGCTTTGCCATGGTCGATATGATGTCGATTGGAGCGCAGGCGTATCCGACGCGCCAACCGGTCATGGCGAACGCCTTGGAGAATCCATGGAGGAAAATGGTCCGTTCGCGCATGCCAGGCAACGAGGCAATCGAAACGTGTACGCCGTCGTAGGTAAGTTCTGAATATATTTCGTCGGTAATCACGATGAGATCGTGTTTCTTAGCTATCGCGGCGACTTCCATGAGCTGTTCGCGCGTCATGACCGCGCCGGTTGGATTGCATGGGAAGTTGAGAAGCAATGCCCTGGTTCTCGGCGTGATCAGCTTACGCAATTTGTCGGGATTCAAGGCGAAACCATCGGATACATCGGTCACCAGAGGAACCGGAGTTCCGTTTGCCATGATGATCTCCGCTGGATAAGATACGAAACACGGAGAAGTGTAAATGATCTCATCACCAGGATTGGTAATCGCCCTGATTGCTATGTCAAGTGCCTCGCTGACGCCGACGGTCACGAGACATTCCACGTTATAGTCGTAGTCGACGCCATAATCGGATGAGACATATTCGCAAATGGCCTTGCGCAGCGCCGGTATTCCGGCGTTGCTGGTATAGCTGGTGTGTCCGTGCTCGATGGAGAATATTCCGCTTTCGCGAATGGTCCACGGAGTTACGAAATCCGGTTCGCCGATGCCGAGTGATATCACCCCGTCCATCGAGTTAACCAGTTCGAAGAAACGTCTTATTCCGCTAGGTTTGAGCTGGAGAAGATGTTTTGCGACCCGGTTCTTACTACGGGCAGATCTTGAGACGCTCATAATTCTCGTCATCCTCCATGATGCGTCCGGCGGACTTGTATTTCTTCAGCTGGAATCCGGTTGAACATGAAATGACGCCATCAATCGTGGCCAACTTGGATGCGACGAACCCGGCAACTTCGGTAAGGGAATTTCCCCGAACCGCGAGAAGCAGATCGTACGATCCGGAAACTAGACAAAGCTCCTCGACCTCTGGGAACTTGGCGATTCTCTTGGCGACGGAATCGAATCCACCGTCGCGGGTCGGAGTGATCTTTACTTCTATTATCGCCCGTACCTGCTCCTTGCCATAGGCCTTGTCGTCCAGTACCGCTGTATATCCGTGGATGAGGCCGTTTTCCTCATATTTCCTTATCTTTTCCCGGATTTCGGCCGGTTTGCCACCGATCCGGTCAGCTATTTCTTTCGCCGTCAATCTGGCGTTGGAAACAAGCATCTTCAGTATCCTGTCCATCTTGAAAATCCTCCAGCTAATTGAGACAAGAGGTCAGCGCATACACCACGGCGCAGCACGGACCTATGTATATGAAACTGTCGAACACATCGAATATTCCGCCCATTCCCGGAATCCATGAACCGGAATCCTTTACGCCACTCATGCGCTTGATGCCGGATTCGGTGAGATCGCCGAAGAAACTGGCGAGTCCTATGAATATTCCAGCGAGCAGGAAGCAATACCATGGCCAAAAACTTTTGACGCAGTAAAATGCCATGCTTACAACGACGCTAAGCAGAAGTCCTCCGAAAAAACCTTCCCATGACTTGTTTGGACTAAGCGCAGGGGCGATTTTATGCGTGTTTCCGAACAACGTCTTGCATCCTAGCCCGAAGATATATCCACCGGTGTCCATGGCCTTGGCCGTGAGAAGCAAATAGAACAGCAAATTGACATTGTTGTTATTGAACTTGTAGCAAATGCACAGAAGCAGGTACGACATGCCGAGCGACGCATACAATCCAAACGTTCCAACCATTCTCTTGAATATCTTTCCGTTGTGGAGAAGCACGAATGTCCATATCATTATGAGCGGAATCATGCCGACGATCATGCATATCGCAAGAATTGGAATCCTAATAACCATGTCTGTCTTGGTAAGTAGCACAGACATCACGGTGATTGCGGATGCAAGTCCGGCTATCGATGGGAAGTTCTGTATTCCCATGAGATTGAATAGCAAGCCGCACTCGTATACTGTCAGTCCGACCAAAATCGGCGCCACGATCATGAATAGCATAGCGCCAATATCCTTGTTGAAGAATATGAAGAAGACCAGCGCAAGCAGAAGCGGAAAACTGATAATCCTGTATTTGAGCATCTCGTTCCTTCCTATTTGAAGAAAATATTTTCCAATTGCAGGCATATCGCATGATATATCGGCAGGTGAAACTCCTGGATCAGATATGTCTCAGATTCAGGAACACCTATAGATACATCGGCGTATTTTTCGCATTCTCCATGCCTGTTGCCTGTTAGCAAAATTGTCTTCATTCCAATGGCATGCGCGGAAATCATGGCGTTCTTAACATTCACAGAACCACCTCCGGTACTTATGCCAAGCAGGACGTCGCCTGGTCTTCCTAAAGCCCAGAGCTGCTGGGCGTAGATAAGATTTGGATCGACGTCATTGGCAAATGCGCTCAAAAGACCTGGATGCGAAGTAAGGCTTATCGCCCTTAGACCATTCTGAAGCTTTCCAGGAATATCACTGCCGGACGGAAATTTAGCGACGGCGGAATTATCCAGCTTCCTTTTACTTTTAAAACCCTTGAGCAACTCGCCGCAGATATGGTCGCAATCGGCAGCGCTTCCACCGTTTCCACAAAGGAACAGCGTCCCATCGGCGCGGTACAATTTAACCAGCTCGTCGATGGCCGCCGATATGCGATCGGCTATGACGGCGAGTTCCGGATGTCGATTAATCAACGCATCAAGTATGTCGTATCGAGTTTGCATTTGCGAAACCTCCATTATATTTTATTTCAAAATATAGTGTCGCGCGATGGTATTTGCAATCGTTGTTGATAATATTGTAAATAACTTGTGCCATAGATGGTGATGTTTTGTAGACAAAGGGATATCAACAACGGAATCAACGTTCAAACAAATATGTTACGAACAATGAAATAACTTTGCAAATACTTATAAATCAACTATTTGTAAAACATATCAACAAAAAACTACCTGACATAATAGATAAAGCAATTTTAAAGTAAGAAAACGTTTATTAATATTCGGAGGTGCTGTCATGAACGTAAAGATCAATCGCGAAAAACTCGGCAAGGCATTGCAGAAAGTTGTTGGAATAATTGGAAACAGACCGGTGTTTCCAATCCTTAGCAACGTGCTCTTCGAAGCTGAAAATGGAATAGTCAAACTTACCGCCACTGATCTCGAGCTTCGTGTGAGCGCCACCATAGACGCAGAAGTAACAGAACCTGGAAGAACCACCATACCGGCTAAGAAACTCGCATCGCTTGTTTCGTGCATGACTGGTGCCGAAGTCACGATATCGCTTGGAGCCAACAACCATGTGGCAATATCCTGCGGGTCCGGTCACTTCAAGGTATATGGTATCGCTCCAGATGATTTTCCATCCGTCGAGGACATACAGAGCGAGCATCAGGTAAGCATTCCTGAGTCCAGGATAAAGAAGATGATTTCTTGCATTCAGTATGCCGTCAGCGCCGACGATTCGCGCAAGGCGCTTACCGGAGTGCTCTTTAGCGTAAAGGACAACGAACTTACTTTGGTTACAACCGATGGAAAGCGCATGGCGATAAAATCCGACATCCCAAGCGAGGTTGTCGGAGGTGAGACAGACAAGGTGGTCCCGTTCCGCTCCATCAGTGAACTTCGCCGTCTTGCCGACGGAGATGAATTGATGAAGATAATATTCTCAGACAATCAGTGCATATTCTCCGGGAACGGATTCGAGTTGCGCAGCAAGCTTATAGAGAAGAATTATCCCGACTATCGACGAATTCTTCCGGTTGACTTCACCTACGAGATAAACTTCCCGTCGGATTTACTCAAGAACAGGATACAGATTGTCTCATGCCTTCTCACTCAGGGATTCATAAATCTCAACTTTGCCGACAACAAGCTTACGGTTTCCGGTGCCAGCAGTGAATTCGGCGAGGGCGACGATTCGATTGACATCGAGTACTCGGGAGAGCCGTTCTGCATATCATTCAACCCCCAGTACATAATGGATCCTCTTCAGTATGTCGGTGGATCGATGAAGTTCAAGATCAACGATCCTTACGCTTCGGTCGTCATCGAGGGCGACGACAGGTTCCTCTACCTGGTCATGCCGATACGGAAGAAGACCGATGCTGAGGGAACTAAATCTATTTAACTTCAGGAACTTCCAGTCGGCTTCGATATCGTTTTCCGGATCCGATGTCGTTCTCGTCGGACGCAACGGATCCGGAAAGACAAATGTTCTCGAAGCCGTGAACCACCTGTCGATACTCAGGAGTTTTCGCGGAGCATCGGTACGCGAGGAAGTCAGGATCGGCGAATCTTCATTCGTCATATCTTGCAAGCTGTATAACGGAATTTCAGAACGTTCCATAGCGGTCAGGGAGTATATTGCCGGTCGTCGTGAACTCATGATCGATTCTGTCCGCATATCGCGAAGCAGTGAATTCATAGGTGAATTCGGGTGCGTTCCCTTCGTTCCGGAGGACAAGGAGATTATATCAGGAAGTTCAGGTTTCCGCCGTCGTTTCTTCGACATGCTCATATCTACCGTTGACAGCAGGTATTTCTCGTCTCTAATGAGGTACCATCGTGCGCTGGAGCAGCGTAACGCCGCCCTTAGGACCGGTAACATCGGCGCGGCTGAAGCGTTTGAAACCGAACTTGCAGATCAATTCGGCACCATATGTGCCGCTAGGGCCGATATGTCATCCATGGTTTCGGATGAAATGTCCAGGCTTATGAGCGGAAGATATGTGTTTTCCATTGAATACCGTCCGTCACATTCCGGCGACCGGAAGTCATATCTCGAAAGATTCGTCGAACTCCGTGATCGCGAGATAATGAAACGTCATACGTTGTTTGGTCCTCAACTCGACGAATTCGATTTTATACTGAACGGTCGCCCGTTGCGGGGATTTTGTTCCAACGGTCAGCAGCGCATTTCGGCCCTGATGCTCAGGCTTGCACAGTTCAATATGGTTAAAAATCATACCTCGATTCCGATAATAGCCCTTGTCGACGACGTCACTGGAGAACTGGACGAGGATAATCTGGCATGTTTTCAACAATGCATTTCCAACGCCTCCCAGAGAATATATACTTTCGCCGAAATGCCGAAAAATCCTTCGTATTCGCCAGCTCAGGTGATAGACGTTTCATTCATTGCCGGTTGAAAAAAATCCGTTTTAGTCTATATTAGGAGAACATCCGCGACAGTCGCGGTGAAACGGTCGTGGCGGTTCTTGTAAGCGAGCTGCCGGATTCGAAAATAAATCAAGGAGAAGAAGAATGGACAAGGCAACGAAGACGGCTACAATAGCCAAGTTCGCCCGCAAGGATGGAGACACCGGATCCCCGGAAGTGCAGATAGCTCTGCTCAGCGGACGCATCAATGAACTTACAACTCATTTGAAATCAAATCCGAAGGACAATAGCACACGTCACGGATTGCTGGCCATGGTTGCTTTGAGAAAGCGTCTGCTCGCCTATCTCGAGCGCGAGAATCACGCCAAGTACATCGAGATTACCGACGCGCTTAACATCCGTCGCACCAAGTAGTCGCGTACAGTAGATTTACAAAACACCGCCCGGATATGATTGCCGGGCGGTGTTTTTTTTGATATACCGGGGTATTGTATTAGCGTTATAGGCGTAAGAACGCGCAGGAGACATTCAAAATGGTTGAACGAAAGATTGTAGTAAGAAATCGCGCCGGCATCCATTGCCGTCCGTCCGGCATGATTATCAAGGCGCTGTCCGGATTTCCAGGATGCACTCTTCAAGTCTTGGTTGGAGATTTGTCAGTCAATGTGGCAGGTATGCTGGATCTGGTCTCATTGGCTATGGCATGCGGTACCGAGGCGACGATCCGGCTAGAAGGTCCTGGAGAGGAAAATGCCGTCAAAATGATTGGGGATCTGTTCGAGTACGAGTTCGACTTCAAGTAGCATTGCCATGTTCCAGAAGCTAATTGGAACTGCGATTCGCCCGTCGTTGAGATGGATCGGTTCGCATTGGTTTTTGCTTATATCCTTGGCCGGATTGTTGTGGAGATTCGAATATCTCCGTGAATTCTCCACATCGCTGGTTTACGATATGGCCTTGGGGCCGGATGTTTCCGAATACCATGCGCGAGCCTTGGAAATCATGTCCGGAGTATTTCTTCCAAAAACGCCGGAAATGCATGCCCCGTTGTATAGCTGGTTCCTAGCCGCCATCTATTCGACATTCGGAGCAAGCGTTCCAATTGCCAGACTAATCCAGCTCTTCTTGGGATGGTTGGCGTGGATGGCGGCGGCAAGACTTGTTGGAAAGTGCGGATTCGGAACGGCCGTGGAGCTGACGTTTCTGGCTCTTGGCATGTTCTATCCAACTTCAATCTACTACACGGCGGAACTCTATAGCGAGTCCATAGCATCGTTGTTTACTGTGGCTTGCATGTGGATGCTGTGGCAATGCGAGACATCGGATGAACACTCCGCTGGAGCCGGATTTCTGGCCGGAGTTGCCGCTGGAGCCGGATGTCTGGTCCATGGTATGCTGCTCGTGTTTCCGGTAGTGTCGGCAATTTATCTCCTCGTACGCAGAAAATACCGCATCGCCATGCTATTTCTCCTTGGAACGCTGCTGGTGGTTGGTTCGGTCACGATATCTAAAAGTCTAAAATATAGATCGTTCCAAAGTGTGCAATCAGGCAGCGGATTCAACTACTGGCTTGGAAACAATTCATATGCTGACGGAACTTGCTACATGCGTCCTGGACTGGAATGGAGAAGATTTCACCGTAAGGCCGGGGAGATGGCTTCCGCGCTTGGAGTTTCCAAGGACTGCTATTTCTATGTCCGAGCGTTTGAGTTCCAGACTACGCACCCGTTCAAAGCTATGGCGTTGCTGGCCAGGAAGATGTCGCTCGTCTGGTACGGTGCCGAACTTCTCTCAAGCGCCGACCCTGGCTTCCTGCTGTATCATACAACGATGATGGAGAAGAGCCGTTATTTTAATTTGGTTTTCATCTTCTTCTGCGGATTCGGCATCACGGTGTCGCTACTGCGCCGAGACGGAAGGTCCCGGTATTTTGCGTTGCTTGGAATTGCGGTGTATCTGGCTCAGGTGCTCACGGTGACCAGTGGACGCTATCGGCAGATGATGGTCATTCCGGTGATACTGATGGCCGCGATAGGACTGACGTCATTTTGCTGGCGCCGCTGGTGGCCGGTGGTGCCAGTGCTGATCTGTCTGTCAGCCATGTATTATTTTTCCATCTCCGCTGGTCGTTTTGAGGCATGGGGAATACTTGGAGAGGCCGCCTACATGCGCGGCCGATACGATCAGGCGCACGATCTTGTCGTGGCCGCTTCGGTCGCGGATTGCAATCCAGATCCGTCGCGATACGGAAATCTGCTTGGCAATATCGCGGTAAAAATGGGCGACTTTGACGAGGCTAGAAAAAGATATCTAGCCGTCATAAAGGAGGAACCGGAGAACTATCTCGCCTACATGAATCTCGGACTTGTTCCAGGAACCGAACACGAGGAATCGGAACGATTGTTGTTGAAAGCGGCTCGGCTTTCCCCTGAAAGCGGGGAGATATACTACAATCTCGGACTGCTTCGTAGCCGTGAAAATCTTCCGAATGCCACGGAAGCCGCCTCGCGAGCGGTGGAACTCTCACCTGATCGTCCGGAGACATGGAATCTGCTCGGTGTGTGTTTGCTCAATGACGGTCGTCCGGCCGAGGCCGCCAGATGCTTCGAAGAGGCGTTGGTCATCAGCCCAGACAACACGGCCTACATGCAAAACCTGGGAACAGCCAGGGCAAGGATGCATCGGCGACCATAGAATCAGAACATGTTCTTGTCGAACACCGTGTCGCGCAAAAGACGCAGTTCCTCGGAACTCCTGAGGTCGGGATTGCAATCCTCGTCATCGAACACGCGCACGTGATCGACTTCAAAGTAATCCGGAAGCACCGCCTTGTCCAAGAGCGGGCTGGGCTTGTCGCCGCCGCGGTATCCATGGCATTCCGTGGTGATAAGTATGAACTGGTCGACCCAGGAAACCGGGCTGTACAACGTTCCGCCGCACGGCTTGCCGTCCTCGTCGAGAACCGGCGCAACCTTGCTCTTGTCTAGCGTGGTGCTACCGACCAGTTTGCCGTCGATGTAGAAATCGTATCCGGTCGGTTTCCAGTTGACGCCGTAGTAGTGCCAGTTGTCCGGTGTGTCATGGTGTTTCCAGCGCCAGTGTCCGCTACGATGCCCGGTCTTGCCATAGCCTCCCCAGATCGGTCCGCCGGTTATCTTGCGTTTGGTGTGGTACTGGTAGGTCTCCATGACGTCTACCTCGACGCCGCAGTAGGCTGGATTCGGATGGGATCCCACTCCTGGGGCTTGGATCCAGAACGCGCTGTGCCAGCCATCGTGTTTCGGAAGCTTGCATCGTATCTCGTAGTATCCGAACTTGTGCATGAATTTCGGTTTCTCGTATACTCCGAACGGCCAGAATTTCTTCGCATCGTCCGGATGCTTAGGGATGTCGTAGGTAAGGCTTCCGGTCTGAAGCTGGGCCGAGCAGTAGTGGCCATCCGGTAGCCGCACGAGATTCAGCCGCAGCGATCCGTCCTTGACCTCGACGCCCTTGTCGCTGAACGGGCGGAACGGCTTCCCCCAGAAATTAGTTCTGAACAACCACTTGGACATGTCGAGCGAATCTCCGTCGAACTCGTCGCTCCAGACAAGTTTCCATTTTTTGCCGGTCGGTACCAGGCTGTCGGCGTGTCCGCCGATTTTGAACACTTCAGTCTCGTCCGACGAGATGACTGGAAATGCGATGACGGCGGCCAGCAATGCGGCAATCTTTCTCATGTCTATTCGCTCCTATATGAACCTGTAGTTGTGTGCCTCGAGTGTAATTACGGCGAAATGGCAACCGAATCTGAACGTCCATTTCAACGCCGCGGCAAGCGCAAGAACCGGATCTACGTCGGCCATCGATTTGCTGTCCTGCATGAAGTCCCAGAAATTCTGGGCGGCCGTCACCGGGAACTTCGAGGCCTTGAAAGCTTCCGCCAGCGTGTCGTCAGCGTAGATCGGTATATGTCCGTCAAACAATCCGAGAACGTCAAAGTCTTCTTCCTTGTGATTAGCAAAGTTGGTCACCCATTCCGCGGCTTTTCCAAAGATGAACGCGAAAGCCGACGATATCTCGTCCGGGGACAGTTCGCCGCGGCCATCTTCCGATCTTTCCCGCAATTTCTTGAGCACCAGAACAATCAGCTTCTTCTCCGCTTCCGAAAACGCCGGGTCGATGGTCACCGGAGAATCCAGCAGTCCGCATTTTTCCGCCGCTTCCACCACTGTTTTTGCAACGGCCGTCATTGTGATGTTTTCATTATTCATTTCAACTCTCCGCAGTTGTATCGGTTATGATGACAATATACACCGGAGTACCGATTTTTCATTGCGTCCGGTTTCCCTTGCGGTCGAATCCCATCTTCTGCATCATGCAGGACAGGCTTTTTTCATGCTGGGCCCTGGAGATCGCCCCATTCTTCAGAAAGGTGTCCAGGAGTTCGACCTGTCGCAGGAAGAGTTTCCGCAACTTGTCGTCCGGGGACGGCGCGGCAGGTTTCCGACGATCGTTCATTTGTCCCCCTTGCGTTTCACGGTTCTCGTCGTCGGAGCGGAATCCAACGGATTTTCCGGCCAGATGTGTTTGGGGTACCGGCTGCGCATCTCCTTACGTACCGCCGCCCAGCCGTTTCGCCAGAATCCAGGAAGATCACTTGTCACCTGGATTGGCCTTCCGGCCGGCGACAGGAGTTCAATCCTAAGCGGAGTCCGGTTTCTACCGGCGGTCGGATGAACCGCGGTTCCGAAGAGTTCCTGGACCTTGGCGGAAATCGTCGGACGCTCCCCGGAGTAGTCGATACGATGCACCGCTCCGGCCGGCGTCTTGAACGAACCGGGGTAGTCCTTTTCAAGCTCCCGGAACGTTTCCACCGGCATCATTCCGAGCAGCACCGCGTCCCAGCGCACGCCAAGTAGATCAGCCCGGCTACGGCATTCACCGAGCAATGGTATCGCCTGTCTCAGCATGTCCGGCCATTTTTTATCGCTCCAGTCCGGATACCGCTCCGGATCGTCGGCGAACGCATATCTCACTCTGTCAAGCAGCGCTGCGCCTGGGGTTCCTGCGGTGGGAAGATCGATGCGTCTGCGGATGGCGTCCTCCACAAGCGCCGCGGCGAGAACAGACGGATCCGCCGTGATTTGCTTGCGTTCTACGACAATCGCTCCGAATCTTGTTTCGTTCCAGCCCACGGCTCGTCCGGAGTCCGATATTTCAACTGAGGACTGGCTCTCGAACATCTCCGGGAAATTGTCCTCGATGTCGCTAAAATCCAGCGGTGCGGCCATCCTGATGATGCTTTCGCCGGAACCACGTCCGTCGACCGCAGCGACTGCGATGAAGTCGCAACCGACGAGATCTCCGGGATCGGCCGTTTTCGCGCCACCCGAACCAGCCATGAGAAAGTCGGTTCCGTATGCGGTTCGGCGTCTTGCAATCCATTCCGGAAAAGCAAATGCCACGGCGAGTCCGGCCGCTTCATCATCATGTCCATGGCATCCGATTTGCTCGCGAAGCCTGGCCGCGGTCTTCGCTGTTTCGCCTCGCCGCCGGCGCATTTCGTTCAGTGCGAGGCGAAGATCGACGGCGTCTGGTTTCCTGCGCTCCTCCAAAATGGCCGCTATGTCGCAGGCCGTTCCCCCGAAACCGGCTTCTTTCGACCGGATAAGCATCGCGGCCAGGCGGGGATGCACCGGCAGACGCGCCATTTCCAAGCCTAGCCCGGTTATCATGCGTCGATCGTCCAGCGCCCCGATTTTCACCAGAAGTTCTTCGGCGGCCTTCAATGTGGCCACCGGCGGTGCGGTCAGCCACTGCAGTTTTTCAGGAATCGTACCCCAGGCGGCCACTTGTAACCTTAGTGGAGCGAGGTCGCAGTCGGAAATCTCCGGGCGATTTCCTACTGGGAATCCGCGTTCGTCATCCTTGCAGTACAACCGGATGGCCAGTCCCTCTCCGCAACGCGCCGCGCGTCCTGAACGCTGCGTAGCCGAATGCATTGAAATACGCTGCGGTTCCAGAAATGACAATCCGGCTCCGGGATTGTATCGCGGACGTTTCTCCCAGCCGGAATCGACCACGGTGGTGATTCCGGGCACGGTCAGGCTGCTTTCGGCCACATTGGTGGACAGCACGATCCTGCGCTTGGCGTTCGGATTTCGACGCAACGCCTGGTTCTGACGTTCCACGGTAAGTCCGCCGTGCAGTTCAATGATTTCCGCATCGCATTCCGATAGCATCGCGGCGGCTGTCGATATCTCCCTGGTCCCCGGCAGAAAGGCGAGTATGTCTCCGCGGGATTCCCCGAGTATTTCCTTTACGGCCAGCGCCACGTGTCTCGGACAGTCGCGAACATCGGACGAACCGCGTCCCCTTCTGATTTCCAATGGGTATAGCCGGCCTGGAATGTCGATGACATCGGCTCCGATGAACGCGGCGACGGCTCCGGAATCCAGTGTGGCCGACATTATCGTTAGCAGGAGGTCCGGTCTCAGGTTGCGTTTGGCGTCCGAAAGTAAGGCCAGCGCGACGTCCGCCTCGCATTGCCTTTCATGGAACTCGTCGAGAACAACGGCGCCGATGCCGTCCAGCAGCGGGTTGTCCTGCAGCATGTTGAGCAGCACGCCTGGAGTTACGGCCAGCAGCCTTGTCTCCGGACTCCGGCGGCTTTCTCCCCTCACGGCATATCCGATGGTCTTGCCGACGGTTTCGCCGCGGAGCTCGGCGATGCGGCATGCGGCCGCGCGGGCAGCCAACCGGCGCGGCTCCATAAGGAGGACGATTCCATTGGCGATATCGAGCAGATGTTCCGGAATCAGCGTTGTCTTTCCAGCGCCTGGGGAGGCGGTCACCACGATGGCGCCGCGCTCCTTGAGTTTGCGTCCTATCTCGGGAAGTTTGCCCAGTACTGGAAGATCGATGTCCACGACGGCTCCTCTTTCATATGTGGTTCGCGGGTAACATACATGCGCGCGTTGAATTTTTCCTGCGTCCAAGGTAACTTAGTCCATGTTGTAATAAACAAATATTTGACATTTCGGAGGACGATCATGTATAGATTGCTTGCGTTTGCTTTCGCCGCGTTGCTGCTGGTTTCGTGTTCCAAGGATGCAAAACCGGTCGCACGCAAATGGCGGGACATATTGGCATCCGGAAAACTCGTGGTTCTGACGCTTCGCGGCAACGCAGACATCGAACCGTACCGGACCGAAAGGCTTGTTATTCAGAAATTCGCCGCCCAGCACAATCTTTCCGTGGAATATGTCACCGTCGAATCCGCACGCGAGTTGTTCGACGATGCGGCGGCGCACAGGGCGGACATCGTCGCCTCCGGATTGTCCAAATGCCCCGAGCTGCAGACGAAGTATTTGACGAGCATCCCGTACAAGACAGAAAATTCCGCAATTTTTACCGCGACCGGATCCGACATCAGCGGAAACGGACCTCAGGCGCTTTACCGGCATGTTGGATGCGCCCAGAGGTTCTCTGCCAACTTGCGCGGACTGAAAGTGATGTCGCGGCAGGATTCCAGGATACTGTCGCCCACCGGTCTCGACGTGACGGCGCAGGAGCTTATTTCACGCGTTGCGTCCGGCGAGTTCGAATACGGGGTGGTAGACGAGAGTTATCTGAAGAACAGCGCCAATCCTGACGCCGTACGGGTGCTTTTCCTGTATCCGGCGAAGCTCGACCATGTGCTGGCCGTTCCGTTCGGTGGCGAGGAGATGCTGACGTTGCTTAACCGGGCCATTGGAATGATGGTTTCGGTTGACGACATGGTTTCGGAAGTCGGGGATCTCGACGTCATCCAGTCCCGCGGTTTCATACGTATGCTTACTCTCAACAATCCGTTCTGCTGCTATCTACGCCAGGGGACGACCCACGGATTCGAGTACGAGTTGATGCAGAAATTCGCCGCGAAATTCAACATAAAGGTCGTGACGGTGATTCCACCATCGTCCGCCGATCTTACCGAATATCTGAAGGATGCTCGCGGCGACATCATCGCCGCGAACTTCACCATTACCAAGGCGCGCGCCGCTGAAAATCCGTCGCTGGTTTTTTGCAGTCCGTACACCGGAGCCACCGAGGTGTTCGTCGGTCCGCGTGGATGCGCCGCTAGGAAAATCGACGACCTAGTAGGACATTGCGTGTGGGTCAGGCGTGGAAGCAGCTACGATGAAACGTTGCGCGATTTGCGAGACGGAGGAAAGGACATCATAATCCGCTATGTGCCGGACGGAATGCACACTACGCGTATTATCGAGAGAGTGGCCGCCGGGGAATACGAATATACGCTGGCCGACGACATCTTCGTCCAGCTGGCCATCAACAGCGGCAGCCGCGTTGACAAGCTGTTCCCGTCTGGAACTGTCCATCCGTATGGCTGGATGGCGAGAAAAACGGATACGAAGCTAATCGCAGCCGTCAATGAATTCTTTACAAGCGAAACCACCAAGACGCTGGTCGACGAACTCAGAAACAAGTTTCTCTCTACGTATGCGCCATCGGAAATCGGAAACTGGACGCGGGTTGAGTCGGAGGCTCGGATTTCGCCGTATGACGACTTGTTCCGCAAATACGCCAAAGAATACGGGCTCGAATGGTATTGCGTGGCGGCGGTCGCCTACAAGGAAAGCAAATTCAATCCGGACGCAATCGGTTCCGGCGATGCCTCCGGAATCATGATGGTCCCACCTGAAATCGTCGCCAAGTATGGTTTTAAGAATGCGACATCGCCAGAGGACAGCATCAAGATAGGAACGATGCATTTGGCCAAACTGTACGAACGTTTCGCCGACGTGCCGATACTCTACGACCGCGCCTGTTTCACGCTGGCCAGCTGGAACGCAGGATACGGACATCTGATGGACGCCAGGTTGCTGGCCAAGAAAAAGGGATTGAATCCCAACTCCTGGAACGACGTGAAGAAGACGTTCCCGTTGCTGGCCGAGTCGGAATATTCGAAGCAGGCTACGCACGGATACTGCAACGCAGCTGAGGTTATCGCATACGTCCACGACGTGATGGAGCAGCTCGCGGCGTACAACTACATCGTCGATGGATCGGAGTCCGTCGCCAAGTAGTTCTACTTTCCGCGATGACGTCTCATGGCGATCAGGTAGGGGACGCCCAACACGGCGACGCTGACGGCCCATGATATCGCGTCTCCAAGGCATACGCCGCCGAATCCGAAGAACCTTCCGAGGAGAACCGTCATTCCTGACCTGACGATGAGATCGCTGATTCCGGATATTAGCGGAACCAGCGCATAATTCATGCCTTGTAGCGCGCCGCGTAGCAAGAACGAGAGTCCGAGAAAAGAAAACAGCGGGACTCTAATTCGCATGAACTGGCCGATCAGCGGAATGAGCACCGCGGCGCTTTCCTTGCCCACGTACAGCGCGGCGATTTCCTCATACCAGGTTATGATTGCCGCGCCGCCGGTCACGCATATGCCGACGATGAAAAGCAGCGACTGGTTGAATCCGGTTCGTATGCGGTCGAACTTGCCCGCTCCGTAGTTCTGCGCCGCGAATGCGCATAACGTCGCCGATCCGGCGTAGATGAAAGTCGTGCAGAGCTGATCGACATGGCATGCAGTGGTGAATGCCGCCGTCGCCACCGGACCAAGCCGGTTGACCGCGCCCTGCATGACGACGCAACTGACGGCTATGAGTTCGCATTGGAAGGCCATCGGCACGCCGAGCCTAATATGGGTCCAGACGTCGGATTGTCCTATTTTCCAGTCCGCCCGCGACATTCTGAACTGCGGGTATCTGACCACGGCATATATGCATGAGCTGATGCAGACAGCGAATTGCGAAAGCGTCGTCGCGGCTGCAACGCCTTTCACGCCGAGGCCGAGCGAGGTCACGAACCAAATGTCGAGGCCGATGTTCAGCAACGACGACAGTAGCAGAAACCACATCGGCGTCCGGCTATCGCCCAGGGCGCGGAGCTGGCTGGAGACGATGCTGTAGACGGCGGTGGCCGGAATGCCTGCGAAAATGATGGTTATGTAGCTTTTCGCCATTGCGAAGAGGTCGTCATGTATCTTTATGAGCCGCAGCAATGGATCGGCAAAGCTGAGCGCCGCGAGCGAGATCATGATGGAAACCGTCGTGGCCAGGACGAATCCGGTGGCGATGGACCTCCTCACGCCAAGTTCGTCATTGGCTCCGAAACGCTGGCCGGTGACGATGGAAAGTCCCTGGCCGAATGAACCGCAGAACCATAGTATGGCGAAGCTCAGCACGCTTGCTCCGCCGATCGCCCCCAGCGCCTGCCATCCGACGAAGCGACCGACGATGATGGTGTCGGATACCGAATATACCTGTTGCAGCAGGTTTCCGCCCACGACCGGCAGGTAGAACAAAAGCATGTGCCGCGCCGGGCTGCCGGTTGTCATATTCCTGAGCATGATTGGAGGAGGTAGTGTGCGTTTACGTCCGTCAGTTGGTCCGCGTTTCTTCCGGTTTCGTCAAGCCCATGTCGTGGTTGACATCGCGGACGAACCTGTTGAGCCAGTCGACCGTGAACGACCGTTCTGGAGTGACCTGAGGACAATCTGCCGCTGGGTTCCATCCGGATGTTCCGCCCACGGAGAGCATGGTGTGGTGGTTGTGTGAATTTACCATCTGCCCCCAGGTGGTTTGGAGAATGCCCAGGCAACCTGCTTCCTTTGCCTTCCTTCCCAGAGCCGTCGTCGTGTCGTACATCCAGGCGCTGCATATCACGTCGAAGCCATCTTTGCGCGCCACGTCCACAATCGGGAACCCGTCGACGCCCTTTTCGGGGGCCCTGTAGGGATGCTTTGCAAAACGATATTCCCAGTAGCACAGGACGATGTCCCGCGGCATCAGCGAACGGAGTCCCTCCAGTTTCTCGCTGCCGTTCGCCGTCGACCCCAGCCAGGCCGGATCGTCTGCCTTGAACAGCATGTCGTGCCACATGAGCGCGCGCATGCCGCGCGCCTTGAGTACGTCGCTCACATGGCGAAAGTGGTCGGCGATTTTCCGCTTGTAGTCCCCCTGGCGGCAAAGCGAGCAGCTACCGGCGTTGTACGCCTCGTCGCCGCCGATGCTGAAGTACGGCGGGTTTTCAAAGGCGTCGGCAAGTTCCGCCAGTAGGTCGTCGATGAATTTCACTGCATGCGGATTGGAGATGCACCAGGTCCATCCGGACGGCTCGAAGAGCGGCGCCAGTTCGGGATGGCTGTCCAGCAGGGCGTGTGTCCCGCTTCCAATTCCCCCGAAACCGGTGTGTCCAAACACCGGAATCGCCGGAACGAGCGTTATTCCGTTCTCCCGTCCGATCTTGACCAGGCGCTTGATTTCCTTCTCGTCAAGCATGCCGTCGAAACAGTACTCGGGATGGCTCTTGAACTTGTACGTTCCGCAAGGTTCAAGCACGAAGTAGTTGTACTTGAAGTAGGCGGCGAGACGAATCGCCCGTTCCAGTTGATATGGCTTGCAGTTGCGTGTGTGGAGGAAATGCAGTCCGCGGAACTTCATCTCCGGGTAGTCGTCGATCCTGACATGCGGTATCACGAATCCGGTGCCGGAGGCGGTCCCGCGCTCCGGTTCGGCGAGTTGGCGCATGCTCCTCATGGCGTTCAGGATGCCGCGCATGTCCCTGGCTGTTATGATCACCTTTCCCTGTGTCGTGTCCAGCTGGTATCCTTCATCGGCGACGTTATCGCCTCCCTCGGACACGGCGACCCTGGCCTTCGCGTTCCACCAGGAACCGAAGGTTTTTTCGACAGCCTTCTTCGCGTCATCCGTCTTTTCCTTTGTGAACACGCTGACTTCCGGATTGCGCATGTCCAGGCAGGCTGCGTCAATGATTTCTATCTTGTGCGGAACCGGGGCGAGACGGCTTGCTATGTCGTCAAATTCACCTGCTGATATGACGGCCGCAACAAGCGCCAGCAATGAAGAAAATAATTTTTTCATGAGGTTTTTTCCTTGTTGTTATGTTACGGCAACAAACCGTTGATTTTCATCCAACTAGTCATCGCGTCGGCCCAGGGCAATGCATTCTTGTACGGATACACATCCTTCAATCCCTGGCCGTGCCTGCCGTTCTGGTAGATATGCAGCTCGCACGGCACGTTGTTCCTGCGCAGCGCGGAGTAGAAGGCGATGCTGTTGTCCGGTGGCACGGCCTGGTCCATCGAGGTGTGCCAGATGAAGCATTTAGGGGTTTTTTCCGTGACGTTGAGATCGGCCGACATCTTCGCCGCTTCCGCGTTGTCGACATCGCCAAGCAGCATCTTGCGCGATCCCTCGTGTGTTAGCGGCGGCGTCATTGAGATGACCGGATAGCAAAGCATTCCAAAGTCCGGACGTGAACTTTCCCGCTCGACGGAATCCGCGTCATCCGGTCGTCCGGCATCGCAGTTAGTCATCAGCGTGGCCGCCAGATGTCCGCCGGCCGACGAACCCATGACGCCGACGCAATCCGGTCTTATGCCGTATTTGCCGGCCATGGCCCTGATCGTGCGCATGGCGCGCGTCGCGTCGAGAAGCATCGCCGGATGGCGGTAGCCGTCCGAGCCGAGACGATATTTGAGAACGAACGCGGTGACGCCGTGGAGCGCCAGGTACTTCGCTAACTCCGGACCTTCGTGCCTGGCCAGCATCCGGTATCCGCCGCCAGGCAGTACCAGAACGGCGGTTCCGTTTGGTTCAGCCGGAACAAATGGCGTCAGCGTCGGGATGTCGGCGTCGTTTGCTCCCCTGGCCAGCGGCGCGTCGCCTTGCCACAGCCTCACGGCCGGTTCCTCGCGCACCAAGTTTTTCTCTCCATCGAAAATGCCAAACATGATCGATCTCTCCTTTTCTTTGCCCAACAGCGACTTGAACTTGAACTTCCTTTTTTCTAGCTTGACCTTGCGCCCGGTCCATTGTTCGAACTGGCGGAAGTCCTCCGCGTTGCCGATCAGCAGCGCGCCGTCTCTCAGTATGACGTCCTTGTGGAGATTCCATGAGGTTATGTCCTTGGATTCGCAGGCCGGAATCCTTTCCGGAGTGTAGTTTTCGATCACGCAGGCGAACCACCGCGTTCCGACCACCGCGGGGACTTTTTCCCCGGGCCGGACGCTGTTCCAGTATTCGATGGCCGGTTGCACGATTGCCATCGGCTCGGTGTGGAGTCGGTAGCTGGTCCGGTACAGCAGGTCCAGCGTGGTGCCGATGACCATTGCCGCGGTAAACGCGAGAAGCCAGATGAACATCCGGTGGAACATGCCGCGGTCGATCTCGAACGGCCACATCGCCACCATCGCGATTCCGGTCCACGATGCCATGGTACAGAACCAGAGCATGACCACGGCGTTTCCGGTCATCGTCAGGATGATCAGGGCCAGTGGCGGGACGATGCTGACAACAAGCGAAGGAACTAGGAATACTGTACCCTCTTGGGTGCGCTTTGCGGACTTTCTCGCCGGAAGCCAGGCGAGCACCAGGGCGAGAAGCTCCATTGCGAACGGATAGAGCGCGGTCCCCGTCGATACGAACGGCTGGTCCCATGTCCAGTCGTTTTCAACGCGTCCTGTGCCGTGGCCGAAGCATATGAAGTCGTTACCGGCGAGCCATACGACGTGAGGCGATATCGTGATTGCGAAGACCGCCATCGCGAGATACGGACCGGATGTCGCGAGCTTCCTGCGCGCGTCGCGATTGGATAAGAATGCGATGGCGAACGCCAGCATGAAGAGTCCGAAGCTGTATTTGTTGAGGATGCCGAGCCCGGACGCAAGTCCGAATGCCGCCCATCTCAACGGGTTGTCGGTCGTCACCGCCGTGTAGAGAAAATAGGCGGCGGCCGGGGCCAGTGCCATCTCGACGAAGTAGGTCGAGAACTTCATGTCGCTCGGCGTGTAGTAGTGCAGGAAGTACAGTAGCATCGCCGCGACCGCCGACCGGTATTCGTCCCAGCGTTGTCGCGCCAGCGCGTAGACAAAGAGCACACCGGAGACGATGCAGACCTGGCAGAGCATGTACATGCTCCAGTCGGCATATCCGGATGCCGCGGAGACGAGGTAGCCTATCCAGCCGGAAAGAGGTGGGTGCTTGGCATGACCGAGAGCCATCTGGGCTCCCCACATGATGGTCTCGAGAATATCCATGCCGAGCACGTTCTGAAGCAGTGAGCATTGCAACGTCCAGACCAGCATGGAAGCCGCCATGTAGATGAGCAGGACGGCCAACGGGCTAATGTGCTTTTCTGATTTCATATGGTTTCTTCCTGCTTTCAAAACCTGGTTTCTTGCTCTCTAGTTCTCTTTCCCTGGCCGACGGAAAGTAGGCGACGTGGAAGCTTCGCCTCTTCATCGGGCCGAGAAGCGATTTGTATGAATACACGCGCTTTTCCCACGTCACCGGGTAGTTGACGTGGGGATAGAACTCCAATGTATTTTCCGGATCTCCCAACATGATTGCGCCGTGCTCGAGGATGTCATCGCCGTAGAGTTTCCAGGTGATCTCGTCTTCGGTATCGTATCCGCGGATTGCGCCCTTGGAATAGTTTTCCATCAACTGCGCGTACCAGCGGTTGGCAATGGCATATCGAGGCATCTCGCCCGGGCGGAATTTGTGCCAGTGATCGAGGACGATGTCCTTGATTACCTCGGGATTGGAATGGAGCCGGGGGGCCGTGGCTAGCGCCGTGTATGCGGTTTGGGCGATGTAGAGGAGCATCGTGAACCCCACGAGCAACCACCAGACGGTCCGGAAGAACTTGCGTCCGACGGCATACGACGCCGGCAACGCCGCCAGCAGGAAAGCCCCGCTAAGGCTTTCCATGGTGGAGAACCACTTCATTATCACCTCGCTGCCTGCCGCCGCCATGGCGATCAGTGCGAGTTTCGGTATTCCGGTGACGCACAGGGCGCCACAGAACAATGCCGGGCAGCCAATCCAGTGCGGAAAGTTGTTTCGCCGTTTGGAAGCGATTCGCTTTTTCAACCAAAACCTTTTCGAAAACAGTTTTTTCCACTGCATGCGGGGAAAGTTGTTCCGCCAGTCTGCCACGATTTCCTTTTTCGACCACATTCTTTTTGAAAACAAACTTTCTCCGGTTTCCCTTCGGCCTAGAAACCATGTTATCAGGAGCACCCCGCCCATGAGTAGCAATGGATACACCGCGGTTCCGAATGCCACGAACGGCGTGGTCCAGTCATGTTTCTCATGCATCCTGATGTTGACGTGGCCAAGGCAGCAGAAGTCGTTTTCCGTCAGCCATTCGACGTGTGGGAAGATCACCGCGGTGAACACAATCAAGGCGAGCCACGGCCCGGGGGTCAGGAGTTTCCCGCGGCGTTTCGCGTCGATCAGCATGTAGACGGCGGCTCCGGCCAGGAATAGGCCGAAACTGTATTTGTTCAGCATGCCCAGTCCGGAGACGAATCCGAATATCAGCCATCTCCAGAACTCGCCGAGCTTTTCCGTCCGGGTGGTTGCGCGCCATGCCGCGTCTTGCGATGCGGCAGAGAAGAAGAGGAGGAACGCGATGGGGAACAACGCTATCTCCGCATCGTACGTGGAAAATCGCATCCACCCGGGGTTGTAGGAGTCGAATAGAAAGTAGAGCAGCATCGCTCCTGTGGCCGATTTGTGGCGATCCCAGAACTGCCGCATTGTCAGATAGCTGAACGACACCCCGCAGATCAGGCATAGCTGGCAGAGCAGGTAGCTCCCCCAGTCGGAATACCCGGAGAGGACGGCCGCCGCATGGCCGATCCATCCGGAAAGCGGCGGGTGCTGCCAGTGGCCCCAGGTTTTCTGGGCCCCCCATGTGATGGTTTCCAACGCGTCGCCCCCGAGTACGTTCTGCAGTACGCAGCACTGCAGCGTCCACAGTATGGCGGACAACGCCATGTAGACGAACATCGCTCGCACCGGATTTCCGAAGAGCCACTCGTCGACACGGCCGTTCGATTTCATTTTCCGTCCTTTCAATTGCCTGATTGCACGCTATCGTTTAAACTAGCATTTTCATGACGTCAAGTAAATTGCGAATCGGGATTTCATCCGGTGTATCCGGGGATGAAGCAAATGGTTCGCGTTTCGCCGTCCCCGACTATCTTGCACCGGCATCCGTAAGCGCTTCCCAGGTTTTCGGGCGAGAGCGTTTCCGTCGTTGCTCCGGATGCAACCACCTTTCCGTTCCCGATGAGAACCGCGTTTTCGGCGTATCGCATGGCCAACTGCAGATCGTGCGTCACAACGACGACCGACTTTGTTTTTGCGAGCAGGGACAGTGATTCCATGGTGTCCATGGCCCTGGCGACGTCCATGCTGGCGGTCGGTTCGTCTAGAAGCAGTATCTTTGTATTCTGCGCTACCACGGTCGCCAGCATGACGCGCTGACGCTCGCCCCCGGAAAGTTCCGCTAACGTCCGTCCGACCAGCCGGTCCACGTCGAACATTCGCATGGCGCGTTCCACGATTCCATCGTCGCACTTCCCGGGCGATGCGAACGCCGACATCCATGCGTTCCGGCCAAGCATCACTGTTTCGCGCACTCCAAGCGCCGCCGTGTTTTGTTCCTGCGGCAGATACGATACCAGCTTCGCCCGGCGTTCTTTTACCATGCCGCCTGCGCCGTCGATTATTATTTCGCCGGCTGACGGCTTTAGAATTCCGGCGGCCAGTCTAAGCAGCGTGCTCTTGCCGGATCCGTTCGGTCCTACTATGGTTGAAAGTCCGTGTCCAGTAACCGAAAACGACACGTCAGAAAGTACGCGGTTTTTTCCGTATTCAAAGAAAAGATGATTGAATTCGATTTTCATGATCGCCTCCCTGCCAGTATCGCGACCAGGAAAATTCCGCCGATGCATGATGTCACCACTCCTACCGGGAGTTCCGCCACCGTTCCAACCGAGCGCGCGATCAGGTCGCAGACCATGAGGAAAAGCCCTCCGTATGCCGCGCATGGAACAATCGAACGCCGGTGGTCGCCTCCGTGCAGTTTTCGCACCGCGTGGGGAACGATCAGCCCGACGAATCCAATGATTCCAACTAGCGCCACGGAGCACGACGTCAGCAATGACGATATCGCGACTAAAACCATGCGTAACGCATGGGGATTGTCGCCAAGACCCCAGGCGGTCTCGTCGCCAAGCAGCAGGGCGTTCATGCGTCCGGCGAGTCCTCTCAGAAGGACCAGCGCCGCTAGCGTCAGTCCGGCGGTTGCTGCAAGCGGAATGATGTCCGTGACCTGGAGGTCGCCAAGCAACCACCAGGTGATGCCGGCCAGTTCCTCGGCAGGGGCGATCGAGACCAGCCAGATTAGCGCACTGCTGGATATGGTCGCCACGGCCACGCCGGAGAGAATCAGCGATTCGCAGCCTCGGCGTCCGCATACCGCTACCGCGGCAAGCGCGAATATCGCACCGATGAAAGCGCAGATCGGAACCGCACAGCCGAACGCGGCGGCCAGTCCGGTGACGAAGGCAATTGCCGCTCCAAGCGCCGCTCCGCCGGATATTCCGAGCGTGAATGGATCGGCCAGCGGGTTGTTAAGCGCTGTTTGGAGAGTTCCCCCGGACGTCGCAAGCGCGGCGCCTACAACTAGCGCGGCCAGTTGGCGAAGCATCCTGAGACGGCAAACCGGATCCAACGAGCCATCGGCGAACCATTCGGCCGGCGATATCCACCACGATCCGCCGCATGTTCCGATGAGGAATGCCAGGGGAATGAGAATGACCGGTATCAATGTCTTGCGCATTCCAGCATCCTCCTTAATTTTTCCGCGCCATCCGGCATCCGCGGTCCCGGACGAAGCACTGTAGAATCGCTTCTCAGGTCGAATACCTTTTTGTTCTTGACCGCTTCAAGCGTTCCCCAGAATCCGTCTCTGGCGTCGGGCGGAGGACCGGCCGCCGCCCATAGCACCACGTCGGGCCGGGCCTTTATCACGTAATCACGCGACATCCTGAAGTAGGCCGTCCTCCTGACGTCGCCGATGTTTTCTGCTCCGGCGAGTTGGGTCATTTCAGAGAGGAAGGAGTCGCTTCCTGCGGAAATCAGCGGGGAGTCGGACAGCACCCACAGCACTTTGGCTCCATTGCGTGGAAGTTTTTTCAGGACGGAGATCCGCCCGTCGAACCGCTGCCTTTCCGCCACGGTCCGCTTTTCGCAGCCCAGTTCCTTTCCCAGTCGCTCGAGCCAGAACAGATAGTCGGCGGAGTTCCTGCACGGATGGACAATGGTCTCGATGCCAAGAGAGCGCAACACCGATGCATGCGAGGGGACGATCAACGTGTCGGAAACAACCAAATCCGGCCTGGCTGCCGCTATTCGTTCCATGCTGGGGTTGCCGAATTCCCCGCACACGGGAAGCGCCATGGCCTCCTGGGGATAATCGCAGGCGCTGCTCCGTCCCGCGGCGCGTTCGCCGCCACCGATCAGGAATATGATTTCGGTAAGGGCAGGGGACAGAGACACCACTCTTTCAGCCGAATGCGCGGCAGGGCATGCGATCAGCAGTATCACCGTTAGCGCGATCAGCGCGTGATTCTGAATAAATTCTTGCATATCTTCACCTCGTCTTCTCCGCCGAACCAGCCCAGTCCGGCATTGAGCATTTCCGCCTCCCCGCTTCCCCATCCCGAGGTCGTGTAGGTTATGGGACCGTTCGACGTTGCGTGGCCGTCCGCCCATGACACCGACGCCCTGTCTCCGTGCAGGAAGTGCATCGTCGGTTGCGCCTTCCCCATTCCGGAATCCCGCCCCATCGCGTCGATGAACAACGGCGGACATAGGTCGGATTGCTGGATATAGAGTCCCGATGACATCCCGGCGTTGTCGGAGAACATTATCGTCCTCGCGGGAGCCGTGACCTGCGCGGTGCACGCAGGTATAGCCAGGGTTCCCATGTATTCCGTCGCCCCGACCGCGGTCGAATATCCATAGGAGCCGCATCCGTTGTTGCCGCCTTCTTGTTGCAGATCCGCGGCCGGGCAGTCCCGAACGTCTTTGTCCCCTGCGTATTCCGCAAGACCTCCTTCGTCCGATATGTCGGACCCCCAGGTCCCTTTGGCGATGCCGCACCAGTAGTTGTTGCCCTGGCAGCTAGGCACGAATTGGTTCTTCCAGTTCGATGCGTACATGATGTTGGCGCAGGCCAACTGCCTGACATTCGCCTGACACTTGACGGCGGCGCCGAATCCCCTTGCCTTTATCAGGCCCGGACCCAGTAGTGCGGCCAGCAGGCTTATGATGGTGATTACCACCAGCAGTTCCATCAGGGTGAAACACCCGATGCGACGACCTGGTGTCGTCTTCATGATTTCCTTTCCCCGCGTCTCTCGCGCGGCGAATGACGGAACGGCGGATCGGGATCTGGCTACGCGTCATGATTGGCGCTCACAGTTGCGGGACAGCTCCGGATTCTCACCGGATTCACCGAAAAACGGCCGTCGTTCCTCTTCGTTTTAAAAACAGCACTAGAAGATGCCCAGGCCGTCAAGCAACCTGACGGCGGACATCGCATCCTTAGTATAGTGGTCGGCGCCTATGGCGTCGGCCGTCTCCTCGGTCAGCACCGCTCCGCCGACCCAGATCGGGGCGAAGCATCCGGCTTTCTTCAACAGGGATATCGTCTTTTCCATGTTCGGGACCGTGGTGGTCATCAACGCGCTCAGGCCGACGACCTTTGGTGCATATTTTCTCCAGGCCCCGACGACATCCTCGGCCTTGACGTCTTTGCCCAGGTCAATCACTCCGTAACCATAGCTTTGCAGAACCACCTTGACGATGTTCTTTCCAATGTCGTGGATGTCTCCCTCCACGGTGCATATCATCACCGGACCCTTAGCCGCCGAAGCGGACGGCAGCTTGGTTTGGATGACTTCGAAAGCCGCCTTGGCCGCCTCCGCGGACCGCAGCAGCTGCGGGAGGAACAACTTTCCTGACTCGTAGTCGTGTCCGACCGAGTCTAGGGTCGGAATGACCGTGCGGTCCACTACGTCCAGCGGTTCCCGCCCAGCTAGTTCCGCTTGTGCCAGCAGCCTTGCCTTGTCCGCAAGTCCGCGATAGATGGCCTGTTCCAATGTGTCATCCGTCTCCAATGTCGGTTGTACTGTTTTTGTCGCCGTTGTCGTCGTCGTTGTCGCGTCATCGGCATGGCGTCCGATATAGACTGTCGCACCGGAGTCTGAACCATCCAAAACGGCAAAGGCGTCGACCGTGCCCGTCATCTGTGTGTCGAGCGGATTGATTATCGGCATGTCGAGACCATCCTCCAGCGCCATGGCGAGGAAAGTACGGTTCAGCAGCTGGCGGTTGGGCAATCCAAACGACACGTTGGAGACGCCGAGCGCGGTGAGCATGCCGCGTTTCGAAACGCTACGGAGCGCCTTCAGCGTCTCCCGTACCGCTGATTGCTGTGCGGATGCGGTCAGGGTAAGGCAGTCGACGACAATCCTACTTTCCGGAATGCCGAACTCCGCGGCTTTCGCAACAATCCGGTCGACTATGGCCAAACGTTCTTCCGCCGTTTCCGGTACGGAGTCGTCGAGCGCCAGTGCGATGACAATGGCGCCGTACTTCGCCGCGATCGGCAGTATGGCGTTCATGGACGACTGCTTGCCATTGACGGAATTGATTATCGGCCGACCGTTGTAGCACCGGCATGCGGCCTCCACCGCCTTCGGGTCCGACGAGTCGATCTGCAGCGGCAGGTCAACGACTTCCTGCAGCATGGGAATGACCTTGCGCAACGTTTCCGCCTCGTCTATTCCGGGCAGTCCGACGTTCACGTCGAGTACATCGGCGCCGGCCTCGTCCTGACGTATGGCCTCGGCCACGAGATAATCCAGCCGTCCCTCACGCAAGGCCGATTGCATTTTCTTCTTGCCGGTTGGATTTATGCGTTCGCCGCATACTACCGGCCGTCCTCCGAATACCACCGTCTTGGTGCCGGAGGAGACGGCAGCCGGAGCGACGACATGTCTCTTGGCGACGTTTCTTGGCAACATTCTTTTCATGGCCGCGATATGTTCCGGGGTGGTGCCGCAGCAACCGCCGGCAACCGCGATTCCGGATTTCGCGAACGCCGCCATGGCGCTTGCGAATTCATCCGGACCTACCGGAAATACTGTCGTTCCATCTCGGATTTCCGGTATTCCGGCGTTGGGCTGCACGAGCACGGGCACCGTCGCGCTGGCCAGGAGTTCGTTGACCATCGGTTCTATTTCAACCGGCCCCAGCGAGCAGTTGACGCCTATCGCATCAACGCCCAGTCCCTCCGCTACGTTGACGAAAGTTCGCACATCGGTTCCGGTCATGGTTCTTCCATTCTTCTCGAAGGTCATGGATGCAAACACCGGAAGATTAGAATGTTCCTTCGCGGCCAGAATCGCGGCTTTGAGTTCGTAGAGATCGGTCATCGTCTCCAGTAGCACCACGTCCACGTCGTCCGCCGCTATGGATATGATTTCCGAAAAGACATCGCATGCCTCGTCGAACGGCAGCGTTCCTATCGGTTGGAGCATTCGGCCGATTGGTCCGATGTCGAGCGCCACCGCGGTGGACTTTTTGCATTTCCTCACTGCGTTCCGGGCGTTTTTCACCGCCGATTCTACCAATAGTCGAACGTCGTGGCGACATTCCGCCATGCGCAGCCGGTTGCATCCGAAGGTGTTGCAACTGACGATATCGGCTCCGGCGGCCAGATAGGACTCGTGTATTTGCGATATGAGTTCCGGGCAGTCGACGTTGAGTTCCTCGGGGAAGCGCACCATTGGGGCTTTCGCCTTCTGTATCATGGTGCCCATTCCGCCGTCGAAAACGAGCAGCCTCTTGTCAAATCCTTCCAGCATTTTCAATTCCGTTCTAGTTTTCCTGTATACCGGTTATTCCTAGGATCGATTTCTGCGGGATGAACATTCCGCCTTCCGTCAGCGATATTCCAGTTGTTCTCGCAATGTCCAGGGTTTCGCAAAGCATATGGTTCAGCGCGAGCGGTATGTCTCCGTATCCCGGAGCCATTCTGAATGTACGCCCGGTTCCAATGACCCGGTCCTCGTATTCGTCCAGCATTTCCTCCAGTATCGCCGACGCCGCCGCGTCATGCGTCACGCAACTGCCCATGTCTGTCACTTGCATGCGTCTGAGCAACCGTTCCACGCCCATTCCAAGCGTTCCTGCCACCACCGCGACTTCGACGCAACCGGCGAATTCCGCGACGAGGTCGCTCGATTCCAAGTCTATGCCGAAATCAGTCATCCTGCCTTTGCTGTAATGCGATCGGTAGACGGCCGCCCTGAACTCGCTGGCGTCGATTATCGCGTCTACCGCCTTGTCTAGGCCGGGCACGTCTTCAGCCGCCGTTGCGCGGAGATAGCCGGCGGCCACGCCGGCGGCATGTCTCCGGTCAATCACCCGACGATGTTCCTGATTCCGTCGCAAATGCGACGCGCCACCGCCGGATTGTTCATGGTGTAGAGGTGTATTCCACGCACGTCGTGCGCCAGCAGGTCGATGATTTGATTTATCGCATAGTATAATCCGGCGTCGAACAACGCATCGCGGTTCTCTCCGAACTTCCGGATTATCCTCTCGAGTCCGTCGGTCAGCGTCGCTCCGCAGATTGTGATCATCTTCTGTATCAGGGCTGCGTTGATGACCGGCATTATTCCCGGAATCACCGGAATTTCGATTCCCGACAACCGGCAGTCCTCCAGATGGCGGTAGAAGCGGTCGTTGCCGAAAAAGAGCTGCGAAAGCAGGAACTCCGCGCCGGCATCGACCTTTTTCCTGAGATTGCGAATCTCGCTAACCCGGTCGGCGGATTCCGGATGTATTTCCGGATAGCAGGCGCCGGCCACCGTGAAGTCATATTTCGACTTGAGATAGGAGACCAGGTCGGACGCGTGGGCGAAGTCGTCCTTCGCCGGGACCTGCGGACTGCGGTCTCCGCGGAGGGCCAGGATGTTTTCAAGACCTTCGTCCATGAGTTGCCTGGCGAATTCGTCGATCTCCTGCTTCGAATAGCAGAAGCATGTCAGATGGACTAGCGGTTCGATGCCGTATTGGTCTTTAATCTTCTTTGCCAGCGCGATGGTGCGGTTCCGGTTAGTGCTTCCGGCTGCGCCGAAGGTCACGCTGATGAAATCCGGATGCAATTCCGCGAGAATGTCCAGCGTCGGGTCGATGTTTTCGAGTTCCGAATCCTTCTTCGGCGGGAATATCTCGAATGACAGCACCGGCTTGGGTTTGTTCGTGTATATATTGCTTATCTTCATTTGGTTCCTCCGTTGGATGCCGTGCGGAAATCGCGCTGCCTGGCCGCTTCGTAGAGCAGTACGGTCGCCGCAGTGGAGACGTTTAACGAATCTATCTTGCCGAGCATGGGAATGACCACTTTCATGTCGGCTCCGTTCATCCAGAAGTCGGTAAGACCGGTCTGCTCGGCCCCGACCACTATCGCCGTCGCCTTCGTCAAGTCGACGTCGGTGTACTTGAGATCGGTGTGGGGAGTCGCTGCCAATGTCGCCACATCGTGTCTGCGGAGCCACGCCATGGCCTCCTCGTTGGTGCATTCCGCGAGCGGCATGGAGAATATCGCGCCTGTGCTCGCCCTTATGACGTTGGGGTTGTAGATGTCGGTGCCTTTTTCGCAGACGATGACACCATCGGCGCCGACCGCATCGGCGCTCCGCAGCATCGACCCGAGGTTTCCGGGCTTTTCTATCGTTTCCGCCACCATGTAGAGTCCGTTGGGGACGAACTTCATGCTGGCGAGATCGTGGTTGCGCATTTTCGCCACCGCTAGCAACCCCTCCGGCCGGTCGCGATAGGACACCTTCTCCAGGAGTCCGGGCGCGAGCCGGCGCACGGATATGCCGCTTTTTGCCAGACTCTCCAGCAACGGGTATTCGTTTTCACCGAGAAACAGTTCCGGTGAGAAGAAGCACTCGGTCAGCGTCATACCGTATTCCACGGCCCGTGTCAGTTCGCGGTAGCCTTCGAGCAGCGTGAGTCGCTCCCGGTCGCGGTGGCGGCGGTCGCGTAACTTCACTAGATGTTTCATCGCGTCGTTCTTGGCGCTGGTTATGATGTCGAATTCCATGTTCCCGTGTCCAAATGTAACCTTGTGTCGCAGCGGTGGACAAAATGACTCATTACAATATAGCGCGCGCCCGTAAGCGATTCCAACGCGGAGGATTTGGCACGTATTTTGTTGTATGAGGTTGTGGTCATGGGAGTCGATGACAAACATAGGAGGAAACGATTATGACTACTGACAAGTATACGGAAAAGACGATTGCGGCGCTCCAGACGGCGGTGGGAATCGCCCAGAACTACAAGAACAACGAGGTGTCTTCGTTGCACCTGCTTTCCGCTCTGTACGCCGACGATCAGGGACTGGTCAGGTCGATGCTGTCCAGGCTCGGAGTCGAGAAAAACGGGTTTTCCGCGGAACTGACCAAGGAGCTGGCCGGGCTTCCGAAGGTCGGTCATCTCGACAGCATGCCATCGATAAGCGTCGAGCTTTCGGCGGTACTGGAAGACGCGGAGAAACGCGCCGAGTCAATGCATGACGAGTATGTGAGCGTCGAGCATCTGCTCATCTCCATCAGCGCGGCCGGCGGACGGGCTGGCAAACTTCTCACCAAGTTCGGTGTGGATTCAAACGCGGTGCTCCGAGCCGCTCAGGAAGTTCGCGGTAACCAGCGCGTGACGTCAAAGACCCCGGAAGCGACCTTCGAGGCGTTGTCGAAATACTCGAGGGATCTCACTTTGGCGGCCCGGCAGGAGAAGCTGGATCCCGTTATCGGCAGGGATGACGAGATACGCCGTATGATCCAGATATTGTCGCGCCGTACGAAGAACAACCCAGTGCTGATCGGCGAACCCGGCGTCGGAAAAACTGCCATCGTCGAAGGGCTGGCCCGTCGTATCGTTCGCGGCGACGTGCCGGAAAGCCTCAAGGACCGCCAGCTGGTGTCGCTCGACATGGGAGCGCTCATCGCCGGGGCGAAATATCGTGGCGAGTTTGAGGAACGTCTCAAGGCGGTGCTCAAGGAGGTTACGTCCTCCAACGGGCGCATCATACTTTTCATCGACGAACTCCACACCGTCGTGGGAGCCGGTGCCAGCGAGGGCAGCATGGATGCTGGAAACCTGCTCAAACCGATGCTGGCCAGGGGCGAGCTCCATTGCATTGGCGCTACGACCCTGGACGAGTACCGCAAATATATAGAGAAGGATCCGGCGCTGGAACGCCGCTTCCAGTCGATACTGGTCGATCAGCCGTCGGTGGAGGACACCATCTCCATTCTCCGTGGACTCAAGGAAAGGTACGAGATACACCACGGGGTCAAGCTCCACGACGCCGCGCTGGTGGCGGCCGCGGTGCTTTCCGACAAGTACATTTCCGACCGGTTCCTGCCTGACAAGGCGATAGACCTGATCGATGAGGCCGCGGCCGTAATCCGCACTGAGATAGATAGCTCCCCCGAGGAGCTGGACGAGAACGAGCGCAGGGTGACCCAGTTGGAAATCGAACTGACCGGTCTTCGAAACGAGACGGATCCAGCTTCCGTCAAGCGCCGCGAGAATCTAGAGAAGGAGATTGCGGAGCTTCAGTCGGTCGGCAAGGAGCTGCGCGCCAGGTACGATAACGAGAAGAAGTCAATCGCCGAGCTACGGAAGTTGCGCGAGGGACTCGAGGCCGCCAAGACCAAGCTGGAGGAGGCCACGCGGGTGTCGGATCTCGAGAAGGCTGCCGAACTCCGGTACGGCATAATTCCCGGTCTCGAAAAGCAGATTAGGGCGGCCGAGGACGCCATTCGCGAATCCGAATCGTCGTCGGGACGTCTTCTCAAGGAGGAGGTCGGTGAAGATGACATCGCCCAGATCATCAGCCGGTGGACCCACATTCCGGTCAGCAAACTGGTGCAGTCGGAATGTGAAAAGCTTATGCATCTCTCCGACCGGCTGCACGAGAGGGTAATCGGCCAGGACGAGGCGGTGACAGCCGTTTCTGATGCGGTGCTTCGAGCCCGGGCCGGACTTCAGAATCCGAACCGCCCGATTGCCAGCTTCATCTTTATGGGGCCGACCGGAGTTGGAAAGACCGAACTGGCCAAGGCATTGGCCGGAGACCTTTTCGACGACGAGCGCGCCATGATAAGGATCGATATGTCGGAGTACATGGAGAAGGAAAACGTCTCTCGACTGATCGGCGCGCCTCCGGGATACATCGGCTATGACGAGGGCGGCCAGCTCTCGGAGGCGGTTCGCAGGCACCCGTATTCAGTGGTGCTGTTCGACGAAATCGAGAAGGCGCACCGCGACGTGTTCAACGTGTTGCTGCAGATTCTCGAGGACGGACGGGTCACCGATAGCCATGGCCGCACGGTGAGCTTCAAGAACACGATTATCATCATGACGAGCAATCTTGGAAGCGACCTGATACTCTCCGGTCGCGACAAGGGAGACGACAAGATCAAGGAGGAGTTGCTGGCCGAGCTCAGGGTACATTTCCGTCCGGAGTTCCTGAACCGTATTGACGAGATATTGTTCTTCAAGGCCCTGGGAAAGGACGACATCCTGAAGATTGTCGACATCCAGCTTGAGCAGTTGGCTGCACGCCTGGCGGACAGGAACATCGGACTGGAGGTCTCGGACGAGGCGAAGCAGTTCATCGCCGACAGCGGATACGATCCGGACTTCGGGGCCCGTCCGCTCAAGCGGGCCATAATCCGCTTGGTCGAAACTCCGTTGAGCCGGCATATCGTTGATGGCAAGTTCTTGCCCGGCGGAAAGGTGCGTATCGACAATGAGGGCGACAGCCTGCGGTTTTCCGCGGTCTGATTCGGACAAGATAGGGCTTCAGGCGCCGCGTGGAATCGGTCTCCGCGGCGTCTTTTGCTACCGGACGGAACTTTTGTAGCTTTCTAGCGTCATGGAGAGCGAGTTGTCGATTTCCGGACAACTATTCGGAACCGGACGGCCCGAAGCCATTGCCTCGAGCTTTGCCCAGAGCAGCGGCAATGGTATCTCGAACCGATGTCCTATGACAATTCTGGACGGGTGCTCCTTTGCAAGCAGGATTTCCGCAATGCGCTCGACGACGTCGTCGACATGGACGATCTTCAGCATTACGTCGTTGATTCGTTCCGGGCATTGGTTTCGTGCCGCGAGATGGCAGAAGGTGGAAACCACAGAGTTGTAGAACGGACGGCTTCCCGATCCAAACGCGTTTGCGATGAGAAGCGCGGTGGACGGATTGCCGGACGCCGCGAAAATGCGCTCGCACTCCCGCTTCGACGCGTGGTACGCAAGCTCCTTGTCGATGTGGGTTGTGGAGGAAAGCAGCAGCCAGGTTCCTGTTTTTCGCGTGGCCGCGACCAGCTTTCCCGCGAGACCGACATTCACCTGGTAAAGAAAATCGCCGTCATCGTGTCTGCTGAGACCGGCGAAATGGACTATCGCGTCGCAACCACGGCATTTTTCGGCGAGAACAGCGTCGTTTTTAAAGTCGTCGCGCCCTATCGCCGTCGTCTCGAAACGTCTGTCGCCGTCCAGTAGTCCGAGGAGATGGCTCCCCAGGAATCCGGAGCACCCGGTGATGCCGACTTTCATTTCTTCGCGTCCTCTGTCGCCGCCGCGATGTCTTGTGCGATCTGCCATTTGAGTTCATCGATTGACGAGAACATCTTCTCGTCCCGTAGGCGTCGGATGATTTCAAGTTCCAACGCATGTCCATATATATCGCCGGAAAACCCGACAATGTGCGCTTCGACAACGCTTTTCGAGTTGTTGCGCCGAAATGTCGGTGCCCTGCCGATGTCCAGGGCCACAGGATAGCGTTTGCCGAAGATTGTCGTCGCCGCGGTGTAGACTCCATCCGGAGGGATGACGCCGTATCTCACGTCGAGATTTGCGGTAGGCGTATTCATCTCGCGGGCTCCGGCAGCATATCCATGCACGACCTCACCGAATAGCATGGGATTTCCTCCAAGCATCGTTCTCGCGGAATCTATTTCTCCGCAGGCCATGGCCGTCCTGATTTCGGTCGAGCTGATAATCCGTTCGTCGAGCATTTCCTCGCTGACCGGACAGAAGGAGACACCGCGTTTGGCGCACCACCGCGTGAGAATCTTCGAATCTCCATACCCGCCCTTTCCGAATCTCCACCGGCTGCCGACGCAGATGCCCCTTGTTTCGAAAAGTTCGCATTCCGCCAGGCGGTCGAGAAATTCCTCCGCCGGAAGCTCCGCGACTTCCCTGGTGAATCGCACCACCGCGACTCCGCTCGCCCCGGCTGCGAGCAGTCGTTTCATTCTGACATCCTCCGGTACGAGAATCGCCGGCGGCTTTCCGGAAACAACGGAACGGGGGTGGGGCGAGAAAGTGACGGCCACCGGAATCGCGCCGGATTTTCCGGCCAGTACTGTCGCTTCGGCGACTATCTTCCTATGCCCGATGTGAACGGCGTCGAAGACACCTATTCCAAGTACCGCAGGGAATCGGCCCGAGACGTTTTCCGGCGTCGCCGGCATATCTATTTCAAGCGTACGCAAAATTGAAAATCCATGGTGAAAATGTTATATTCTTTGCAACCGGCTATAATATACCGCGCACATCTGGTTTTAACATTCTGCAACGGTGCTTCGATGAAAAGAGTGCTTTATCCCGGATCGTTCGATCCATTTACCAACGGACATCTCGACCTGGTCAGGCGGGCATGTAAGCTTTTCGACGAGGTCATCGTCGGCGTGGCCGTGAACTCCGGCAAGAGTCCCATGTTCGACATGGAGGAGCGCAAGAGCCTGATAGAGCAGAGTTGCGCCGGCATGCCGCAGGTCCGCGTCGTCACTATATCCGGACTGATGAGCAAGGCGATCAAGCAATTCGACGCACAGGCGCTTCTTCGCGGACTGCGCGTTTTCTCCGACTACGAGTACGAGTTGCAGATGGCACTGGCAAACCGCAGCCTGGAACCGGACTGCGAGACGATATTCATGAATCCGACGCACCAGAATTCCTTCATTTCCTCGAGCTTGGTCAAGGAAATCGCCGGGCTGGGCGGCGACATTTCCGAATACGTACCGCCGGCGGTTGCCTCGGCTGTCTACGCCAAGGCCGGTAAGTAGGGATCGTCGGACTCCCGGTTGCGTCGTTTCTTGTGGAATTGAAACGACCTGCGAATTATATTACTATCCAAATGGATTATCAATGTGGTCTTTTTGTGTCCATAGACAAACAACAAGAGGGGAATGTCAAATGATCAAGCAGTTGAATGCCGTGCCGACCGCGAACAGCAAGCTCGTCGAGTGGGTTAACCACTGGGCGGAAATCTGCCAGCCGGAAGGCGTGTACTGGTGCAACGGAAGCCGCGAGGAATACGATCGGCTTTGTAACGAGATGGTCGAGAGCGGTCTCGCCATACGTCTGAATCCGGCGAAGCGTCCGAACTCGCTTTTGTTTCGCTCCGATCCGAGCGACGTGGCCCGCGTCGAGGCCCGCACCTTTATTGCCTCGGTCAAGAAGGAGGACGCCGGCCCGACCAACAACTGGATCGACCCCGTCGAGCTCAAGAAGACCATGCTCGGTCTCTACACCGGATGCATGGCCGGCCGCATCATGTACGTTATCCCGTTTTCCATGGGGCCGGTCGGAAGTCCCATCGCCAAGATTGGCGTCGAACTGACTGACAGCCCGTACGTCGTCATCAACATGGAAGTCATGACCCGCGTCGGAACCAAGGTCCTCGAGGTTCTCGGCGACGGCGAATTCGTGCCATGCGTCCACTCCGTCGGCAAACCGCTCGCCCCGGGCGAGTCTGATCACGGTATCTGGCCGTGCGCCCCGATGGAGAAGAAGTACATCGCCCAGTTTCCGGAGACCAGGGAAATCTGGTCGTTCGGATCCGGATACGGCGGTAACGCCCTCCTCGGCAAGAAATGCCTGGCGTTGCGCATTGCCACCGTCCAGGCCCGCGACGAGGGCTGGATGGCCGAGCACATGCTCATCCTCAAGCTCACAAATCCGGAGGGCCGTGTCAAGTATGTCACCGGCGCTTTCCCGTCTGCCTGCGGCAAGACCAATCTCGCCATGCTCATCCCGACTCTTCCCGGTTGGAAGGTCGAGACAGTTGGAGACGATATCGCTTGGATGAAGTTCGACAAGGACGGCAACCTGCGCGCCATCAACCCGGAGGCCGGATTCTTCGGCGTAGCTCCGGGAACCAGCATGAAATCCAACAAGAACGCCATGCTGTCTTGCGCCAAGGACACCATTTTCACGAACGTCGCGCTCACCGACGACGGCGATGTGTGGTGGGAGGGAATCGGCTATGACGCCCCGGAACATCTCATCGACTGGAAGGGCAACGATTGGAAGCCCGGACAGGTCGACGCCGACGGCAAGCCGGTCAAGGCGGCCCATCCGAACGCACGTTTCACCGCTCGCGCCAACAATTGTCCGGTGATCGCCGACGAGTGGGAAGATCCCCAGGGTGTGCCGATTTCCGCGTTCCTCTTCGGTGGCCGCCGTCCTTCGACGCTTCCGCTGGTTTACCAGGCAAAGGACTGGGAGCACGGCGTGTTCATTGGATCAACCGTAGGCAGCGAAGTGACCGCCGCGACGCTAGATGTCAAGGTCGGCACGGTTCGCCGCGACCCGTTCGCCATGTTGCCGTTCTGCGGCTACAACATGGGTGACTACTTCGCCCACTGGCTGGACATCGGCAAGAAGGGCGCCGCCCAGGGCAACCTGCCGAAGATCTTCTGCGTCAACTGGTTCCGCAAAAGCGCCGACGGCCGCTTCATGTGGCCCGGATTCGGCGACAACAGCCGCGTTCTCGCTTGGGTCTTCGCTCGCTGCGAAGGAAAGGGAGATTTCAAGGATACTGCAATCGGCATCATGCCGACGGAGGACGCCATTGACCGGACCGGAATCGAGAACGAGGTCAGCGACGAGGATATCAAGCAGCTGCTTTCCGTCGATGTCGAGGGCTGGAAGAAGGAGCTCGCCATGATCGACGAGCATTACGCCAAGTTCGGAAGCCATCTGCCGGAAGCGCTCAAGAAGCAGCTTGACGCTCTCAAGGCCCGCCTGGCCTAGTCCGAACTGGTGGTCGCCGGGACGTCCGCGTCCCGGTGTTCCTGCTAACGAAGTGGTCTTGCCAACAGGAGGAGAAGATATGGCGGACGACAAGACGACCGGCAACGTTTCCGCCGGCGGAGTCGATTTCATCCGCGAGATAGTCATGGCCGACCTTGCGGCCGGCAACAACGGCGGCAAGATCATAACCCGTTTCCCGCCAGAGCCGAACGGCTATCTCCACATCGGGCATTCCAAGGCGATTTGCCTCGACTTCGGCATCGCGTCCGAGTTCGGCGGGAAGTGCAATCTGCGTTTCGACGACACGAATCCCGAGAAAGAGGACGTCGAGTACGAACAGAGCATCATCAACGACGTTCGCTACCTCGGCTTCGAACCGGCCGGCATCTACTATGCCAGCGATTATTTCGACCGCATGTACGAATGTGCGAAAGAGCTCATCCGACGGGGGCTCGCCTATGTTTGCGACCTTTCGGCCGATGAATGGAAGCAGTATCTCGGGGACCTTGTGGTTCCAGGTCGCGAATCTCCCGGCCGCAAGCGCACCGTGGAGGAGAACCTCGACCTTTTCGAGCGCATGAAGAACGGCGAGTTCGCCGATGGCGAGAAGGTGCTCCGCGCCAGGATCGATATGGCGTCGCCCAACATCAACATGCGCGACCCGGTCATCTACCGCATTCGCCATGCCAGCCATTTCAGGCACGGCGACAAGTGGTGCATCTACCCGATGTACGACTATGCGCACCCGCTCGAGGACGCCTTCGAGGGAGTCACGCATAGTTTCTGCACTCTTGAATTCGAAATACACCGTCCGCTTTACGACTGGGTGCTGGAATCGCTCGGATATAAGGAGGATGCGCGTCCTCACCAGATCGAGTTCTCGCGTCTTAATCTCTCCTATACTGTGATGAGCAAGCGCAAGCTGCTCCAGCTGGTCAAGGAAAAATACGTTTCCGGATGGGACGATCCGCGTATGCCGACCATATGCGGAATGCGCCGCCGCGGCGTTCCGGCCGCGGCCTTGCGCCGGATGAACAGGATTGTAGGTATCACAAAATACGACGGCGTCACGGATGTCGCTTTGCTCGAGCATTGCGTGCGAGAGGAACTCAACTCCTCCTGCCGTCGCTACATGGCGGTGTTGGATCCGCTGCCGGTCAGGATCGTGAACTATCCGGACAACGGTGTGGAGCCGCTGGATGCGGTCAACAATCCCGAGGACGAGTCGGCCGGAGTCCGCAAGCTGGAATTCGGCCCGGAACTCTACATCGAGCGCAGCGACTTCATGATGGAGCCGCCCAAGGGCTATTTCCGTTTGTCCCCCGGTAGCGAGGTTCGCCTGCGCTACGGGTATTATCTTACGTGCGTAAAGGCCAATGTCGACGCAGACGGCAAGGTGACTTCGCTGGAGTGCACCATAGATCCGGAAAGCCGCGGCGGAACATCTCCGGACGGACGCAAGGTCAAGGGCACCATCCATTGGGTGAACGCGGCGACCGCTGTCAAGGCGGAGATTCGCCTCTACGACCGTCTGTTCAGCGTTGAGGCCCCCGGTGCCGGCGGCGTTGATTTTCTGACACAGCTCAATCCCGATAGTTTCAAGAAGATAACCGGATATGTCGAACCGGCCTTGGCTGAGGTTCCCACGGGAACTGCGGTGCAGTTCGAACGCACCGGCTATTTCGCCGTCGATCCCGATGGCTGTTCGGCCGCTCCCGTGTTCAATCGCACGGTCGGTTTGAAAGATGCTTGGAACAAGCAGAACAAGGGAAAGTAAAATGAACCTTCACCGGGCGTCGCTGATGTCGAAGACAAGTCTCGTCATGGTCATGATAGTCGTTTGCTGCGTGGCGCCTGGAGGCGTACTCAAGGCGGTTCCGGCTTCGGCCGCCGTGGCGAATCAGGTTGTTTCCGCACCGACATCGACGGCTGGAGTCGAAATGGTTCAGCAGGAGTTCACGCAGCACGATCTGAGACGCTGGGCCAAGAGCGGACTGGAGCGGGCAGGACGGCGCCAGGAACGCGTCGGGAGCGTCACGATTGTGGGGAAGTTTCCCGACGGCAGCTATGTCGTGGACGTGATGCGCGAAGGCGGAACCGTTGTCCGCGGGCGTCTTTACAAAGATCGCGCGCGCTATAAGATTGCGTTCGACCGCTCGAATCTCGGTATTCTCGAGGTGGATGTCCGGAACCGGAACAACGGGCGACGGTCTTGCAACAATGCCGATGTCATCGTGCGCAGGGCGCTGCGGGAGACTAGTAGCGGTGCTGCATTGCATGACGACGATTATGGAAGCGAACTATTGAATTCAACTTTGGAAACAGGAGGTTGGGCAGATGACGAATATTAAGTTTACGCTATCGGCGCTGGCGCTGTTGTCATTCGCGGCAATGGGCGCGGATGCGCCATCCGTGCAACCCGCTCCGGCGGAGCAGTCCGCAAAAACAAACGTCCAGACGTCGGCACCGGTTGAGTCCGCGCAACAGCCGGTCGCCGCTCCTGCCGCGTCCGGTGATGCTGCTAAGACGGAGCAGTCCGCTTCTCCTGCCGGGACCAGCGCCTCGGCGCAGCCGGTTGAATCACCGGAACCCCCGGCTCCTCCAGAGCCTCCGGAATCGGCGATGCCGAGGGTCGCGGTGTTCCCGTTTTCCTGCATCGACATTCAGGGGCTCAATCTCAGCCGGTTCACCGACCGCATCGAACCCAATCGTCGTTCTCAGGAAACGTTGGCAGAGACTGAGCGCGATCGCATGACGATCGACGAGAAGATGCTTGGAACCGTGCGCTCCATCGATGTGCGCGACGAAGCGGACTATCGTCGGAACCTGAGAACCAGGCTCAACCGCGAAAACGACCGCAATCTTGCAAGGCAGCTCGAGATATACGACAAGATCGTCCAGTCGTCGTCCAGGACGATGGTCATCGGTGCCGAATATATGGAGGCCGAGCTCGGCCGCTACGACACCGTGGAGGTGGTTGATTCGTCATCCGTCCGCAAGGCGTTCTCCGAGATGAGGAACATCCAGGCCGGCGGACGCGTGCAGTGGTCCGATTTCAACGCCGTCGGCGCCACCCACATTCTCTATGGAATCGTCGCCGACATGCGTACCGAGAGCAAACAGTTCTCCGGATACGGCGCCACCACCATAACGAACATTTATTCGCTTGACGTTCTCTTCAAGCTGGTGAACATCAGGACCGGTCAGGTCGATTTCTCCGGAGTCTACACCGGACATGACCGCGTGTTCCAGACCGAATATCTTTCCCAGATGGATAGCGACCGCTTCGGCAAGCTTATGAAGGACGCAGTCGCCCAGGCCGCTGCCGCCATTGACAGTAAATTCGAAAAGGAGAAGAAGTAAATGCGTAGGATACTGACCCTTGTCGTCGCGGCATTCTGCCTTGTCTGCGGCAGCACCTCGCTTGGAGCTTTGAAGAATCCCGCCCGCAAGACGATTGCCGTCGCCGAGCCGCGCGCCCGCTCCGGAGTCAAGGCGGAGGATGTCGCCGGCATCAGCGATTATCTCGAAAGCAAGCTCGGAGTCAAGTACGACGTCTACTCTAGGGCTTCGCTTAACGAAATGCTCAAGGAGGAGGCGTTCAACAATTCCGGAATGGTGCTTGACGACGCGACCAAGCAGCAGCTTGCCCAGGTCGCCGTCGACTACTTGCTGTCCTACTCGATTACCGCGAGCGGCGGACGCATAACGATGACCATCACCGTCATCAATCGCGCCACCGGCGCCGTGATTCCCGGCGGAAGATCGAGCTTCTTCGCGCAGGATATCAACGGACTTTACGCCGGCATCGACGATGCGTTGAACCGCATGGGCATGCTAGACGTCGCCCAGCAACAGACCATGCGTATCGCCATCATGCCGACCAAGGGGTCTGCCACCACTTCCCCGGTGATGCTGCAGGGATTCAGCAGCAAGCTCGGGGAGTCGCTCCAGGCCTCCGGATTGTTTGAAATCGTTACCCGCACCGACCTTGAGACCATCGGAGCGGAGAGCAGCATGCTCAACAAGAGCAACGTCAACCAGGACGACCTGTACAAGATCGCTAGGCTGAACGTCGCGGATTATCTAGTCATAACGGAGCTCCCGGATTACAACAGCCGCGTGGTCGGAACTTCCGGCGGCTCGGATATCGCCGGCGCTTCTCTCAGCAGCGGCCGTCTGCAGATGTCATCCCGCACGGAATTCCGTGTCGTCGAGGTCAAGACGGGCAAGATAATGGCCCAGGGATCTTTCCACTACGTGCTCAAGAGCACCGACATCAATGCCAGCGTGCGCCGCGACTGGGAGAAGGCCGACTACGACAATGCGTTCTGCGAGCGGGTCGCCGTCAAGGTGTCGCGAAAAATTCTCGACGCGATTGATCCCATCGTCGTCGTCGCGGTCGATGGCAATCAGGTCTATCTGTCGAGAAGTTCCGGCGTGCTGGTCGGCGAGGAATTCGAGATACGTGAGCGCGGCAAGGAAGCCGTCAACTCCATTACTGGACGCAGCCTCGGCATTCTTCCAGGGCGCAAGCTCGCAACTTGCCGTGTGACCGGAATGTCCGGCCAGATGGCCATCGCGCAACTCCTGGCAAAGCCGGTGGCGGATATTCAGGCCGGAGCCGAGTGCAAGCTAGTTGAATGGGAGACCACGGCGGATTCCGCCATGGTTCCTCAGGCTCCGGCAGCACCCGCATATCCGATGGCTTTCTAGTTCATGGCGAATCTCTATTACAAACGCTTGTTTGTCGTGGCCGGCGCCGCGGTGTTGCTATTTTTCGCCGGTTGCTATTCTATCGATAGCAAGAAGGAACAAGAAAAGCTGGCGACGCTTTACTACGGAGGTAACATCGCAGAGGCTGCCCAACTGGCGACACAGGCTAGCAACGGACTCGCCGGATCCAGCGATGCAGAGGCACTGCTTTGGCATCTCGAGGCGGGAAGCACGAACCTCGACGCGGGAAACATGGATGCGGCCATTGCCGCGCTGAACCGCGCCGAGAAATACATCTATTGCGTCGATGATGAGGATGTGATCTACCAGCATCCCGGCGTCTACTCCTACCGGGGGACGAGAAACGACAGACTGATGTTGCATTTGTTGAAGGGATTCTATTATCTTGCGCAGAACTCGTTCGAGGATTTTCTCGTGGAGATACGCCGGTTGCGCCGGGCGCAGTTCCGGTATGTCCACGGCGAATCTGATCCGGCCATCGACGAATACGAAAGAAGTAAGAAAGGTGGCGCGAACGGTCTGCCGTTGCGCATGCAGCAGTTGACCGGAGACCGCAATCTCAATGCGATTTTAAGCGCCTCTGGAACCCGCGGGAAGAAGGGGGCGCTTGACGAGTATTGTCGTACCCGCCGCCATACGGAACTGCCGCTCATGTACAATCCGCTGGCTTTCTACCTGTCGGCAATCGGCTATTTCTACGACCGCGAATATCAGGACGCTAAAATCGATTTGGAGTATCTGCTCAGGATAGATCCGGATAACCGCATATACAAGAGTGACATGGCCGCGGTTTGCCGGGCGTTGATGGAACCCCCGCCGCCGTCGGCAGCAGGCGAAGATCCGACTCCGGGAGGAAATGTCGTCTGCGTGATCTGGGCCTCGGGGCGTCCATCCGGATGGAAGAGCCGGACCGTTCGCTTTAAGCTCAATGGTTACGTTCCGTCCGAATGGACCTACAGCTATCCGGACAAGGAGAAGCTGCAGTCATCGAAGTTTTCTGCCAAATGGAAGGACGGGAAGAAGATGACGTCAGGTCATCTTGCCGACGTGTCCGAAATCGCAGGCGAGGAATACTGGCAGCTGTACTTCTCGCAGATGGTGAAATACGCCTACGAAGTGACCGAATCGACCACTGCGGCGAACAACACGGCGAAGGCCAGCCTCGCGGCAGCAATGACCATTCCCGACAAGACGGCGCGGGCGGCTGCCATCGTATCTGCGCAGGCCGCCGTCGCCGCGACCAGCAAGGCCAGCATCAAGCAGGAGGAGTGGCGGCGCTGGATAACGTTGCCGCGAAGCTATGAAATTCTCAATATCGCGTTGCCTCCGCCTTCAGCAGAACGCAAGTTGACGATTGTCCCGCCGTCTTCCGCCGGCATCAAGGAGAATCTGGAGATCAGCTTTGCGCCTAAGACCAAAAGTGCAATTGTCTACATCAGGGAAATAGGGTCCGGAAAATGCATAATAAAAAACTGGGAAAGCAAGGAATGAAGTATCTCGGCATTCTGTCCGCGCTTTGCGTCATGTTGGCCGGCGGCTGTGGAACGGCCGCGCACAACATTGACCCGAGCGGTCCCGAGGCTCTGGTTACCGTTTCGTCGGTCGATCCAGCAGAGTGGAGCATGGTTGCCTCCGAGGCCATGAAGTCGCTGGTCGAGTCCGGCGCCCTCAAGCGCGAGGACGGCAGGAAGTCGATTGTGATGATAAGTCGTGTCAGGAACTATACGTTGCTGCATCTCGACATGGCGATTCTTACCGGAAAGCTTAGACAGGGCATACAGATGTCGGGACAGGCCACAGTCACTTCCGCCATCGGATACGGCGCCAATCTGGACGAGTCCATCCGAGCGGTGCGAGATCTCGAGAACGATGATCTCTTCAATCAGGCGACCGTGCAGAAACGTGGTACCGTCATCGCCCCCGATCTTAGTCTGGCCGGCATGGTGCTCCAGCAACAGTCTGTGTCCGGACGCAAGGAGGAAAGCTATTACATGTTCCATCTTACCCTTACCGATCTTGCCACCGGCATAGCGATATGGGAGAAGAACGTTGATTTTGCGAAACAGGCCGAAAGACCGATATTGTAGTCACGAACAAGAGAGGAGAAACACTGTATGAGAAAGTCGATTATCGCAGTCGCAATCGCGGCGATTGGCATGTTGTTCGCAGGATGCCAGAACACCGTGAACACGATGGAGAACGAGGAAAAGGCGATGCGCCCGGCTATCGTCGACACGAAGCATTTTGTCAGCGATTCGTTTTGCAACAATCGTCTGAAGCTCCTGTCGTTCCGCAAGTCGATTTCCCAGGGCGGAGTCATGGTCGTCCAGGCGGAACTGCGCAGCGAACGCTACGGATTCTTCCCCGAAATCTGGAGCTGGTGGCGTAATGACAATCCGTATCATGTCCTGTACCGTTTCGAGTGGCTGGACAGCAACGGAATGAACGTCGCGACCGCCGGGTCCGACTGGGTGCCGGTCATCTTCATCCCGGGCGAAACCAAGTTTCTACGCGGTGTCGCTCCCAATAGCAGATGCAACGATTTCGTGCTTAGCGTAGTCGAAGACGGACGTAATCGCAATTGATAATGTTTAATAGGAAAGGAAGAAAAATGAAGTACATGTCTATTTTTTGCAGTGCATGCCTCGCCATGCTGGTTGCCGGATGCGGAAGCGCCGCTAAGCGCATCGATACCGGAACGCAGGGAATCACCACCGTCGGAGCCGTCGACGCCCGCGATTGGCAGGAGGTTTCGGTGAAGGCTGTCAACTCCTTGCTGGAGTCCGGCGTTCTGGTTCGCGCCGATGGTCGCAAGTCCATTGTCATGGTCAACCAGGTCAAGAACAATACCGGAACCAATGCGCCAACGCAGATCCTGACTAACAAGATGCGTCAGGCCCTTCTTTCGTCCGGCAAGGCTTTGACCTCTACCGCCGTCGGTGGAGCCGGACCGGAGGATGCCGCGACCAGACAAGTGCGCGAGCTTGAGAACGACGATCTCTTCAATCAGGCCACTGTGCAGAAGCGCGGCACGGTTATTTCACCGGACTTCAGTCTTTCTGGAGAAATCGTCAAACAGCAGTCTAACTCCGGGCGCACGATCGAGGCGGCATTCTATTTCCACGTGGTACTTACCGATCTGAGCACCGGTCTCGCCGTGTGGGAAGACACGTTCGACGTCGCCAAGCAGGCTACCTCCGGTTTCTTCTATTGATAATCGGCGGGGGCGATATCGCCGGCTCAACCTTTTGGTCGTGAGCGCATGCGATATCCCCTCCGGTCCGGATATTGCAATCGCGGTTCGCCGTCCACGGCGAATGCGAGGCGCGGTTTCGGACATCGGTTTTTAAGAGCGGCCTTGTGCCGCTTTTTTTGTCGGTACCGGATAACATAAAGAAACCTGATAGTGACGGCAAAACTACATATGTCGCCATCTATTAATTTGATAAATGTCCAAAAAAGATAACTTTTGTCGGGTTTTGCATATTGTCTGCGCGCAAATTCTGTAATAAGTTAGTTGCAGACAGGAAAAATGGAGGGGATGTCAAGATGACCAAATCGCTGACTGTTGTTGCCGCGTTTTCTCTTTGTCTCGGTTTTTTCGCCGCTGATTTCCAGCTTGGATGCGCAGAGAAGGAACTTGAGGTTCCGCTTTTCGCGGAACTTTCCGGATACGGCGCGTATTGCGAACGGCGCAATCTCGGTGTGATCGAGCCCCTCTACTGCCGCGCCGTTTCCTTCAATGTCAAGGGCAAACGGGCGATGATCGTCTACACCGATGCTCTCGAGACCGCCCTCGACTACGCCAGGGAGATGCGCAAGGCCATCGCCGAGAAGTTCGCCGTCAGTCCCGACGGCATCGCCTTCGTCGCCACACACACACATTCCGGGCCGGCTCTTCATGCCGACGTCAACGGCCTTTCGTTCGGGATACCGCATCCTGCGTACCAGAAGACCTGGCGCAAGGCCGTCATGGAAGTGGCGGAAAAGGCGATAGCCAACGAGGAGGACATCGCCGATGTGATCGTGGGAAGATCCGTCCCCTCCGAGAAGATAAGCCGCAACCGCGTTGAAAGGGAAAAGAACATCACCGATCCCGCGATTCGGTGGGCGAGATTCCGCCGTCCGGACGGCACCACGAAGCTCTTCATCCACAACTTCGGAATGCACCCCGTCACGACGAACGGCAAGGTGAACATCAAGTACGCGTCGAGCGACTGGCCCGGATGCACCAACCGGCTTATACGCGAGCGCGGCCTGGCCGACATGGCCGTGCTGTTCCTCGGTCCGGCCGGCGACCAGATGCCCAAGAAGACGAGCATCGACCAGAACAGCGAGGAAGGCACGATGATCGAGTCGGTCGACTATATGAACGCCCTGATGGCCGGACTTGGCAACGGAAAGAAGATTTCCGTGGACAATCTCTCGTTCACGCTTAAGACCGTCAGGATGCCGGTACGCGTCCAGACGGCCGACGAGCTTCGCGCCGATGCGAAGACATTGCGCGACGAGGATGCGCGGCGCGGCGAGAGCTATTGGAAGGACAAGGCCACCCGTCTGGAAGAGATGGCGATGCTGGTGGAAAAGGGAAGGGATCTTGGAACGAGTCTCGATTTCCAGGTCATCCGGCTGGGCGGAATACATTTCTTCATGGTTCCGGGAGAACCCTATGTCGAGCCCGGAATCAGGTTGCTCGAGCAGGCGAAATGCGAATTCCCGTTCCTCGTGACCATGGCCAACGGCGCTGGAAGCTATTTCTTTACTAAATCGAGCGGCGAGCGCTACCCCGACATGAAGTCGCGCGACAACAAGGTGTTCGGGTTCTACGAGATAAACCTGTACATGCTGGCGCATCGTTTCCGCTACGAAAACAACGTAGCCGATTTCGTCATGGACACCCTTTTGCAAATGGAGTAGTCATATGAAACTTGGATGTTCTGAAACCCGGCTGGACGTCCCGCTCTTCGCGGAACTCTGTGGCTACGGTCACTACGCGGACCGCCGCAACATCGGCACACTGAACGATTTGTTTTGCCGCGCGTTTTCCTTCCACGATGGTAGGCGTCGGGCCATAGTGGTCTATACAGACGCGCTCGAGTCCGATCCCGTCGAAACGAGAAATTTCCGGGCGAAATTCGCCGAAATGTACGATGCCGATCCATCGTGCATCGCCTTTGTGGCGACCCATACCCATTCCGCCCCGGTTCCGGGATATCACTGCCTTGCGGAATGCTTCGGATATCCCTGCCCCGAATACATCGACAACTGGCGCAAGGCCGTCGAAAAGGTCGTCGCCGATGCTGTGGCGGACGAGGAGGAGCTTTCCGGTGCCGTCCGCGGGAAGGTTGTCCCGAATCCTTCGATTGGCGTCAACCGGGTGGAACCCGAGACCGGCATAACCGATCCCGCCATCCGCTGGATCGCATTCAGGAACACGTCGGGCCGTGTCAAGGTTCTGCTGCACAACCACGGGGTTCACGGCATCGCCGATAACGGCGAGAGGGTGAAATACGTGTCGTCCGACTGGATGGGCGTCGCCAACCGCCTCATCGTCGAACGCGGTCTAGCCGACATGCCGCTTTTTCTGCAGGGGCCGGCCGGCAACATAAATACCAGGATTTCCTGCTCCGGACTCCATAATGGGCTTGACGGAGATGCCGCCGGAATGCTCGGTGCCGAATACGTGGACTGCCTCGAACAGGGGCTGGCCCAGGGGCGCGAGGTCGCGTTGGACGGTATTTCCGGCGCATTCGAGACGATGGAGTTTCCGGGGGTGGCCCGTTCAGCCGACGAACTTCGGGAGGACGCCGTCAAGCTGCGCGCCGTCGGAGTCAACGACCGCGAGCGCGACTACTGGAGCGTGAACGCGCGACGTCTCGACGAAATGGCGTTGTTGCTTGAAAAAGGCGAACGGCTGCTCAAGTCGCACGATCTCCAGGTCGTGAGAATCGGCGACGTCTCAATGTTCTTCTTCCCCGGCGAATTGTTCGTGGAACCGGGTGTCCGGCTGCTTGAGAGTTCGCGGTCTCCGTTCCCCGTGCTGTCGACTCTTTCGAATGGCGTGGCCGGCTACTTTTTTAACGAGGAATGCGGCCGGCAGAATCCGGACGTCGTCAAGAAAGGGCGGAAGTTATTTGGATTCTACGAGGTAAACGGCTATATGTTCGAACACCGGTTCCGGTATCCGGACGACATAGCCGAGTTTGTCATAGGGAGACTTTTGAAATTGGAGGAGAAGACATCATGTCAGAATTAGCAATCAATGGCGGAAAGCCGGTGTTCGATGGCAAGCCGGCGATGGATTATGCGCCGACCTGGCCCATTCCGTTTCCGGAAATAGAAAAAGACCTCATTTCCATCTACCGATCCGGAAAGTGGTCCGGCACCAAGACCTATGAGCAGAAGCTCATGGTTGATTTCGCCGCGCTCCAGGGTGTCAAGTATTCCGCCTGGATGGCAAACGGGACCGTGACGCTGGAGACCGCGCTTATCGCGCTTGGAATCGGCCCTGGCGACGAAGTCATCGTCCCTGCCGTCTCTTGGCTGGCCACCGCCGAGGCACCGATTTATGTCGGCGCTACCCCTGTCGTCGTCGATATCGACAGGGAGACGTTCTGTATCGATCCTGACCGCATCGAGGAAGCGATAACTCCGCGCACGAAGGCCATCATCCCCGTCCACCTGTTCTCGGCGGTCGCCGACATGGATCGGATCAATGCCATCGCGAAGAAACACAACCTCTTTGTCATCGAGGACTGCGCACATGCCCATGGTGCCAGACAGCACGGCGTCGGGGTCGGCGGGCTCGGTGACATCGGCAGCTTCTCGTTCCAGCTTTCCAAGCTTATGACCGCCGGCGAAGGCGGTTGCTGCACCACCAATGACGAACGCCTCTTCGATCGCGTGTTCCGCGTCAGCCACATCGGCAACTCCAGGATTTCCAAGGAAGCCCCGGAGATGGGGATGATCTGCCATCAGTACCGCATGACCGAGTTCCAGGCGGCCATAATCGACGGACAGATCGCCCATGTCAAGGAACTCGCCGACTGGAGCCGCCGTTCGGTGGCGAGACTGATGTCGCTGATTAAGGACACCCCCGGAATCGTCCAGCAGAAGAGCGCTTGCCCCGATGACGAGAGGGCCTACTATTTCTTCGCGATGCGGTTGCTTCTCGATCATCTCAAGCCAGGCGTCACCCGCGCACAGATACTCAAGGCGTTCCAGGCCGAGGGAGTTCTGCTTCACGAGGGATGGGGTCACCCGATTGTCGACATGGCGCAATGGAATGTCCCGGAAAAGCTCTACGTCAAACGCGACACTCCGGTGTCCAACGAAATAATGTATGATGCTGGAGTATATGCGCTCAACAACTTGATGCTGGTCGACGAGCCGGTAATCGACAGGATCGCAGAGGCTATCGACAAGGTCATGCGTTACTACGCGGAATAGGGGGGGCGAATGGTAAGGTTCGGCGTCGCCGACTACGGCATGAATGTCTGGGAGGGCGGATGCTTCTCTCTGGAGGACCGTCTCCGTCGCCTGAAGGCAATCGGCTATGACGGCATTGAGTGGCTGAAGGGCATCGATTTCCACGACGCCTTTGAGAACGCCGTCGTGTTCCATCGTCTCGGAATGGACTTCTCAAGCTGCAATCTGGACAAGCCCGAAGAGACGTTCAAGTGCGCGTGCGCCTTCGGCAAATCCTACGTCTGGATGCCGTCGAAGGGCCGTGACATTGAAATGAAGGACTACATCCGGCACTGCCGCAACTTCACGGCGGCGGCGGCATCCTACAATCTCAAGGCGGCTTTGCACAACCACATGGGGTGTCGCATCGAGTCTCCAGAGGAACTCGACATGTTCATGAATGAAATTCCGGAGGCCTCGCTGTTGCTCGACGTCGGCCACCTTGCGGCGGTTGGCGGAGACTGCGTGGCCGTGACTGAGCGCTATTTCGACCGTTTGAGCGCGATTCATCTGAAGGGAGTGGAAGTAACCGACGCATCCGCTCCGATGGATACTTGGTGGAAGCGCTTCCGCCTGTGCGGAATCGCCGAGGATGCGCTCGGCATCGACTTCGCGGGCATCATCGAGGTGCTCGCCAGGCGCGGATACGACGGCTGGATACTTGTCGAGCATGACACGCATTTACGCGACCCGTACGTGGACTTGAAGAACAACATCGATGTTGCCAGGAAGTACTGGCAGGAATTCAACAAATAGAGGAGGAAAAGAAGATGGCAGGAGTGTTTCGTTTTTCGTTTGGTCCGTGGAACATCCATGAGGGAGCTGATCCGTTCGGTCCCGAAGTCCGCAGGACGATCCCGTTCAACCAGAAGCTCGAAGCTTACAAGAAGCTGGGATTCGACGGAGTCCAGTTTCACGACGACGACGCCGTTCCGCAGATGGCGAAGCTGACTGCGCCGGAAATCATCAAGGAAGCCGAAAAGCTCAAGAAGACCCTGGACGACCACGGCCTCACCGCCGAGTTCGTCGCACCTCGCATGTGGTTCGATCCCCATACGATTGACGGCGGCTACACCAACAACTGTCCGGAGTGCCGCAAGTATGCGCTCGATCGCACCAAGCGCACCATCGACATCGCCAAGGCCCTCGGCACCAAGAATATCGTGTTGTGGCTTGCTCGCGAGGGAACCTATATCCGCGAGGCCAAGGATCCGGTTCTTGCGACCCAGCGCATCGGCGAGGCCTTGCAGATGATGCTCGACTATGACAAGGACATCCGCGTCATGATCGAGTCCAAGCCGAACGAGCCGATGGACCACACCTACATCCCGACCATCGGGCACGCCATCGCCATGGGCCTCATGACCAGCGATCCGTCCAGGGTCGGCTGCCTGATCGAGACTGCACATGCTCTTCTGGCCAACCTCTCGCCGTCCGACGAGATGGGTTTCGCCCTCGCGCACAAGAAACTGTGGAGCGTTCACCTGAACGACCAGAACGGACTCAAGTTCGACCAGGACCTCACATTCGGAGCCGTTGATCCGCGTCGCGCTCTGAGCCGTGTCCGCGTGCTCGACCGCGCCGGATTCGGACAGAACGGCGAATGGGTCGGACTGGACGTCAAGGTCATGCGCACCCAGAAGGAAGGCGTCGACCTGAAGCACCTCGACTACAGCCGTCGCACATTCCTCAAACTGCTGGAAATCAGCCGCTCGCTGGATGACAAGGCCATGGACGAGATGATTGCCGCCCGCGACTATGAGGAACTGAACTGGTACATCCTCCAGTCGATTCTCAAGTAATTCGCATTTCCTGAAGATCAACAACCGCCCGGCCGGGAACGGCCGGGCACAATGAAAAGGCTGTCGATTATGAAAAGACGTATTCGTATGGGAATGGACGGTGGCGGCCCCGGGTCGTTCATCGGCGGAGTGCATCGTCGCGCCGCTCGGCTCGACGGAGAGGTCGAGCTCGTATGCGGGGCGTTCGACATCGATCCGATCAAGAGCAAGGGCATGGCCGCCGAGCTCTACCTGCCCGAGGGCCGCTGCTATCTCGACTACAAGGAGATGTTCAAGTCCGAGGCCGCGCTTCCGGAAGGAGAGCGGATGGACTTCGTCTCCATATGCACGCCGAACCATTTGCATCATGATATCGCCATGATGGCGATGGACTACGGTTTCGACGTTCTCTGCGAGAAGCCGATGACGCTGACCATAGAGGATGCCGAGGAGCTGGTGAAGAAGGCCAAGGAGACCGGAGCCGTCTTCTGCCTCAATCACAACTACACCGCGTATCCAATGGTGCGCGCGGCCAAGCGCATGGTCGCCGCCGGCGAACTAGGAGACATCCGCCGCGTTATGGTTGAGTATCCGCAGGGATGGCTTGCCGACGTGGTCACCGACGCCAACATTCAGGGCAAGTGGCGTACCAATCCGAAGACCACGGGTGTCAGCTGCTGCATGGGCCACATCGGCTCGCATGCCGAGAATCTCGCAGAGTTCATTACCGGACTGCGCATAACCAGTTTGTGCGCCGGAATCAAGAACTTCGTCCCCGGGCGGAGTGGTCTTGACGATGACGGAGACGTGTTGCTACGCTTCGACAACGGCGCGCCGGGCGTGCTCAGCGCCAGCCAGATCGCCGTCGGCGAGGAAACTGCGCTGCGCATTCGCATCTACGGGAGCAAGGCCGCGCTGC
>JAKSOH010000010.1 GCA_024405675.1 Victivallaceae bacterium
GAAGAACACTGACATGCGCATCAAGCAGATCGAGTTCATGTGCGGGGTCTCGGCCGCGGTGGAATTCTCCCGCGCCTTCCGCAAAGCCATGGGTTGTTCCCCGCGGAAATACCGAGCTGGCGAGGAAGACTAGTCGGCAATCAGCGTCTTGCCAAGCTCGCTGCCAGAAAGCAATTCCGCCACCAGTCCGGCGGTGAACTCCGCGCCGTTCTTGGTCAGGTGGATGTTGTCCGGCATGTAGAGCGCGGAAAGCTCTTTCTCGTCCAACTTTCCGGCGCGTTCGCGGAACAAGGCCGCGAGATCGACGAACTTGACCGATTCGGCCGCCGCCACGCCAGATGCCAGCGCATTGTAGTCGTTTACCGCCCCCTTGCCGCTTGTCACGTTTTTCCTGGATAACGTCGTGCTGAGAATGACCGGGGTCGCGCCCTTGGCCTTGACGTCCAAGGACATCCTGGCCAGATTCGCCTTGAAGTCGTCCGGCTTTGTGTAGACGCGGTCATTGCCCCAGTGCGACACGTCGTTGTGGCCGAACTGGATGAAGACGATATCGCCGGAACCGATCTTCTTCAAGGCCTTGGTCCAGGCCTTGCCTTCGATCCAGTTGCGGGAGCTGGTACCTGGTATCGCCAGATTGACGATCGTCGTCTTCTTGTTGCACTTCGGTGCGAAGCATTCGCCCCAGCCGTAGCGCGGACGGTACCCGCGGTTTGTGTAGTCGGCCATGGTGGAATCGCCGATGAGCACGAGATTTGATCCGGACGCGACGAAGCAAGCCACGGCAACAACGGACAATATGGTTTTCTTCATTTTCTGGTTCCTCCGGTTGTTCAGGACAGGGAAAATCTACTTCGGCCGCTGGGCTTTTGCAAATCCTCAGCGCTTCTTTAGACGTTCCGTCACGGCATTCCAGGCCATCTTGGGGATCCGGTACTCGTTCACCACGCCCTTGTTGTTGAACCCGCGCGGCCGCTGGGTGTGGCGCGGATTCCAAACGTAGGTCTTCGCGTCGCAGAACTGCCAGATGGCCAACCCGCAGTAGTCGTCGTTCGTCAACACCTCGTCGAGAACGTTCTGGACATATTTAGCCTGGTATTCCTCGCTCCAGCGGACGAACTCGCCATCGTGGCATCCCGATATCGCCGCGACACCCGACTCGCTGATGAGATACGGCATGTCGGGATACTTTTCGCGGAAGAACGCGGGGAAGATGCGCAGGAACTTGCGGATATCGTCCCAGCAATCCGGTTCGCAGGTGTCGCCGTACCATCCGGGATACATATTGAGTGCGCAGATGTCCGTCTCTCCATGGCAGACGTCGCCGGTGCCCATCTTGGAGGCGTACGACGTCAGGCGGGTCGGATCGAGTTTCTTGCATATCTTGTTGAGCCTTCTCACGAACGGCACCGCCGGTTTCACCTGCGTCGCGCATTCGTTGAGAAACCCCCAGATGATGACGGACGGGTGGTTGATGCTCTGGCGGACCATGCGCTCGACCTGATCGCAGTTGCGCTCCTTGTAGCTCTTGTCTGCTATCTGTTCCTCGGAGCATCCCCAGGCCAGCGTTTCGTCCCAGACCAAAAGTCCGATCTCGTCCGCCATGTCCAGCATGAATTCCCGCTGGGTGTAGTGGCTACCGCGGATGAAGTTGCACCCCTGGCGCTTGATCATCAGAAGATCGTTCGCTATCAGCGCCTCCGGAGTGGCCGCGCCGAATTCCGGATGTGATTCGTGCCGGTTGTAGCCGATGAGCTTCACCGGCTTCCCGTTCAACAGCACCTGCCGCTTGCTGGTGCGCACCGTGCGGATGCCGAACCTGGCCGTCACCCCGTTGACGGTGATCGTATGGAGATTGGGATGTTCCAACGACCAGACCTTGAAGCGAGGTACCTTCGTCGTGAATTCCGCGGCGGTCGCCATTTTCCTGGTCTTTCCGTAGTCGAAGGATACCTCGAGTTCCTTGGGCTTCGCGCCCTTGTCCCACTCCAGTTTCACCAACACCTCGCCCGTCTTCTCGTTGAGCGGCAGTACCGCGACGCGGCTCACCTGTCCGGGGACGACGCGGCGGATCGTGACATGGTCGAAGATACCGGTGTAGAAGTAGAAGTCGGCGGTCGGCAACGCGAGCTCCTTGTTGTCGGTCGGATCCAGGACGTTGTCGCAGACAACGACCAGCTCGTGTCGTCCCTCGCTTCCGGCGTCGAAGACGTATTCCTCCCTTGACCAGCCGAGGACGCTGCGTCCGACCTCGGCCCCGTCCCAGTAGACGACGCTATGCAGACCAGCCACCAGCGACAGTTCCACCATTCCCCCTATCACCACGTCGCGCTTGAAGCAGGCGTATCCCTGGCGCCCGAACATACCGGGTTCGGCGTCCAGGCATCCCGGAACGGCATAGGCGTGGTCGAAGCACGGCACCTTGGCCGCATCCCTGGTGTAGCCGCAGCGCCACACCCCGTCGAGTATCGTCTTTTCCATTGGCATAGTCTCCCGTGTCAGTGTTTCTATTTCAGTTCGATTGTCCGCCTATCGAAGCAATCGCGTTCCGATGTCGAAAAATACAACGTGAACTTCCCCGATTCGAAGACAAAGAGGTTCCGCTTCCCGGAGAAGAACATGAAGTCGCGCTCCTCGAGACGGAGCTCGACATCGCGGCTTTCCCCCGGCTCCAGCTCGACCTTGGCGAAATCCTCCAGTTCCTTTTGCGGACGTTCCTCGGACGATTCGTCATCCCCGACATAAAGCTGTATCACCTGGGATCCGCGGCGGTTCCCGGTGTTGGTCACGCGGACGCGCGCCGCGACGCCCCTGCCGTCGACGGAAATCTCGGAGACTTCCTGGCTGAACGTCGTGTAGCCGAGTCCGAATCCGAACGGGAAGAGCGGCCTGGCGCCGGTCTTGTCGAAGTACCGGTAGCCGACGAACACCCCCTCCAGGTAGTCGGAGCTCGCGATGTAGGGGTCCAGCTCGCCGGGAAACAGTCCCAGCGCATGGCAGGCGTAGTCGTCCAGCCGGCGTCCCCAGGTGCAGCACAGCCGGCCGCCGGGCTGGGCGTCGCCGAACAGCACTTCGCTGACGGCCCGGCCCGCCTCCATGCCCATGTACCAGCAGTGCATGAGGCACGGAACCTTGTCCACCCATCTGGATATGTCCATGACGGAGCCGCCGATCAGGCAGACCACCAGCTTCGGATTGGCCGCGGCCAGGGTCGCAATCAGCTCGTCCTGGGTCCCCGGCATCTCGAACGGCATGTCGCCCTCCGCGTACGAGGTGGCCCCGATGGCCTCCTTGTCGTAGAAGTGGTTGGTTCCGCCGAAGTAGATTACGGCGTCCGCCTTCGCGGCGAGTTCCACCGCCTCGCGGCGCTGCGCTTCGGCATCCTCGACGTAGTTCACCCTGATGCCGCGGATCGCCGTGCCGCAGAAACGGCGCATCTCGATGCGTATCGGCACCGGTTTGCCGGATTCGACTTCGAAGTCCCAGCCGGTCGCGCCTTTCTGGTATCCTTTCGCATGCGTGTCGATCGCGACCTTTCCGTCGAGTTCTATCGTTATGCGGCTGTCGTTCTCCATGCCCACGGATATCCTCGCGCGGCAGGTCTTGCGGGGAACCAAGAATCCGGTCCACCTGGCGCCGAACGCGAGGTCCTCCAGCTGGGCCGACTTGTCGTCCTTGCCGACCAGCCGGAAGAGCTTGCTGCTCCACTGGTGGTCGAGCCTCGTGTCAATGTCCCGGAACAGGGAGGCCGCATCCGGATCGTCGAGCTCGGAATGGTTCGAGAAGTACTCGACGTCGAGCCCCGTGCGGCCGTCGGCCGTCCGGAGGCATTCCTCCGGAATCACCGTCGCGAACTGGAAGAGTTCGCCCGGGGCGTACGATATCTCGACATCGTCGCCGAGGTATTCACGCAATCCGGCGAGCGGGGTGATCTCGTGTTCGGGGTGCGCGGCGCTGGAGCCGCCGCAGCTGTAGGGCGGCCCGATGGCGTGCGCGGGATCGGCCGACGGCCCCACCACGGCGATCCGGCGCAGCTTGGTCTTGTCGAGCGGCAACAGGCCGCCCTCGTTTTTCAACAGCACCATGCCGTCCTGCGCCACCTTGCGGCAGATGTCGTGATGGCGCTTCGTGTTGAGTTCCCCGCGCGTCCGGTCGCGCGGCCCGGAGAGCATGCCCAGCCGATCGAGAAGCCGCAACCAGCGCATGACCTTCTCGTCTATCACCGATTCCGGCAGCAGTCCGCGCTCGACCAAGCTCTTGAGCGGTCGGTTGAATTTCGCGCCGTCCCCGCCGTTCATATCGAGATCGGTTCCGGCGATTGCCGCCCGGTACGGTGACTGCACCGCGCCCCAGTCGGATACCACGACGCCGTCGTATTTCCACTCATCGCGCAATATGTCCGAAAGCAGATGTCTGTCCTCGGCGGCGAACACCCCGTTGATGCGGTTGTAGCTACCCATTATCATCCAGGGATTCGATTTGGCCACGACGATTTCGAATGCCCGGAGGTAGTATTCGCGCATGGTGCGCTCGTCGACATTGGCGCTCGTCACGCGCCGGCACGCCTCCTGGTTGTTCAGCGCGAAATGCTTGGCCGTGGTCGCAGTCCCCGCCTTCTGACAGCCGTCGACATATGCTGAGGCCATCTCGCCAGTCAGGACCGGGTCCTCGCCCATGTACTCGAAGTTGCGCCCGCACAGCGGCGAACGCATCATGTTCATGCCGGGCCCTTCCTGGATGTCGAATCCCGCGGCGAGGTTCTCGCGCCCGATCGCCTCGCCGTAGAGGAAGGCGTCGTCGCGGTCGAAGGTGCTCGCGAGCGAGGTGGTGCACGGAAACGCCGTCGCCAGCTGTCCGTCCTCCAGGCGGACTCCGCGCGGTCCGTTGGTGAACCGCACCGAGGGGATGCCGAGCCGTTCCACGGCGTGCGAGCCGTAGTTACCGTTGCCATGGCAGAGCGATATCTTCTCGTCGAGCGTCATGGCGGCGACCAGCGCCGCGAGTTCCCTGTTGCTTTTCATCTTGTCCTCAAAGATTCCAGAATTTCTTCACGTTCGCATACGACATCCCGACCGCGATGTCCACGGCCAGCTGTTCGGGCATTTGGCCGAGGTCCACCATGCGTCCCAGCACGTCGGCGAGGACTCTCCTGAACATGGCGAAACGCGAGCCGTAGCTAAGCAGCTTGCGGGAATCCGAAACCATACCGGCGAAGGCCGAGAAAAGATCCACGGAACCGATGTATTCCATGTGGCGGCGCATTCCGACCGGGGTGTCGCAGAGCCACCAGGCGGCGCCCAGCGCCACCTTGTTCCCGAAGGCGCGGGTCACCGTGGCCAGAGTCGGCAGGTATCCCGGATCAAGCGTGTAGAGCACGGTTTTCAGACGACCGTCGAAGCGGTTGAGAAACGGAATCAGTCCGGAGAAGAGGTCGAGCCCGATCCGGCAGACGTCGCCTCCAGCGTCCGGGCCGAGCGTCTCGAAGATGCCGGTCCTGACGTCGCGCACCGCGCCCATGTGCAGCTGGCAAACCCAGTCGGTCTCGGCGTCTAGCTCGGCACATTCCGCAAGTATCGAGTTGCGCAGCAGCGCCATGTCGTCGGCGGAGACCGGCTTTTCCGCGAGCACGCGCCGGAACACCTTGTCGGCGCGGTGCTTGTCGCCCTCGACGGCGCGGAAATCCAGCAGCGCATGATCGCTGGCGCGGCAGCCGCGCTCGGCGAAATATTCGTGCGAAAGCCTCAGCGCCGTGAAAAGATCGTCCAGATGGCGGATTTTGATTCCGAACCGTTCGCCCAGCTGCTTTATGTATTTGGGCGACGGGTTCATCGCCTTGTCCGGACGCCACGTCGGGCGGACCAGCGTGCGGCCGGCGGCCGCGTTTACCGTCGCGTGATGCTCCAATGTGTCGACCGGGTCGTCGGTCGACGACAGTTCCTCGACGTTGGCCTTGGCAAGAAGCCCCATCGGCCGGTTGTCGTCCCTGGCCAGCGCCTCGATTCCCCGGTTCCAGATACCTTCGGTGCTTTCCGCCGACATGATTCCGTCTATTCCGAGCGTCCTGAGATCGAGATGCAGCCATTCGAAGACTGGATTCCCGGCGATGCGCGGCATCACCCGGCAGAGTTCGCCGAACTTCTCCCTGGCGGTGGCGTCGCCGGTAATGAAGCGTTCCTCCACTCCGGCCTTGCGCATGACCTCCCAGACGTAGTGGTCCGTCGCGCCGAAGAGCTGCCAGAGGTCGCTGAAAGGCCGGTTGGCGGCGAGCGCCGCCATGTCGCAGTGGTTGTGCGGATCCACCACGGGAAGACCGGATATCCTGGAGAATATCCGCTTTGCCGTCTCGCCGCCGAGCAGGTAGTTGTCATCTAGAAACATGGCCGTACTCCTTTTCAAAACATGATTTCAGTATTCCGAGTTCCAGTCCCCTTATTTCCGCCAGACCCTTCATGCGCCCGAGCGCCGAGTACCCCGGATTCGGACAGGGCGGTTTCGCAAGGTCGTCCATTATAACATGCCCGTGGTCGGGGCGAAATGGAAGCCGCCAGTCGCTTCTTCCCGCGTCGCGGCGCCGGAATTGTTCGGCCAGTATCTCCTTGACCAGCGAATACATGTCCACCACGCCGCCCAGGTGGTCCGCCTCGTAGAAGTTGCCGTGCCCGTCATGCTCGGTGCTGCGCAAATGGACGAAGCCGACCCTGGACGCGCATTCCCGGAACATCGCGACGACGTCGTTGTCCGGACGTCCGCTGAAGCTGCCGCTGCAGAAGCATATCCCGTTCGCCGGCGAGTCCGTGACGGCGAGCAGTTTCCTGATGTCGTCGATGGTTCCGAATATTCTCGGCAACCCGAGTATCGGATACGGCGGATCGTCCGGATGGATGACCATCACCTGATCTCCCTCCTCGGCCGTCGGACAGACCGCCTCGAGGAAACGGCGCAGATTGGCCTCTAGGTCGTCCCTGGTCATCCCGTCGTACCTCGACAGCATCTCCCTGACCCGGTCGAGCGTCATGCCCTTGAACCCGGGGAAGTTGTCCACGAGCGACGAGGTGAACGCGTCGACCTGTGATGGCGTCATGGAACGGTAGAAGTCCTCGGCTTCGGATATCCTTTGGGCGGAATAGTCCTTCTCCGCCCCGGGGCGCCGGAGGATGAAGAGCTCGAACGCCGCGAACTGCGCCTGGTTGAAGTAGAGCGCCTCCGAGCCGTCCGGCAGCACATGGTGCAAATCGGTCCGCACCCAGTCCAGCACCGGCATGAAGTTGTAGGTGACGACCTTGATTCCGCAGGACGCGAGGTTCCGCAGCGATTCGCGGTAGTTGGCCAGGTATTCGGCGCAGCGCCCCGTCCCGGTCTTGATGTCCTCGTGGACCGGAAGGCTCTCCACCACGTTCCATTCCAGTCCGGCGGCGGCGACCGTCTCCTGGCGGCGCCGGATCTCGTCCACGCTCCACACTTCCCCGTACGGGATGTGGTGCAACGAGGTCACGACGCCGGTCGCACCGGTCTGGCGTATGAAGGAAAGCGGCACCGGATCGCCGGGGCCGTACCAGCGGAAGCATTCCTGCATGACCATGGCCTACACCCCGCTGTATGCGGCGAAGGCGCCGTCCACCGGCAGCACGACTCCGTCCATGAAGCCGGACGCAGAGTCGTCCGCGAGGAAAAGCAGCGCGCCCAGCAGGTCGTCCGGCGTTCCGAACCGGCCCATCGGAGTGTGGGAAAGTATTGTCTTCCCGCGCTGCGTCAGGCTGCCGTCCGGCTCGGTGAGCAGCGCGCGGTTCTGGTTGGTGAGGAAGAATCCCGGCGCTATGGCGTTGACGCGGATGCCGACATGCGAGAAATGCACAGCCAGCCATTGCGTGAAGTTGCTCACCGCCGCCTTCGCCCCGCTGTAAGCCGGAATCTTGGTGAGCGGGCGGAACGCGTTCATGCTGGAGATGTTGATGACGACGCCGTTTCCACGGCGCGCCATCGGTTTGCAGAAGGCCTGCGTGGTAAGCAACGCGCCGAGGAAGTTGAGATTGAAGACGAACCCTATCCCCTTGGGGTCGAGGTCGAAGAACGTCCTTCCAGCGGACTCGTTGTCGAGATCGTCCTTCTCGAGGAATTCCCGCGCGGTGGTGCCATCGGGATGGTTTCCGCCCGCTCCGTTGACGAGTATGTCGCAGATCCCGAGCTTTTCCCCGACTTCATTCGCCGCCGCGTCGAGACTGGCGCGGTCGAGGACGTTCGCCGCCACGGCGATTGCCGTGCCACCCGCCGAGTTTATGCGGTCCGCCACCGCGTCGGCGGCCTCCTTCCTGAGATCGAGGACCGCGACCTTGGCCCCGGCCTCCGCCAGCGCCTCGGCCATTCTCGCGCACAGCACTCCGCCGCCGCCGGTGACGACGGCCACCTTTCCAGACAAATCGACTTTCATGGTTTCCTCCTGCGTTGCATTCCCTTTTCATACGTGGGACACTTCACAGGACATAACGATATATCCGCGCCCGGCGCGAGACAATGCGCCAACACTAGTGTTTTCGTACTACTTTGATGTTCAAAAAGTCCATTTTTACCGGAGTTTGAACTCCTTGCGGTACCCCTGCGGCGAAAAACCGGTTCGGCGGCGGAAGAGTCGGTAGAAGAAGAACTCGTCTGCGTATCCGCAGCGGTGCGCGACGTCCGAGGACATGAGATCGGTCGTGACCAGGAGCGTCCGCGCCAAATTGATCCGGCAGCCGATGAGATAGGCGGTCGGAGGCATACCGGAATAGGCGCGGAATATCCGGCGGAAATGGGCGGACGAAACCGCGAAGTCCGAGGCGACGGCATCGAAATCCCAGGGGCTGCCGGGGTTCTCGGCCACCTCCTGGCAGAGCTTGCGCAGACGTTCCTCGTAGTAGCCTCCGGACGAGCCGGATGGCTCCTCGATCTGCAGTAGCAAATCCTCGAGCATGTGAACCTTTGTGGCTGTGCGGTAGCCGGCGGGACCGCGCAGGAGTTCCTGGAGTCCGGTCATGGTGCGCAGGAACCGGTCCGGATCCTGCACCTGCCGCAACGGCATCGGTTCGGACGGGTCGAACAGTCCGCCCGAAACCATGCGTTCGGCCCTCTCTCCGCGGAAGCAGATGTAGCAGTGGTGGCGGTGTTCCGGCGCGACGCAGCCGTAGGAATAGATACGCCCGGGCATGGTGAAGAAAACGCAGGGGCCGTGGCAGACCTTCTCCGGCCCGCCGTCGACCGATAGGTAAAGCGTGCCCGAGTGTTTGTACTGGATGCCGTAGGAGTCGAGGCACATCTTCCCCCGTATCATCCAGTCGTGCTCCGGACAGTCGCCGTAGGTCACGAATTCAACGCCATCGAAATATTCCATGTCATCCTGCTCGAAAAATCTATTTCATCCGACACAGGCACAATATACGCCGGAATGCCCGACGGTCAAGCGGCTATTTCGCCGCGGCGAGGCGTCTGGCGAATTCCACCACCGTCTTCTTCGCGCTTTCGATGGAATCGATGACCACGTATTCCCCTGCGTCATGGAGCCCCTCGCCCGCCACGCCGAAGATGTACACCGGCGCCATTCCCTGGAAATGCCGTGCGTCGGTCGCACCGCAGATACGGGCCTTGCCCGGACGGACGCCGAAGCCGGCGAGATAAGCCTCCTCGAGCATGCCGAACTCCGGACAGTCGACGCTGGATGCAAACGCCCGCTCGACGCTTTGGACAACCACCTCGAGGCCGGTGGTGCGGCGCAGTTCCTCCACAATGCCGTCCAGCTCGCCGGCCACGGTTCTGATATTGAGGACCATCTCCGCATCGTCCGGAATCTGGTTGTGCACGCGTCCGGCGGAGACGATGCACGGAGTGAGCGAACGGCGCCAGTCGTCCGCGTCCGCCGGGTTCGACCAATTCGCCATGAATGCGGCGTACCCCCTGACGAGCTTGTCGATCGGATTGTCGGCGAGCCAGGGCGCGCTCGCGTGCCCGCCGTGTCCGCGGGCGATGAGCTTCACCGTGGCGACACCCTTGTGGGCATAGCAGATACAGTTGTCATTCCAGTCGTCGAGAACGAGCATCGCCTTCCCCGGGGCGTAGCCGAGGCGGACCATCTCGGAAGTCGTGGTGCCGCCGTCCTCCTCGTCGGACGAGAATATGCAGCCGACGGACAAATCCTTCAGTTCGGCCATTGCGTCGGCACAGGCGACGGCGTTCCCGATGCAGTCGTTGGATCCGCGGCCGTAGAGCCGGTCGCCGACGATTTTCGCCTCGTACTGGTCGTCGGTGTTGGCGGGAACCACGTCGAGATGCACGCAAAGCAGCAGATCCGGCCGTTTGGTGTCGACTGTGCTTCCGTAGAGTATCCTGCGTTCCCCGAGCGTCTCGAACTTCGCCAGCAGTCCTTTGTCCGTCAGGTACCTGCCCATGCGTTCGCTACTGCTATTCACGGCCTCGACGTCAGCGGTGACCGCGCGCATTCCGATGAGTTCGGAGAGAATTTCCAACGATTCCTTGCCCATTTCACATCCTCCTGTTTAGGTTTGCGACAATCCGTCAGCGGATTTAAAATAGGTCGGGAAATGAACTGATGTCAAGACGTTTTCAGGCTTCCACCAGTTCGGCGACAGCCCGGGCCGATGCGATTTCAGCGGCCAGCTGGTCCCGGCACGGGGTCTGTTCCATGGCGACCGTCCCCGAGTACCCGAGCGAGGAGACGATGTCGCGGATGCGCAGGAACCCGCCGTCGAACGGCACCGGGGCGATGTCGCGTCCGTCCATGGCGCGGAACACGTAGGGGCCGTGGTCGTCAGACGTGCTCCAATCCTTCAAGTGCATGTGGGCGATCCGGCTCTCCCACCTGCGGTAGGTGGCGAGACAGTCGTCGCCCCCGTAGACCAGGTTCCCGGTGTCGAAACAAACCTTGAGATCTGGGACGTTGTCCAGGTAGGACTGCATACCTGACACCGTGGCATACGACGGAAAGCCGAGGACAAACACCTCCATCATGAGCGGAATATCCCTTTCGTCGAGCATCGCCGCCAGCTTGCCGATGGCGTTCCAGACCGGACGAAGCTCCTCGCCGCACCGGCCGTTCTCCCGAGGAATCACCATCACCTTGGACGGACTCCATGCGTCAACCGCCGTCATTATGCGGTCGATCTCCATGTCCGGATCGCAGGAGAGGAAGTCCGGGAACTCGTACAGATTGGAGACCGACCAGCCGGCGTCCTGCATTTCGGAGAACACGGCCGGGGAGAGCTCGTACGTCGCCGTTTCAGCGGCGCGATATCCATAGCGGCCGAGCTCGCGCATGGTGCGTCCAATGGTCCAGCCGCGCTGATCGGCGACCGCCTGCAGCTGGAAGAAGAATGTCGCGAGTCGGGTTATGTGCATTGACGTCGTGCCTCCTATGTGTCCATGTGTTTAAGATATCGTGTGCATCTGGTCCGTTAAATGGAATTTCCGGCATTTGTGTGGACTATCAGGCATTTATGCACGATTGTTAACCATTTTCATGGAATTTTCGCATGCTCTGTCGTATAGTCTTACGGTAATTCGGAGGTTTTCATGGAAATCGAATCGATATTCCTTTGCGACGATCCGACGGTCGTCCGGAACGCCTATGCGCCGGAAGTCGAATCGGCGCTCGCCGCCGAGGCGGGATTGCGTCCGTGCGTGGTGACGGGTGCCATGCTGGACCAGGCGGGTCGGACGTTCGATGATGTTTCGGCGGTTTTCACCGCCTGGGGCGTGCCTCGGCTGACGGCCGCGCGACTGGACAAGCTGCCGTCGCTCGAAATCATCTTCTACGCAGGTGGAAGCGTCAGGCATTTCATCGGCGACTTGCCGAAAAACGTGCGCGTTGTCGCGGCGGCCGAGGCCAACGCGAAACCGGTCGCCGAATACGTCGCATCCGTCGTACTGCTCGGCGGGAAGGGTTTCTTCCGCAACTCATCGGATATGCGCGCGAATGCCCGGGAACCGTTCCGTGGTCCCGGCGGCAACGGCCTACGCGTGGCGCTGCTTGGATTCGGACACGTGGCGAGGCACGTCCGGGGGCTGCTTGCGATGTCGGATGCCGTCGTCTCTGTGTACGACCCCTATCTGGACGAGGAAGAAGCCGCGCGTCTGGGCGTCCGGAAAGTGTCGTTGGAGGAGGCGTTCTCCTCGAACGACGTGGTTAGCGACAACCTGCCGCTCCTGCCGGAAACCGAGGGGCTCATCAGTTCCAGGTTGCTGGAGACGATGCCGAGGAACGGATTGTTCATCAACACCTCGCGCGGGGCCACTGTTGACGAAAGGGGACTGATATCCGTCTTGGAAAAACGGCGTGACATCCTGGCGGTGCTCGACGTGTCGTGTCCGGAACCGGCCGCCGCCGATTCCCCGTTGAGAAGGCTCCCCAACGTCATCTTGACCGGCCATATCGCGGGTTCCCTTGGAAACGAGATGCGCCGGATGGGAGACTTGCTGCTGGAGGAGTTCCGCAGATGGAAAAACTCGGTCCCCCTGCGGCACGAAGTTGACCGCGGGAGGACCGGCAGGATGGCCTGACCCGAGAACTATTTCTTCTCGAGCAGGAAGACGCTGTCGCCCTTCACGTTCTTGAGCACGTTGCCTGAGACGCCCTTGATGCGCCAGCCGGCTGGAAGATCGACCGTCACCTTTTTCGCAGGATTCCAGAAGAACAGCGCGCCGCCTTTCGGACCGACCCAGCTGGTTCCGAACTCCGTCTCCCTCACGAACGGCGTTCCGGTGTGGTCCAGCGTCTCGTTGAACTTCTTCACGAACGACGTTGCCCGCTGTCCGCGCTCAACCAGTCCGGGGATCTTGTCAACCTCCATCATAACCGGTCCGAGATCGAACTCGGGGAAGCAGTTGTACATCGCGGTGCGGAAGATGTCGAGCTCGACACCGCCGAAGAGATCGGCGCTGGGCGCGGATCCGACCAGCACGAACTCGTTGCCGGGGAACGTTCCCGAATAGAGATGCGCCCGGTACCAGTACTGGTCGAGCACAAGCGGGTTCTGTCCTTCGATCGCCACCAGACAGCCCTGGTCCTCGAGGAACCGGTAGACCCTGGCCTGCGCCTTGAGCCCGTTCGGACTCTCGGGCGTCGCGTAGTTGACGCAAAGCGAGGCGGTACCGTCCATGTCGCGATAGATGGCGCCGAGACCGCCTTCCTTGACCAGACGGGTGATGGCCTGCTTGTACCACTTGAAGTATTCCTCGTTGTTGATGTCAATCACAGGATACGTCTGTCCGCCGTAGCAGAATATCTTGCCGTTCTCGTCGCGGACGAACCATTCCGGATGGTTCTTGTATTCCCACGAGGTGTTGGCCTGCACGTAGCTGCCGGCCGACCAGGTGTACGGCTTGAATCCGTTGGCGACGATCGGCTTGAACAGCTTCTTGATCGAATCTGGCGAGCATAGCGCCGAATTGGGAGTCTCATGTACCGACACGCGCATGTAGCGGTATCCCGCCTTCTTCACCCATGCGTTGAACTCGGCGCGGCGCGAACTCGGAAAGTAGTTAACGTCGGCGGTCGGGTAGTGCGATATGTCGTCCAGACCGGCGTGGCGCCGCAGGTTTTTGCGCACGAACTGGTACGCCGCCATGTAGTCGTTGTGTTCGCGTTCGGCCCCTTGGGAGAACCAGTGCCAGTACGGCGAGGTCGCGACCGGAGCCTTGACCCTGCCGAGATGCATGACGCGGTGGTTGCCAATCGCGCTCTTGCCCTTCTCTGCGGTCATCTGCGCGGAAACTGACGTGATTCCGTCGACCATGCCGAGGTACACCCCGTCGGCGCAGACCAGCATCTCGAACGGCTGGCCGCTGCCGAAGAAGTTCCAGCACTGGGTGTCGGCGTTCACCTTTCCGCTCATGTCGAAGGCGGTGTAGCCGCGCGGCGGATAGTAGCAGGAGAATCGTCTCGCCACCAGCGGATGTTCCGGAATCAGCGATCCGTTGATCTCGATGCCGCCGATCATGGCGTTGCATTTCGTTATGCGCACGCTGTCGGATACTCCCAGGAACCTGCGTCCGTCGAGCTCGAGCGAACCGGCGGCGAACTCCCAGAGCATCTCCGCGCCGGGGGCGGTGTAGACCAAGACCGCCTTTCCGCCGTCGGCCCTGAGTCCGGAATACTTCCATTGGATGTTGACCGACTTGATTTTCTCCTTGCTGGCCGCGGCCTCGGCCGTGGCGTTGTCGTAACCGACGCCGGTCGAGCTGCACTGCACCAGCGGCATCGCGAAGTCGCGCATGGCGAAGCGGCCGTCCGGCCATATGACCGACACCTTGCCGGAGTCCGATGCGACGATCTTGCAGCCGTTCGGGAAGATCGCACTGTTGCCGGACACGGTCGGGGCCGCGTCGGAAACCGCGATTCCCAGCTCGGGCTCGCCGATCTTCACGGAGACGTCACCCAGTTGCTTGCGCGCAGGGATGGGCGGAAGTTTTTCGATGAACCGTCCGGCGTCCGCGTCGAATTCACCGCTGTCGGCGCAGATTGCGACGGCGAACGCGTTGGCGGCCCCCCAGCCGGAGAACTGATATAGCGCCGAATTGTCGACGTCCTTGAGTATCTCGGCGTTGAAGTAGGTGACCGTGCCCTTGCCGATCCGCTTCCTGGCGATGAACGGGGTGTCGTCACAATCGTCGATTTTGCTGACCGCGACCGCGCCCGGTGCCAGCTGCACGATGTCATATCCGGGAACGGGAAACTTCTCGGGGAAAGGTTTCCACAACTTCCCGGACGGCCTGGACGCCATCCCCTTGTCGGAGCAATATCCATCGTCGGTCGGCAGCACGGGGGCGAGCTCGCCAACCGACTCTGGCATGCTGCGCGAGAACAGCACATGTCCGCCGTTCTCGACATACTTCTTAAGCGCAGCCAGCCGTTCTGGAGTCAATATCTGCGCCAGCTCCTCGCGCGGAATGCGGTTGAAGACCAGCAACTTGTAGGTGGAAAGCGACTTGAAGGTCGGCGTGATTCCGTCGAACGGATCCGGCTCGTGCGAGTCGGCCATGTGGACGCGGATCGGCGATCCGCCGTGTCCGTCCAGATACCTGCCGTCAAGCTGGAGCACCCGCATTCCTCCGGATACCAGCTGCTTGACGTCCTCCGTTGCCTGCCATGGTCTTCCTCCGCAAAAGTAGACTATGCGTGTACCGTTCTTGCCCACGCTCGACGGTTTCTTGACCTTGTGTCCGGCGCCGAGACAAAGCGCCGGCACGACCATCGCGAGTAGCAATGCCGCAAGTGTTCTTTTCATTTCTCACCTTCCCTAATCTAAATAAATTAAGACCGAGTATCCATCATGGATTAAAGATATTGCGCATTGACTCCCGCGTCAAGTCTCGTTTTCCCGCGCCCGTGCATATGCGGTTGCCAACGCTACCGATGCGGAGTATATTTATGCAACAATAGATTGCGTCTTTATGTCGAACCACGGAGGATTTCAAGATGAAGAGTTTCGAAACTGCAGGAAAAACGCTTCTGGCCGTCGCCGCGGTGTCCGCGTTGTGCGTCACCGGATGCGACATTTTCAAATCGAAGAAGGCGGCACCGGAGCTTCCCGCCGCAACAAAGGTGGCCAAACCCGCGGCTGAAACGGCGCCCGTCGCTCCCGTTGCGGAAGTGGAGAAAAAGGCTGAGATCACCAAGACCGCCCAAGATGCCGTGAAGCCAGCGGAAGCCGTGGCCCCGACCGCTACCGCCGCCGCCACGGAGCAGTTGCAGAAGAAAACCGAGTACTGGACCGCGATTCCGGAAGTCGTCGCCGAGATCGGCGACGTCAAGCTGACCAAGGAGGAAGTCAAGGCGTCGATTATCGCGCAACTTCCCGACGGACAGATTCCGGAAGGGGTCAGCCAGGAGGAGGCCAACCAGGCTTTCTCCATGCAGACCAAGATGTTGGTCATGCTGAAGGTCCTCGATGCGCAAATGACCGCTGACAAGTTCGCACCTGCCGACGACGCGATTTTCGCGTTTGTCGAAAAGCAGCTCAAGCGTGCGCCGAAGCAACAGATCGACATGCTAACGCAGCTTCTCGCCAGCAAGAACAAGACCATCAAGGATCACGTCGCCGAGATGCTCAAGCAGGTCGAGACGCGCAACGAGGTGCTCCGCCAGATGTATCTCGAGAGCAAGCTCCAGCTCAAGGAAGTCACGGTCGACGAAGCCAGGAAGTACTACGAGGACAACAAGCGGATGTTCACGACTCCAGCCGATCCGGCCGACGCCTTCAGAGCCAGCCACATCCTCGTAATGGTCAAGAAGGACGCTACTCCGGAGGAGGACAAGGCTGCGAAGGACAAGATCGACGGAATCGCAAAGCAGCTCGAGAAAGACGCGACCCAGTTTGAGAAACTTGCCCGCGAGAACAGCGACTGCGGAAGCGCGCCCAGCGGCGGAAACCTAGGCGCCTTCTCCAAGGGCGACATGGTCAAGGAATTCCAGGACGCGGTAGAGGCGCTCCAAATTGGACAGATATCGCCCGTTGTCAAGACCCAGTTCGGATATCACATCATCAGACGCGACGCCCTTCAGGCGGAGAAGGTCATGCCGTTCGATTCCATCAAGGACCGCCTCGTCGAGATGATTTCCGCCCGTAACGCTGGAGAGGCAGCAAGGGTATATCTCACCGATCTCGAGGGCAAGGCCGGAGTCAAGTATTTCATTGAAATGAAGAGTCCGATCTTCGGAACGCCGGCCGCGAAGTAGCGACCGGAGGTCCTGAAGCGACGTTCTCATGACCATAGCCGAATTCGTTCGCGCCAACCGGCGCAAGCTCCACCTGACCCAGCCGCAAATGGCGGTGCGGGCCGGAGTGGGGCTTAGGTTCATGCGCGAACTCGAGCGTGGCAAACCCACCTTGCGCATCGACAAGATCAACGACGTTCTCAAGGTGTTCGGCGGGCGTCTCGTTGCAACTGATGTTCCCGAAACCAGGCGCACCGTAGCCAGACCGGATTCCCGCAAGCGTGTAGACCTGCTCAAGCGCGGATGCGAGGCGGTGGTCAGCGCCAACGATCTCATAAGAAGATGCCTGTCCAAGTGATGAAGGCGAACCGTCTGGCGTCGACGGCGTTGCTCCTGTGCCTGTTTCTGGTCCCCGGATGCGAGAAGAAGAAGCATTCCGCCCCGCCGTCCGCCCGTAACGATCTTGTCGCCAGGTTCTTTTCCAGCCTGAAAAACGGCGACTCGGCGTCCGCTGTGATCCAGGGCCGCAAGATACAGGATATGGACCCGGCGAACGAATTTGTCCGGCGCCTGGTTGAGGTTCAGGAAGCCAACGAGGCGATCAGGGCGACCCAGCGGATGGTCAACGCCGGAAACATCGACGGGGCGCTGAAGTGCATCAACCAGGCGTTGGAACGCAATCCCAACAATTCGCAGATTGAGCGCGTCGGAAGGAAGATGCGCCAGCTGCGCAATGCGAAGACGCTCATGCGAAATATGGCGCTGGCCGAATCCGCCTCGGAAATGAGCGCCGCCATGGCCGCCTGCTCCACCGGCCTCATGTCCAACATGACGCCGGAACTGAAGAAATATCTCGACCAGTACGAAAAGGACATTGAAAAGCAGCGCCAGCTGGAGCGGTCCAATGCGGAAAAGGAAAAAGCCGATTCGGCAGCCCGCAAGGCGCAGCTTGAAAAGGAACATCCCGACGAAACGCCATCGCCGAAACGGACTGATGCCAAATGAAACTGGCCATTGTGTTTATTGCGATGGTGGCGCTGGCGGCAATGTCCGCCCCCGTTGACGATGTTCCTGATCCAGTCGCCGTATTAGGCGGTCGTGCCATTCCCCGTTCGGCGGTGGAGAAACGACTGATTAGGGAACTTGGCGGAGAATCCAGATCCGCGAGACCGGCGGAATTCGACCTCCAGGTCAGGGGAATTGTCGAGGAATATTGTTTCAAGGCTCTGCTGGACGAAGATTTGTCTAATGCCGGCATCGTCGCGAACGAGAAAACGGCAATCGACTACGTGGAATCGAAGAAGGCCGATCCCGAGACGAAATCCAAGCTCAGGTCGCTGACTGGCGACAAGGAGTTCCAATACAAGGCGGCCGTCCACATGCTGCTCGACCATTTGTATCCGGGCGCCCTTGACGTTGGCGAAATGGAGATATCCGATTATTACAACTACAACCGCTCCATGTTCCGCATACCCGAGAATACCTCGGTCGGTATAATCGCCGCCCGCGTCGACGAACCGCGGGCCAGGGAAAAGATGGAGGACGCTCTCGCCCAGCTCCGTCAGAAAGTCGATTTCGCCCGCATCGCCGAGGAGATGTCGCATGACGGCATGCCAGATCCTGGTCCTGAGGAACTTGGGGAAATCAGGAAGTTGGCCAAGTCGCTGCGCCCCGGCGAGCGCACGGACATCGTCACGTGCGGACCTTGGCTCCTCATACTGAAACTTGAGAATGTCCAGAAGGCAGGATATGTTCCGTTGGATCAGGTTCGCGGCACGGTCATGGAGAGCGTGACGGCGCTGAAGGAGAAGAATTGTCTCGAGCGTCATCTGAAACGCAGGATCGAGGAAGTCGGATTGGAGATGTGCAGGAAATGAAGATGCTGTTTGGGAAAGCCGCTTTCAAAGGCGACAGGAAAACCAGGAAGTTTCTTTCCAAGCTCGTTGGAATGCGGATACAGCAGGACGACCTGCTGCCGGAGATATCCAAGCTGGAGCTGGACCGGATTATCGACGAAATATCCGCCGACGGACGGGCCGTAGACATCGAACGGACGTCACGACAAGAGTATGCGCTCCCAGGAATACGTCGTTACTCCGCGATGCGCGAGTTCATCGATCTCGTATGCGTGGTGTTCGCGGTGGCATTCGGCATACGCGGACTCTTCTTCCAGCCATTCAAGATACCGACGAGCTCGATGCAGCCTACTCTCTACGGCATTCACTACCGCGACAATCTCACCTGCCCACAGCCATTCAACATGCTGCTGTTCGGCGGACGGCGAGCAGAACTGACGGCACGACGCGGAACCTTCGAGGACTGCGATGCGTCGCCTGGTTTCTTCGACGATACCTTCGTCAAGCAAGGAGGTAGCTGGACGCGTCTGCCGGGAGATCGGTCCAAGGTAATCGACTACGCCAACATGACGGCCAACACATACTACTTCGGCGGCGAGATCATAGCCAATGGTTCGGTTGTCTCCGGAGACCATCTCTTCGTGGAACGGTTCAGCCTTTATTTCCTGCCTCCGAGACGTGGCGACATCATGGTATTCACCACAGAAGGAATAACCGACATTCGCGGCGTGTCATTGCGCGACTCGAGTGGATTCTACTACGTGAAGCGCATCGTCGGACTGCCGGGTGATACGCTGCGGCTGCGGAACAACCAACTTTACGTGCGCCCGCGCGACGCGTCGTCTTTTTCGCGCATTCAGGATATCGAGCCGAAATTCGCCAAAATCTACAGCGGGAAGGGAGGATACCACGGACATGTATCCGATATGGGAGAGTCCTGTCTGCTGGACGAGGCGACGGACTATACGGTTCCGGACAACTGCTACTTCATGCTGGGCGACAATTCCCGTTTCAGCCGCGACAGTCGTTTCTTCGGAGCCGTTCCGCGCAAAAACCTGGTCGGACGCGCGGCGTTCGTCTTCTGGCCATTGAGCAGGAGATGGGGACTCCCGGACATAGCAGATCCAATCGATGTGCCGACCGGACGGCGCGGCGTCTACACTTTCCCTGTGATGTGGCGCCAGTAGACGCCTAGTCGTCGGTGTCGGTTGTCTGGCTTTCGATGTCGTCGTTGCGATAGGTCTTGAGAATCGAATACTGGAACTTCTTGAGTAGCTTCGCCGTCGGGAATGGATTTTTATCCATGCTCAACCTCGATATGTACATCGTGCTGTCGACGTTGCCATCCTTCTGCATGGTGTACACTCCGCCCGCGTCGATGTGATTGCGGATGGTCAGCCAGTTCTTCCTGAACTTCCTGATGTCCCCTGTGCCGTCGGAGAGTCCGATGGCCAGCAGTTTGACCGCGTCGTGCGCCAACGTGGCCTTTCGGTCGGGCTCGAAGCCGTACTGGTCCATGTACTTCTTCCTGAACCGCAGGTATTCCTCGCTGTCGTTTTCATCGGAGAACGGCGATACGAACACGCAGTCGCCCGCATGCTTGCAGTCCGCTATCGCATTGAAAAAATCGTCGTGCGCCCAGGCGTCGCCACCGCAGATGAGTCCGGTGTATCCGAATGAACGCAGACGCTTTATGATCTTGGCCAAACGCTCCCGCTGGGTTGTGACCACGATGCAGTTGGGATTGTAGGTAAGCAGGTCCTTGATAGGCTGGTCAAACTCATCGCCGGTGTATTCCGCCACGCAAGAGACCTGGCCGCCCAAGGCCTTGAACTCGTCCGCGACCTGTCTGGCGAGCAGCCGTTCGTATTCGGACGGCATGTCCATTTCCACGAGAAAGCAGATTCGCATCTGCTGTCTCCAGTACCATAGATAGGCCGCGAGCGTCTCGCTTTGCTGGGCGTTCGTGAATATGTTGCGGAACACGTAGTGATTGGCGGCGACGTAGGAGTCCTTGGTGGCGCTGGATATGACCAGCGGTATCTTGAACTTCTCAACGTCCTCTACTATTTTCCCGATCTGCGAGCTGGTGCAGTCCGAGACGATGCAGTCCGCGCCCATCCTCGCCGCGGTCTCCACCGGGTTGTCCGAGAACGAATCTATCGTTACCATGTTCACCTGGCGGTTGTTGATGCCGCGCTTGCTGTTCAGCTCGTCGACCGCGATCTGCATGCCTCTGGCCATTGCCTTGCCGTCGTTCTCCAGATTGTGCGAAAAGGGACCAATCGCGGCCAGTAGCACCGGGCGATCTACATGATCTTCCTCTTCCTCCTCAAAGCAGGCGCATCCGGACAGAAGGCAAATCGCGGTGAAAACAGCGAAGACGCGCTTCATTTCGTCTGATTCCTCACGATAGTACCGGCCGACGTGTCGCCATTGAGTATCTTCACCAATGCTCCTTCCTCGGAGAAGTCGAACACGATGATGCTGAGGCCGTTGTCGCGGCACAGGGAGAAGGCGGTGGAGTCCATGACCTTGAGCTTCTTCTCCAGTGCCTCGTCGAACGTTATCTCGGAGTATCTCGTCGCATTTGGGAACTTCATGGGATCGGCTGAATAGATTCCGTTGACCTTGGTCGCCTTGATGACGGCGTCGCAACCGGTTTCCAGCGCGCTGACCACCGCGGCCGTGTCCGTGGTGAAGAACGGCTTCCCCGTCCCGCCGGCGAACACGACCACTTTCCCTTCGGAGAACGCCTCGTCGGCCTCGGACGCGTTGAACCGCCTGACGATTCCGGCGATTTCGAACGATCCAAGTAGCAGCGTCCGCAATCCGGAGCGTTCGAGATACGATTTGAGCGCAATCGCATTCATGACCGTGCCAAGCATACCCATGGCGTCGGCGTCGACCCGGTTCATGCCGTCGCATGCCCCGGTGGCCCCGCGCCAGAGATTGCCGGCGCCAATCACCACGGCCACTTGGGTTCCGATGGTAACAGCCTCCTTGATCCGGTTCGCTGCAGCCGTCAGCGCCGTCGGCTGGTATCCGTGCTCCTTGTCGCCCTTGAGTGCTTCCCCGCTGAGCTTCAGCAATACCCGTCTGAATGCAGCCATCGTCATTCCTCCGATTCTATATGAATTTCTCTATCGACATGAATTCCTCGAGCGCGTCACGCCAGTCCGGCATGGGGCTGAATCCCAGCATGCGCAGCTTCGCCTTGTCCAACCTGGAATCGGCCGGACGCGGAAACTCGGCGGTGGTGCACGGCGTGACCTTCTGGTCCTTGCCGGAGATGCGGAATATCTCCTCTGCGAACTCGTACCACGTCGCCTCACCGGAGCAGGTGAAGTGGAACGTGCCAGACATCTCTGGATGCAGCAGCGCACTCCCGATTCCGCGCGACACCGCCACCGCGCTGGTGGGATTGCCCCGCTGGTCGTCGACCACCTTGAGCTCCGGATGCGTGCCGTCCGCGAGTTTCATCATAGTATGCACAAAACTCGGACCGCCGAATCCGTACAGCCAGGCGACCCTCAGTATCAAATGGTTCGGACAAAGCTCCCTGATGGCGTTCTCGCCGGCCAGCTTGCTCATTCCGTACACGGTCCGCGGATCCGGCCGGTCGAACTCGGAATACGGACCCTGCTCTCCGGAAAACACGTAGTCGGTCGATATGGCAATCAGCCGGACACCATGACGATGACATGCGGACGCCACGGACGAACTCCCCGCCCAGTTGAGCTTGTAAGCCAGTTCCCGCTCGCTCTCGCAACGGTCGACCGCCGTCATGGCGGCGCAATGAACGACCGCGTCCGGAGCGGTTTCCGCGACCAAGCGGTCAAAGGCCGCCGGATTCGTCATGTCATGCTCGGGAAGATCGGCCACGGTGAATTCGAACTGTCCGTCGAGTACCTTCCTGAGCGTGCGTCCCAGCATGCCCTTTCCGCCGGTGACCAGTACCTTCATTCCTAGTACCTCTCAAAAAGTTCGGCGTCCTTGAGGAACACCCCGTTCAGGTCCTTGGGGGAAAGCGTCATCTCCGAGACGGGAACCGGCCACTTGATGTCAATGTCCGGATCGTCGAAGCGAATGCAGCGTTCGCTTGGAACGCAGTAGGAATTGTCGCATTTGTATGAGAAAAGCGCCGTGTCGGAAATCACGGCAAAGCCGTGGGCCATGCCTCTCGGAATGAGGAGCTGCCGTTTGTTTTCGCCGGACAACTCTACCGCCACATGGCGGCCGAACGTCGGGGATCCGAGGCGTATGTCCACCGCCACGTCAATCACAGTTCCCTGCATGACGTGCACCAGCTTGGCCTGGGTGTGCGGCGGAACCTGGAAATGCAGTCCTCTCACAACTCCCTTTGTCGAAAACGATTCGTTGTCCTGCACGAAGTCGCAGTCAATGCCGATTTCAGCGTATTTCTCGCGGTTGTAGGTTTCCAGAAAGTATCCGCGGCGGTCACCGAACACCCGAGGTTCGACGATGATCACTCCCTCTATTTCCGTCTTCACTACGTTCATCTGCGCTTCTCCTCGAGACGTCTCTTGAGATATTTTCCATAATCGGTCTTGATAAGCGCCGCGACATCCTTTTCCAGTTTGTCGTCGCTTATCCAGCCGCGCTCCCATGCGATTTCCTCCAGGCACGCAATCTGCAGGCTCTGGCGCTTCTCTATTGTCTTGATGAAGTCCGCCGCCTCCATGAGACTCTCATGCGTTCCGGTGTCCAGCCAGGCGTAGCCGCGGCCGAGCCGCTCGACCGAAAGTTCTCCGAGCTTCAGATATTCGTTGTTGACGCTCGTTATCTCGAGCTCGCCCCTGGCACTCGGCTTTATAGACTTGGCGATTTCCACGACCTTGTTGTCGTAGAAGTAGAGACCGGTCACCGCATAGTTCGATTTGGGGGAAGTCGGCTTCTCCTCGATGGAAATGGCCTGGCCGTTCCGGTCGAATTCGACGACGCCGAACCGCTCGGGATCGCTCACGTAGTATCCGAACACCGTGGCTCCCGTCTCTCGGGCTGCAGCCCGTTCGAGAAGCGACGGCAAGCAGGCGCCGTAGAATATGTTGTCGCCGAGAACAAGCGCCACATGGTCGTTTCCAATGAATTCCTCGCCGATGATGAACGCCTGGGCAAGTCCGTCCGGAGACGGCTGCACCGCGTAGGACAGGGAAACGCCGAATCCAGATCCGTCACCGAGCAACCTGATGAATCCGGCCTGATCCTCCGGGGTCGTGATGACGAGTATGTCGCGGATTCCCGCCAGCATTAGCACGCTGAGCGGGTAGTAGATCATCGGCTTGTCGTAGACGGGAAGAAGTTGTTTCGAAACTCCTTTGGTCACGGGAAACAAACGCGTTCCGGACCCACCAGCGAGTACTATGCCTTTCATGCTACTTACCCTTTCCAAGTCTTTCGCCCGAGTACTTGTTCTCCCGTATGGGATGCCACCACCATTCGTTTTCGAGATACCAACGCACGGTCTTGCGTATGCCGGTGTCAAACGTCTCCTGCGGTTTCCATCCGAGCTCGTTCACCAGCTTCGACGGGTCGATTGCATAGCGCTGGTCATGCCCAGGGCGGTCGGTGACGAACTTTATCTGGTCGAGATATGAACCTGAGGCCTTCGGGCGCTCCGCGTCCAGGATGCGGCAGATGGTCTGGACCACCTCTAGGTTCGTCCGTTCGTTGTGGCCGCCGATGTTGTACGTCTCGCCCGGGACGCCACGGGTGTCGATGAGCCACAGCGCCCGGACATGATCCTCGACGTGCAGCCAGTCGCGGACGTTGCTGCCTTTTCCGTAGACCGGAAGCGGAAGCCCGTCCAGGGCGTTTAGAATGACCAGCGGTATCAGCTTCTCGGGGAAATGGTACGGTCCGTAGTTGTTACTGCAATTGCTGATTAGCACAGGCAGGCCGAACGTGTGATGCCACGCTCTCACCATGTGGTCGCTTGACGCCTTGCTAGCCGAATACGGCGATCTAGGATCGTACGGAGTTGTCTCCTTGAAAAACCCGTCCGCGCCGAGACTGCCGAAAACCTCGTCCGTCGATATGTGCTGGAAGCGGAACCGGTCGCGCTCCGCTCCGGATAGGATTCTCCAATGGGCGAGGGCGGCGTCGAGGAGCGTCGCCGTCCCGAGCACGTTGGTCCTGACGAACTCGAGCGGGCCGTCGATGGAACGGTCCACATGGGATTCAGCCGCCAGATGCATCACCGCAGTCGGTCGGAAGCTCTCGAAGAGACTCCTGACCAGTGTCGCGTCGCAGATGTCGCCTTTGACGAAACGATACCGCGGACTGGAATCGACCTCTTTCAGGCTCTCGAGATTGCCGGCGTACGTCAGCTTGTCGAGGTTCAGCACCTCGGCGCCAGTTTCGCGTATCAAATGGCGAACCAGCGCGGAACCGATGAAACCGGCGCCTCCCGTCACGAGTATTCTGTCCGGCATCGCTACACTCCCCCTTCCTGTTGTTGTTTTCAGCGAAAATGCTCCATGGCGGCGACCAGCCTCGGGGCCGCGCCGCGGATTATCTTCTCGGACATGCAGAATGCGAAACGCACGAATCCAGGACGGCCGAATCCGCGTCCGGGAACGGCGAGGACGCGTTCCGCCGTCAGCGCTTCGGTGAAGACGAACTCGTCCTCGACCGGACTCTTCGCGAAGACGTAGAAAGCACCCTGCGGACGGAAGAACTCTATCCCGGCACCGGACAGCACCTCGGCCATGGCGTCGCGGCGGCAGCGGTACGTGTCAAGATCAACCTTGGCATCCAGGCAATCCAGCAACAGTTTCTGGCCGACGGCGGGGGCGTTGACGAATCCAAGCGTGCGGTTGCTGAATATCAGTCCGTCCATCAGATGGCCGGAGTCGGCGATCTTCGAGGAAACCGCGATGTATCCGATGCGTTCACCGGCGAGCGACAGACTCTTGCTGAAGCTTCCTATGACGATGCCGCTGTCGAATATCTCGAAGATCGACGGGATCTCCAGGTTGTCGAAATTGAGTATGCGGTACGGCTCGTCGGATATGACGAATATCTCATGCCCGAACTTCGCCTCCGCCCTTCTGACGGCGGCGGCGAGGTCCTCCAGCTCCCGTCTGGTATAGATCCTGCCGGTCGGGTTGTTCGGGGTGTTGATGATGACCGCTCTGGTGTTTTCGTTGAAAGCCCGTTCCATGGCCGGGACGTCGAGTTCGAAGTCAGGGTCCTTGGCCTGCACCGGAACAATCTTCGCAGAGGCATTGGCCACATAGAAGAAGTATTCCGCGAAATACGGATTGGGGACGACCACCTCTGCTCCCGGATCGCACACGGTCTTGAGAAACACGTTGAGTCCGCCGGCGGCGCCGCACGTAAGAATCACGTGGGAGGCCTCCGTGGCCACGCCCTGCTCCTCGGATATCTTCCTTGCGAGCCTGGCGCGGACCTCCGGGCACCCGGCGTTCTGCATGTAGCCGAGGGCCAATGGAGAAATCGCATCGTCGGCGATGCGACGGAGCGCGGCGGCCACCTCGGGCGGAGACGGGAGATCGGGATTGCCGAGCGAGAAGTCGAACACGTTGTCAGCGCCGAATTTCTTCTTCATCTCGATGCCGACCTCGAACATCTTGCGGATGAGAGAGGCCCGCCCCAGACATCCGTCGACGTAGTTGGAAAGAACAGCCATTGCGACAACTCCTATGCCTTCGGCGCCTCGATAACGTCGAATCCGGTGAGCGGACGGAGAACCTCCGGAACCACTATGCTGCCGTCCTGCTGTTGGTAGTTCTCCATGATGGCAATGAGCATGCGGTCCGTGGCGGCGGTGGCACTGATGGTGTGCACCAGCTCCCGGCGCGCCCCCTCCTTGAATTTGATATTGAGACGACGGGCCTGGAAGTCGAGCAGATTGGTATTGCTCGTGACCTCGCGGTAGCCGTTGAAACACGGGAACCAGGCCTCGATGTCGTACTTCTTGTACCCGGGCGCACCGAGATCGCCGACGCAAACGTTGACGACATGGTAGGCAAGACCGAGCTGTTGCAGGATGTCCTCCTCGTTCCGGAGGCACATCTCGTGATACTTGACGGAGTCCTCGGGACGGCAGAAGACGATCTGTTCAACCTTGTGGAACTGGTGGACGCGGAAGATACCGCGGCTGGCGCGACCGTAGCTTCCGGACTCGGTGCGGAAGCAAGGCGTGAACGCCGTGTAGCAAAGTGGCAACTTCTCTCCCTCGAGAACATCGTCGGCGTGATAGCCGACCAGTGTCTGTTCGCTGGTTCCGATGAGGGCGAGGTCCTCGCCACGGAGGTTGTACGTCTGGTCCTCGAAGAACGGCAGGTATCCGGTTCCGAACAGCGTGCGCTCCTTGGCGACGCACGGCGTCATGAACGGAGTGAAGCCGCGCTCGACAAGGAAGCGCTGCACCCAGAAGAACAGGCTCTGGGCGAGTATGGCGCCCTTGCCCTTCCAATAGTAGAATCCGGTCTGCGCCACCTTCGCGCCGCGGGCGATGTCGAGGATGTCGAGCAGTTCACCGAGCTCCTGATGGTCGCGTATATTGAAGTCGAACTTGCGGATTTCGCCGACCTTGCGGATCTCCAGGTTGTCGGTGTCGTTGTCGCCGTTCGGCACGTCTGGCGACAGCAGGTTCGGCATGAAGCTGATGATGCTGTTGATCTTCTGCTGCAGTTTGCCGACGTTGTTCTCGAGCGCACCGATCTCCTGTTTTATGGCCTTGACCCGCTCGCGGGCCGCGGGATCGGTTCCACACTGCTTGCTGAGACTGTTGCGCTCCGCGCGCAAAGTCTCCGCCTCCTGGCTGATGCGGCGGCACTCGCTGTCGAGCTTTATCAGCGCCGCCACGTCGACGGGATAGCCGCGCTTCGTGCAGTTTTCCTGGATAAGCGCGCCGTTTTCGCGTATGAACTTCAAATCAAGCATCTTTCAAATCCTTTCGGTTTTCCCGCACTCGCGCCTTAGAACTGCGGCATCGGGTACATCGACATGAACTCGCGGACCTCGTTGCCGAGCAAACGAAGCGACGCCTCGTCGTCGATGGCGCTTACCGCGCGGTCGATGAAGTCGGCGATAACGATCATCTCCGGCTCACGAAGCCCGCGGGTCGTGACAGCCGGCGTGCCGATGCGGATTCCGCTGGTAACGAACGGCTTCTCCGGGTCGAACGGAATCATATTCTTGTTGACGGTGATTCTGGCCAGGTCGAGCGCATTGGCCACGGCCTTGCCTGTGACGCCGCGCGGACGCAGGTCGATGAGCATCAAATGGTTGTCTGTTCCGCCGGAGACGATTCTGAAACCACGGGCGGCCAGCTCGGCTGCCAGCTTGGCCGCATCGAGCTTGACCTGGCGCTGGTACGCCCTGAACCCTGGCGACGCCGCTTCCTTGAAACAGACGGCCTTGGCGGCGATGACGCGCTCCCGGGGACCGCCCTGGAGTCCGGGAAACACCTTGCTGTTGATCGCCTTGATGAACTTCTCCTTGCAGAGAATAAGTCCGCCACGCGGTCCGCGGAGCGTCTTGTGCGTGGTCGTGGTGACGACGTCGCAGTACGGAACCGGGCTGGGATGCTCTCCGGCCGCGACCAGTCCGGCGATATGCGCCATGTCGACAAAGAGATAGGCGCCGACGCGGTCCGCGATGGAGCGGAGACGCGGGAAGTCGATGATTCTCGGATAGGCGCTGGCGCCGGCGAGAATCATCTTCGGCTTGTTCTCGACTGCCAGACGCTCGATTTCGTCATAGTCGATCATCTCGGTCTCGCGACTGACTCCGTACGGGATGATGTTGTAGAGGCTGCCGGAGAAGTTGAGCGGATGACCGTGGGTGAGGTGCCCGCCGTGGTCGAGGCTCATGGAGAGCACGGTGTCGCCGACGTTGCACAACGCCGTGTAGACTGCCTGGTTGGCTCCGCTGCCGCAGTGCGGCTGGACATTGGCAGCCTCGGCACCGAACAGCGCCTTGACGCGCTCGATGGCCAGCGTCTCTATCTCGTCGATATGTTCGCAGCCGTTGTAGTAGCGCTTGCCGCTATATCCCTCGGCGTACTTATTGGTCAACACCGACCCCTGGGCGGCGCGGACCGCGCAGCTGGCGAAGTTCTCGCTGGCAATGAGCTCTATCCCATCGTTCTGGCGAGCCGCCTCCTTGTCGATGATGGCGGCAATCTCCGGGTCGCCGCGCCGAACGGCCGCGATGTCGTCGTAGCTGTCGCGCTCGAGAATGTCAAGGCGGTTGACGTGACGCTCGTCGCCGCTGAACGGCGTGGAGAGCCAGGCCTTGACGATCTCGACCATCTCGTCATGGTTCTTGTAGTCGGCCGGCAGAACGAGCAGATTGGAGCAGTTGTGCTCGCGGCTCTTCTGCGCCACGGTGACAGAGTACGCGACGACGGCGCGGACGCCGTGGAAGCGGTTGGCGACAATGCCCATTCCGACGCCGGAGCGGCAGATGAGGATCGCCGCATCGGCCTCGCCGAGCATCAGCTTGCGCGCCGCCACGGCGCCGAAGGTCGGATAATTGTCCGAGGAATTCAGCTCGTACGCTCCGCAGTCGAGTACGTTGTGCCCCAGCCCCTTGAGCAACGGGATCAGGTTGTTCTTGATTTCGAAGCCGCCGTGATCCGTGGCTATTGCCAGCTTGAGCTTGCGGTTCGCGATGTCGACGAGTTCTTTCATTTTCTTTGTTCTCCGTGTTGTTTTACTATGGTCGATTTCTCACAAGTTGTTTGTACAATATACTCCGCCGCGCAGTCAAAAGCAACGGGATATAAATATATTTATATCACCACGCCGGAGCACGGCAGCGAAAACGGATACCCCATCGGGTGCTTCCCGTTCTCGTCCGCGCCAATGATCGGCAAATACGCGGAGCGGCTTGCGTGCATACGTGCGATTTGAAAGGAGACGTCTGGAATGCTATGTTATGCGAACACAAACAAGATTCCGAAACAATCTGGTTCAATTTACAAAAAAAAGGAGAAAAAGAAATGATCAGACTCGGTATCAACGGATTCGGACGCATCGGACGCATGGTCTTCCGCGCGGCGGTCGAGAACTTCGGCAAGGACATTCAGGTCGTTGGAATCAACGATCTTCTTGACCCCGATTATCTCGCCTACATGCTGAAGTACGATTCCGTCCACGGCATCTTCAACCACGAAATCAAGGTCGAAGGCAACTACATGATCGTCGACGGCAACAAGATCCAGATCTTCGCCGAAAAGGATCCGAGCGCCATCACCTGGGGTGCCCTTGACGTCGATGTGGT
>JAKSOH010000100.1 GCA_024405675.1 Victivallaceae bacterium
GACGTTGTGGTGAGCGACGGATTCTCCGGGAACGTCATGCTCAAGTCGGCCGAAGGACTGGCCAAGTCGTCGGTTTTCTGGCTCAAGCGGGTTCTGGCCCGCAACGCCGTGAGATTCCTTGGCGCCTTGCTTGCCCAAAACGCTTTCCGCGAACTCAAGTCCATCGGAAGCTCCGACTCCATCGGCGGAGCGCCGCTTCTCGGCGTCAACGGAATCTGCATTATCGGACATGGTTCGTCCAATCCGACGGCCGTCTACAATGCAATCCGAGTGGCCGCGGAATGCGTGGAGTTCGGACTCAATGACAGAATCGTCAAGGCGGTTTCCGATTGCGGAATGACCGTAGAGGATTTCCATCGTCGCGCGGAGGAAGCGCGCGCAGCTGCGGCCGCTACGGCCGCCCCGACCAACTGATTTTTCTACTTTTAAGGTGTCATCGTGGAGATAAGAATCGTTGGAACAGGTTCGTATCTTCCGGAGAAGCGTCTGACCAACGCCGATCTCGAACGCATGGTGCAGACAGATGACGAATGGATTGTCAGCCGCACCGGCATCAAAGAACGTCGCATCGCGGCTCCCGACCAGACCACCAGCGACATGGGATTCGAGGCTTGTCGTCGCGCCGTGGACGCCGCTGGAATAGATGCATCCGAACTTTCGGCGATAATCGTCGCCACATCCACTCCCGACTACGTGTTTCCCAGCACCGCCAGTTTGATAGAGCGTCGGCTGGGGGCGCACAGGGCGTTTTGTTTCGACATCAGCTCGGCCTGCACCGGATTCGTGGCCGCCATGGAACTCGGGTATTCCATCATGCTCGGCAACGCCGATTTCAAGCACGTGCTGGTATGCGGGGCGGAGCGACTTTCCGGAATCGTCGATTGGACCGACCGCGGCACCTGTGTCCTCTTTGGAGACGGGGCGGGGGCGGTGCTGCTCAGTAAGACCGACGAAGGTAATGCGAAATGTCTCCTGGCCAGCGACATTCATGCAGACGGAGAGCATGCAGAGATGCTTTGCCTGCCGTCTAGCGGTTGCAAGAAGCCGCCATGGAAGGAACCGGCGGATTCACATGAATTCTATATACATATGGCAGGGCGCGAGACCTTCAAGAGAGCGGTTGTCGCAATGGCCGAAGCCGCGCGCAACGTGGTGAAGAAGGACGACGTAGATCTGGTTATTCCGCATCAGGCGAACGCGAGAATCATACAGGCGGTGGCCACGAGGCTCGAACTGCCCGATGAAAAGGTGTTCATGAATATTGCCAAGTACGGCAATACCTCGGCCGCGTCCATCGGCATCTGTCTGGACGAAGCGATTCGCTCAGGACGGGTGGGGAAGGGAGATGTCGTGCTGACCGCGAGTTTCGGCAGCGGCCTCACCTGGGGCGCCTTGCTGCTTCGCCTTTAAATATAAGGAATGGCAGGAACAATGCAAGACCACGGATTCATCGGCGACAAGCTTGTAGACATGAGGACGAATCTGCGCAGGGCCTACAGCAACCCGGATGATGCGCCTGAAGAAAGTCAGCAACCGTCGCCACACAACGTCGTGGCGACGCGTAGTCAAGAGGACGAGCGGGATCGTCGCAATCTCGAGGAGATGGTCGCTCGCGATCTCGCATGTATCGATACCGAAATCTCCAACCATCAGTCGCTGATAGCGGAGCTGGAGTCGATAAAGTCCGAACTGCAGTCAATCTCGGAAGCGGCGGAGTCAGGAGAGAAGCTGCGTTCGGCCATCAGGCGCTACCGGTCGGTTTCCGGCAGACTCGTGGCCGGACTCAACCGTGGCGCAATCATCATTCGCGAGGAATCGAACCAGAGAACAGAACCGTCCGTCTGGCGTTCGTCGTTCCCGATGTTCATCTACATGTTGATAGCGGCGCTGGTGGTGGCGATTGCCATCTTCGCCACCTTTGTCACGTTCTGACAGGCCGGTCGTCCGGCTCGAATGCCGGATCAGTAGACTTCCTTGATGTCGACTATGCTCAGCTGGCGGTAGTCGCGATTTATATGATGGTTGATCTGCGGCGTGGCCAGAACATCCAGCAGCTTGCCATGGAATTGCTCCGGCGACCGGTTGAAAGCGATGAAATCCATCTTCGACCCCATGCATTGTAACGTGCCCCTTGTATGCGCGCCGTTCGCGCCCACGCTGGTGCAGTAGATGACCTGCACTTCGTTGAAACGGAACACCGGCTTCGGGTTGTTTAGTCCGAAAGGAGCCAGTTTGTTCAGGCACTCGAAGAAGTAGTCGTCCATTTCGTGCAGATCGGCATTGCCGTCATATGAAATGAAATCCTCGAGATCCGAGGGGCCGATCCGATGGCGGATTTCGCTATCCATGCCTTCAAAGAACTGCGCGATATTCTCGGTTTTGAGTCCGACGCCGACGGCCATCGGGTGTCCACCGAAACGCTCCAGGAGATTTGCCTGGGTGCTCAGCACGTCCACGAGGTTCAGGTTCGGGATGCTGCGTCCGGAACCATAGGCCACGTCGCCCTGGATGGTTAGAACGATGGTCGGGCGGTTGTAGTCGCGTGTCAGGCGCGAGGCCACGATGCCGATGACGCCCTGATGCCAATCGCGTCCGGCGACGAGAAGCGAGTAATCGCTTTTCCAGGCGAGACCACGTTCGATCTGTTCCTTTGCCTCCTGATAGATCTCCTGCTCCTTCTGCTGGCGGTCGGTGTTGTAACGTTCGAGTTCGTCTGCGCAACGGTAGGCCTCGGTGATGTTCTCCGCTTCCAGGAGCTTCAGCGCGATATTGGCGTCGCCGACGCGTCCGGCCGCGTTGATGCGCGGAGCCAGGCGGAATGTGATGTCGGACGGGCTGAGGGCGGCGTGGATGCGGCTGCCGTCGATGAGGGCGCGGACGCCGGGGCGCTTCTGGCTCTGCAGCGCATGAAGTCCGTAGCTTACCATGATCCGGTTCTCGCCGCAAAGCGGCACGATATCGGCCACGGTGCCGAGAGCCACGTAGTCGAGGATTTCGCCGAGCTTGGTCTGGAATCCGCCGCGATTGTGGATGCGTCCGTACTTGATGAAGGCGTGAGAGAGCTTGAACGCTGTTCCGGCTCCGGCGAGCAGCTGCAAGTCGGCGAGTTCGGGGTATATCTTCGGATTGATCACGGCGATGGCATCCGGAAGTTCCGGACCGGCCTCGTGGTGGTCGGTGATGATGACGTCGATTCCCTTTTCATGGGCCGCCTTGACGGCCTCGACGCTGGTGATACCGCAGTCGACGGTGACCAGAACCTTGCATGGCCCGAAGGCCTCGAGCGCCTTGTCCAGCGATTCCGGGGTGAATCCGTATCCGTCATCGAACCGGTGGGGGATGAACGAGTGCACGACGGCGCCGTTGGTGCGCAGCACCCAGGCGAGCAATGCGCTGGCTGTGATTCCGTCGGTGTCGTAGTCGCCGTGAATCAGGATCGGCTCGTGGTTGTCGATGGCGTCCCACAGACGGCACGCGGCATCCTCGATGCGGGGGAACCGGTACGGATCGGTCAGGTTCGAGAGCTTTGGCTCGAGATATCCTGTGATGCTGTCCGCCCCGATTCCATGCGCGCAAAGGTACATGGCGATAGCCCTTGGTAGGCTGTGGTTCCTTGACAGCTGCTCGATTTGTTCCGGATTTTCACCGGCGAAAAGTTTCCAGTTTTTCTGTCCCATGGTTGTCTTTCTCCATTGTTATTAAACACATTGGTAAGATAACCCGTGTTTTTTATGTTTTCCATGAAAATTGCATGTTGCGGGCAAAGGTTTTGTCCAACAAGGGGAGTGCGGGGTCGGAATTCGGGCGGAACGCGCGACAATCGACGTACCGCTATTGGAAAATCGCATCCGTGTCCCTGAAGTTGACAAATCGCACGCCGTCTATTTCCGGGGTGATGGTTCCTGCCCCGGCCTGGAATCGGTTGACACTTTCGATGATGATAATACGAGGTTTTTTCCGTAAAATCCCTTGCATGATCAATCGGCCGGTTGAACGTGCAATAAAAAACCGCCACCAAGAATGGTGGCGGACGCGACCAAAATGGTCGGGGTGAGAGGATTTGAACCTCCGGCCTCTGCGTCCCGAACGCAGCGCTCTAGCCAGACTGAGCCACACCCCGTGGTTGTTCCACTAATATACTTCCGGAACTTCTCCGAATCAATAGGCTATTCTTCCTTTTTCAAGGAAATCATGACTTTTTTCATCGCGCCGTCGCCATGCGACTCGGTCTGTATCTCCGGATCGTCCTGCAATGTGATGTGGATGATGCGGCGGTCGCGGGCGTTCATCTCTGGAAGCGACTTCGGGGTTCCCCAGCGCTTCACTTCCTTGGCCGCATCGCGCGCCATCTGGGCGAGCTGTTCCTCTGGGATTCCGCCGTTGCCTTCGCCGAAATGCTCGCCGCGACGCCGACGGCGATCCGGACGTTCCCTGCGGCGTTCCTTTTTCTCCTCGCCTCCTTCGGCCGGCTGCTCGTCACCGGCGGCTTCGTCGCGGGATTCGCTCTTCTCGCGATGCCCGGAGGAATATCCGTCAATATCCAGTTTCACGCGGGGAAATTCCTCGTCGTCCTTGAACATCATCCGGTTGGCCAGTATCTGCAGGCTTTCCAGCGTCACGCCGCGGCGCGGCATCTTGTCGGGATTGTATAGCACCTGGTAC
>JAKSOH010000101.1 GCA_024405675.1 Victivallaceae bacterium
ACTAACTTCACCCCACCAATATATCCCGTCAAAACGTCAAATCGTGTCGTTTTCGCTCGCTCTTGGCAGAATATTGCAAACAATTGTCTCTAACACTACTTGAGAGTACCGAGTTCTAATCGTTTTTGATAATCAATCCTGGGCGATCCGTCCATTCGTTTTTTTGTAAACTTTAGCGTCCGTCAGCTGGTCTGTTTCTGACCGGCTTTTTTGTTGCCAAAATTTCCAGTTTTTCCCTGTTTTTGCTATTGAAAAATTGGAGTGTATCAAGTATATTTCCTAATGGCTACGTAGCCTTGCATAATTAGGGCTGCAAAAAAACACATAAACACAGGAGGAGTAGACATGGCAAAAAACGATTCACCGGAAAAAAAGGCACTCATGAAGGAGCTGTCGGGGCTGGGCAATTTAATCAGAGGAAGTTTGATTCACGCAACTCGCAAATGTGGAAAGAAAACCTGTAGGTGCTGGCATGGCGGTCCGGAACACCAGTACAACTATTTGTCGATATCAACAACCCACGCAAGGAACAAACAGGTATATGTCAGCGTGGCCAACTTGAAGAAAGTTGAAAACGGTGTTGCGGCTTACAAACGCGCTTGGGAGATACTGGAGGAGCTGAGTGCGTTGAACCTTGCAGAATTGAAGGACAATTCCGACAAACAGTAGACTTGTGACGAAAGGGAACGTCCAAATGAAACTATGGGGCTATGGAATTCGTATTTTGTCTTCCTTGAGAGACGCCTTTCCGAGAACTCAGACTTTTTACTGGTTCGCTTGTGCAGTATGCGGTTTTTGCACTCGATGTGACTTGGCCGGGGTGACAAGCTTCGTACGCTGTCTCAACCTGGAGAACATCTACTACGATCGTTTGCTAGACATGTTCCACAGCAAGGGACTGAATTTCCGAAAAGTGCGTGTTCTCTGGTGGAAAGCAGTGCTGAAGTTCGCTGGCCCCATGTTGTGGACCGTAAACGGCAGGATTGTTTTGCTTGGCGATGGTGTCAAGAACCCGAAATCTGGGAAGCAGATGCCTGGCGTGAAAAAGTTGCATCAAGAATCTGACTCAAACACCAAGCCAGAGTTTATATTCGGACATTTGCTTCAGGCGATTAGCGTCGTTGTCAATGTTAGGGAGCACATGGTTGCAATTCCCATTGGAGCAGAAATACATGATGGCGTGGTGTTCTCCAATCGCTGCAAAAAGACGCTGATGGACAAATTGCTGGACATGCTTTGTTCCATCGGCATTGAATGCCCTGCGTATTTTGTCCTTGACGCATACTACGGGGCCGAAAAGATGATCAGGGGCACGCTGAAGCAAGGACACCATCTTGTCACGAGAATGAAAAGTAATGCGGTTGCGTACGAAACCCCAATGGAGGAAACTAAGCGAAGAGGAAGGAAACGGGTATATGGACAAAAGATAAAACTGAGATCGTTGTTCAACGCAACTCACGAATGGTTTGAGACCGAACTCAATCTTTACGGCAAGTTAACGAAAATACGATTCTTCTCCAAAACGATGCTTTGGAGATACTCCGGCTGCTGAGTACAGTTCGTTTGGGTAGAGACGGACAGCGGTAGCAGATCCGTTTTCATGTGCACGGATACCGAAGTCTCTCCATCGGATGTCATACTCATGTATGCGTCTCGATTCAAGATTGAAGTCGGATTCAAGGTGTCAATACGAGTAGTCGGCGCAATGGGATATCACTTTTGGATGCGAAATATGAAACCGATCGGCAGGAAAGGCAAGAACCAGTATCTGCACATGGAAACCGAGGAATACAGAGAAGCATTTCGTCGGAAACTTGCAGCGTTTCACAACTTCATGCAATGCGGATTGATCGCTCATGGAATCATGACCATCATATCATGTACGTTCCCAAAAGAATGTTGGAGCGCATTCGGCTCGTGGATGCGAACCATGGATGTAAATCAAGCCCCGTCCGAATGGGTAGTGTCCAATGCCTTGAGAAATACACTCGGCGAATTTCTCGAAGATGCTGCTCAAACTTGCAACTTCGCGAAATTCCTAAGAGAGAAAAGCAAGACCAACGAGGAGAATGGGAAAATTGCGTGATTTCACGTTCAAAATATCGCCGTGATGAACTTGCAGTGCATTTCACCGGCACGTATTTTAGGGCATGGTACCTTGATCGGAACTCGGTACTGTCAAGTAACACTATATTTTCACTATCAATTCAACGTAGTTCAAAACAAGGAGAGACATCCAGTGACTAACACCTCCAATTGCCGTGGCGGAGTGACCTTCGCCTCTTTGATCATCCTCGTCCTGGTTGTGGCCATCGCGCTGCTGCTGGTATTCTTCTGCGGAAGCGGTCTCAAGCGGCTCTCCGCGAACGGCGTGAACAAGGCCCAGAAGTCCCTCGCCGAGAAGAAGGCCGCCCAGGAACAGCCGGTCGTCTTTGTGGAGACTGTGGACAACCAGCAGGCTCCGGCCGAAGCTGAGGCCAAGCCGGTCGAGGCCGCAGTCCAGGATGCCGCCAAGTCCGAGGCGCCAGCTGCCAACTCCGAAGCGCCGGCCGAAAAGCCCGTCGAAGCCCAGCCCGCCACTGAAGCTGCTCCCTCTCCCGAAGCTGCTCCCGCCGCTCCGCAGGAAGCCACCTCTGACGCCAAGTAACGGCATGGAACTCGATTTCGACAAGGCCGGCGGAATCATCCCCGCCGTCGCCCAGGACGCCGACACCGGCGAGATTTTGATGCTCGCCTACGTCAACGAGGAGGCATGGAAGGAAACCCTGGCCACCGGATTCGCCGTCTACTATTCCAGGAGCCGCAAGCGTCTCTGGAAGAAGGGCGAGACCAGCGGCAACGTCCAGCGCATCAGGCGCATCCTCGTCGACTGCGACCGGGATTCCGTCGTTTTCGTCGTCGATCAGTCCGGACCCGCCTGCCACACCGGGCACCGGAGCTGTTTCTTTACCGAATACAAGGACAACCGGGATGTCGAGATAGCCCCGGTCGTCGTCAAACCCGAGGAGATGTACGGGAAATGAAGAAGATCGATATCGCCAGCGCAATCAAGAAGGCCGTCCCCGGCGTTGCCATACGCACCGACGTTCCGTTCCGCGACATAACCACCATCGGCGTCGGGAAGACGCTTCCCGTGCTCGTCGAGCCCGGCAAGGTTTCCGAGCTCGCCGCGATCCTGGCCTATCTCGAGGACAACGGCATCGCCCATTTCACCCTCGGTCTCGGCAGCAACCTCATCGGATGCGACGATGCCGCGGGCATCGTCGGCATACGGCTTTCCATGAAGGAGTTCGGCAAGGTCAGGATAACCGGCCAGACCGTCACCTGCGGCGCGATGGCCGCCCTGCCCGCGGTCTGCCGCAAGCTCGCCGGCGCCGGCCTCGGCGGAATCACCCCGCTCTGCGGCATCCCCGGCACCCTCGGCGGAGCCGTCGTGATGAACGCCGGCGCCAACGGCGTCTCCATCGGCGATCGCGTCGACCATGTCAAGGCCGTTGGATCCGACGGCAAGATCGTCCGCATCGACCATGACGACGTCCTCTGGGACTACCGCGAGACCTCCCTTCCCCGCGATGTCATCGTCACGGAAGTGGTGTTGAAACTCGCCAAGTCCACTCCCGAGAAGGAGAACGAGATCCTCGGCGTCGAGCTTCTCAAGCGCGCCGAGAAGCAGCCTACCGGCCGGACCTCCGGTTGCGTCTGGCGCAACGTCTCCGACATCGAGCCCGCCGGAAAGCTCATCGACCAGTGCTCCCTCGGCGGATGCCATTACGGCCCGCTGGAGATCAGCGGCATGCACGCCAACTTCATGGTCAACCGCGGCGAAGCCTCCGAGGCCGACTTCATCAAGCTTTGCGTGATGACCCGGCGCGCCGTTGCCGAGAAATACGGATTCTATCTTAGGCTCGAGAACCATTTCGTCGATCCCCTGACTCCCGAACGCATCTACGCCGAGACTCCCGCCCCCTGGGTCAACGTCCTTTGCGGCGGCACGAGCAGCGAACGCGAAGTCTCGCTGCGAAGCGGCGCCGCCGTATCCCGCGCGTTGCGAAACGCCGGATTCAACGTCCTCGCCACCGACATCAAACAGCCCGTCGTCACCGACGCCATGCGTTCCGCCGACGTCGTCTATCCCGTCCTCCACGGAGGTTTCGGAGAGGACGGGACAATCCAGAAGGCCATGGAACAGGAACACATCCGGTTCTGCTGCTCCGGATCCCGCGCCAGCGCCATCATCATGGACAAGCTCGAGACCAAGGAATACGCCAAGCTCGCCGGACTCCCGACCCCGAGGTACCGCCGGATTGTCAAGGGCGGCGACACCTCCTGTTCCGAACTCGGGTTCCCCCGTGTCGTCAAGGTCCCCGGCGAGGGTTCCACCGTCGGCATCGTCAAGGTCAACAACCAGTCACAGTGGCGCCAGGCTCTCAAGGACGAGTTCAAGATGTCCGACGAGCTCCTCGTCGGGGAGTTGGTGGAGGGCGGCGAAAC
>JAKSOH010000102.1 GCA_024405675.1 Victivallaceae bacterium
GCCGTCTCCCCCGAACAGGGCGAGTTCCTGCACTCGGTTATTTCCTGCGGCATCGACGGACCCCAGCTGCCATGCCAGGATCCGCAGTACTGGAACGCCATCAACCATTGGCTAAACGACGTCATGGAATGCCACGGGGTGCGGCGATGAAACGACTGGCGGCGGCCGCGACGCTGTTGTTGCTGTGCTCATGTCGCAGCACGATATCTGTCGACGGACACAACTACGACATGCTGCGCGATTCCGAAAAGGAGGAGCTTGTCAGGATGGCGCGGAACTATCTCTATCGTTGCCGGTCCGACAAGAACATCGTGACGATGGACGAACTCAGGATATTGGACGTCACCGAACCAAAGATGACCATCGAATACAAGGACAATCTCTCGGGCAACGCGCGAATAACCTGGAAGTTCCCCAACCGCACCACCACAATCCTAGTCCGCGGCCAGCTGACCGTTCCCGGCAAGCGCTACGCGGTGATAAGCGTGCAGGACGAGACGAGACGCATCATCGACACCACCGGCTCCATTTCGGAGGAGCAAAAAAAACGCCTTCTCGATGGAGAAGGCGCAGGGAAAAACAAGGAAGAACGGGTTACAGCACCCGCTCGATTGTAATCTCGGGATCGATCTCCTCGCGCAACATACGCTCGAGTCCGTCCTTGATGGTTATGGTCGCATGAGGGCAGCCGCCGCAGGCGCCGCGGAGCTTCAGCCGAACCACCTTCCCCTCGATCTCGACTATCTCCAGATCCCCTCCGTCCGCCTGCAGATACTTGCGCAGCTCGTTGAGCCGGTCGGTGATACGCTTGGTCAAATCGTCTTCCATCTCTTCCTCCTTTGTTGATTACCTTTCTTCGAAATCGGCGCTGAACCTGCAATTGGCCGACAATTCCTCGTAGAACCTGAACAGCGCGAGCTGCATCTTCTCCATGCGGCACGCGCCGATGTACTTGTCCTTCTCCTTTTCAAAGCCCGCCATGTCGGGGAGGGCGATGGCGTCGAGACGCACAATCACCATCCCGTCGCGTCCGGGAACCGGCGCGGAATATGCGCCTTTCTTCAAGGTCGACATCGTCTGGGCGGCGCCCTCGAGGCCGGACGCCACGTCGGGATTGACCTTGGAGAACTTGATATCCGAGACCTTTCCGCCGAAATCCGCAATCGCCTTGGCCCTGGCCTTGTCATCCGCGGCCTTGGCTATCGCCTCCGAGCAGTCCTGCGCGGCCTTGGCCGCCTTGTCCTGCGCCACCTCCTTGCGGTAATCGGAGACAACCTTGTCCTTCACCGCCTTGAAATCGGCGACATGCGGCAGGTCCCTTCCCCTCACGAATCCAACCAGCACGACGTCTGTGGCCGCGACCTCGTTGGTCACGGGAACCGCCGCGGAAGCAGCGACCAGCGCCTTGACGAACTCGGGGGACTTGACCTTGGCCACCGTGTCCGCCACATATGACAGCTTGTCGCAACGCACGGCCTCGACCTTGAACTTCTTGGCCATCGACTCGAATATCGTCGACTGTTCGGCCGCCGGGCGGTCCGTCATCATTTCATAGCACTTGGATGCGAAGCCATGCGCATATCTTCTGGTCGCAGCGAGGGCCTTCGCGGAAACGCAATCCGCCTTGACTTTGGCCGCCGACTTCTCGAATCCGTCCGGATAGGCACTGGAATTGGCCTCGAAATACTTCTTGACCTCGTCGTCCGTCAGCGTCTTCCTGATTTCCGCGGCGCGTTCCGTCGTCTTGAACACGGCCACCGTGGCATCCACGCTGCCGGTGGTCATGTAGGCGTCTCCGTGCTTCTCGAAATAGATGGCCACGTCGGCGTCCTTGGCCTCGACCTTCTTCTCGTCAGGCACGAATGCGAATACCTTGCCGGAATAAACCGTGTTGTCGATGCGATAGCGTTCGCACGCCTCGCCGTCGGTGACAATGATTCCGCTGGTGAACTCGCCCTCGAGACGACGCTGCACGAGCTGCATGCGCATCGCGTCGAAAATCTCGGTCTCGGTGACGCCGGAACGTCCGAGCGCCTTGACGGCATTGGCATAGCGAGACGGGTCGTACTTGCCTTCCGTCTGGAACGGCGGGAACTGCTTGAGCGCGGCGACCACTTCGGCGTCGTTGACATCGATTCCAAGTTTGGTCGCCATCCTTGCAAGGCACTCCATCCTGAAGAGGTCCTGGTATCCGATGTTGATGTCGACAGCGCTGCCCATCATCCGGTAGAGCACGGCCACGCGGCGGTTGACGGACTGCAGGTCTCCGATGGTGACCTTGCGGCCGAAAGCCTCTCCGACCACCCTGCCCTCCGGAGAACCGCATCCCTCCATCCCGAAACGTCCCGGAGTCAGGAATCCCAGGAAGGAGACGATTATGATCACCGTGAACAGGCCGAACAACCAGCGGCTGTGCCGATGGAACATCGAATTCAATCTCTTTATAATCATTTTACCACGATCACCTTTCTTTGGGCTATTTGTTTTTCTTCTTCATGGTGACCTTCACCGCCACCATGCGGGTCTGGTCGTAGTTAACCTTGGCCGGTTCCGTGAAGTCGAGATGACATTTGATCGGACGGATGTACGTCCCGTCCTTCGTCACGTCGGTCACGTCGACATAGACTTTCACGTCATTGCGCTTGATATGGTCCAGCACCATGCGCTTGCCTTCGAGATCGACGTCGATCGTCTCGATGTTGCCGTCGGACGTGGTGCATTCCATGTCCTGGGTTGACATGATCTTCACCGGAAGCAGCGGAAAGGCTTTGGTCGATTTGACACCGATTATCGTGCACTTGGCGAGAACGTTATTAGGCTTGACATCGGCGCCGTCGACCTTTATTTCCTTGCGCATCTCGAACGATTCGCGCATTCCACTGATGTCCACGATGCCGAAGTCGATCGCCCTGATGTCGTTGACGATTTCGGGAAAACCGGAAACCTGAACCTCGGCCGGTTCGAACTCCAGGTGCGCCTCGTAGTCCTCGTTCATGCCGGAGATCCTCCCCTCCACCTTGATGCGGCGGGACTCAATATGCGCGAGCTCTATGGGCGGAGCAATCTCCTCGATGACCTTGGCCGCGCCTAGTTCATTGCGGATGGCCTTGGTGTCGACCCGGGCACGGTACTTGCCGACGCCGGCTGGTACGAGCCATCCGTTGACGGCGAGCTTTTCCGGCAAGTTTTCCGAATGCCTGGTGTAGACCCGCAGTATGATTTTCGGCACCTGCCCCTTCTTGAGCATCAGTCCGGACGGCAGGTCACGCACTTTCACCTCGCACGGCAACATGTGTTCGCGACACGACTTGACGTTGTTAGCTCCGAACAGCAGGAACATAAGCAGCAGCGAAACAACGAAATTGATTCCATATTTGCGACATATCGTCTTGCAACTCGCCAAAAAACCGATGCGCGGCGGCCTTTCGTTGTCCACGCAATTCGAGCCGTCGTCCTTGAGGTGGTTGAACAGATCGGCTATTTCATCGGGATCGTCCTGGTGGTTGACAAACACTCCTTCGAGTAGTTTTCTCAAGGCTCCGATTTCGAGATCGCGGTAGAAGCGCCCGTTCCACGTCACGGATATCGTCTCCTTCTCCTCCGAGACGCATATCGTTATGGCATCGGAGTGCTCGCTTATGCCCAACGCGGCGAGATGCCGCGTCCCCAGGTGATCCGTGAGCGACGACCCATCGGCGTTGGGGAGATAGACCCGGGCCGAAACTATGCGGGCCCCCTTGATGATTATCGCTCCGTCATGGAATACGCTGCTGGTATCGAACATCCTGATGATGGTCTGCGCGCTCACCTCCTCCACCATGCTTATCGCCCGCTGTATCAGGTCGCTCAAATCCGACCTCAGCTGGAAGACGATGAGCGCGCCGGTCTTGCTCTCACGCAGTTTCCTCGTTGCCAGACATACCTCGTCGACTGCGTTTTTCCATTCGCCCTTGGACGCCTTCGTGAAGAGCGACTTGATGCTCAGGCAGGCGCGCCTGATGTCCTGCTGGAAGATGACGAATATGCCGATGAAAAGCAATATTCCGTACTCGTCCAGGAGACCGGTCAAGGAATCGGAATATGGCGCGATGAAGATCCTCAGCAACAATAACGCGCAGGCCATGATGACCGCGACGAATATCGGTTTGGATCCACGCGTCAGAGTCAGCGCGGCGAACACGATGGCGACGACTACGATTCGAAGCACTATTTCGAGCAACAGCAACATGTCACTTCACCTCGTCCATAAGCTTGAGCGCCTGCCGCAGCATGCGCGGTTCATGGGTACGTATGCAATCGACTCCCCCCTTCGCGAGCAGGAGTTCCGCCGCTACGGTCGCGCCGCGACGTTCGTCCGGACGGACGTCCTCGCCGCACGCCCTGGCCAGAAACGACTTCCTGGATACGCCGGCGAACACCCGTCCGAGCCGC
>JAKSOH010000103.1 GCA_024405675.1 Victivallaceae bacterium
ATCGAGCCCCACGCCTCCCTCCAAGTCGCACCACGGAGCGGTGCCGATCATCGCGAACTCCTTGCCGGCCATCGGCGTGTAGAGAGGGGCTCGATACCAGAACTGGTCGATGACCAGCGGATTCTGCCCCTCGATGCCGACGCGGCAGTCATGATCGTGGAAGAACCTGTAGATGCCTATCTGCGAATTCATTCCGTTGGGGCTTTGCGGCAGGGCGAAGTTAACCGTCCCGGAGGCGGTGCCATCCATGTCGCGGTATATCCATCCGAGTTTCGCCCCGTCAATCAGGATCATCACGGTTTTCCTGTACCATTCCTGGAATTCGCGGTTGTTGATGTCGATGACCGGATAGCCGGCAGTGGTCGGAGTGCTGAAATAGCTTTGGACTGCGCCCTTCTGGTCGCGGGCGAACCATTCCGGGTGGGTCTTGTACACCCATCCGTCGCGCCCCTGAACGTAGCTGCCCGCGCTCCATGAGTACGGACGCATCCCGGCGGCGAGTATCTCCTTGCTCCATGGCAGCGTATCTGGAAGCTTGTCCACCGGGCTCTCCGGGTTCTGGCGCATCATAAACCGGTAGCCGGCGGCCGCCGCCTTCTCGTAGACCTCGTTGCGCTCCTCGTCGGTGACGCGGTAGCTCACCTCCGTGTGCGGATAGGCCGGAAGCTCGGCCAATCCGGCCTGGCGGCGCAGGCTGTGGCGCATGTACTGGTAGATGGCGATGTATTCGTTGTGACCGTTCTCAGGACCTGTTCCGTACCAGTGCCAGTACCACGGCGAGGCGACCGGCGCAGGCAGGCGTCCGAATCCGGCGATGTGGATGTCGGAGATTGCATCGGCACCGGCCTTGCGAGAAAGGCGCTGGTTGCTCATGAACGGAGCGGAGATGTGTCCGAGGTAAACGCCGTCGCGGGCGGCGACGTATTCGAAGGGCTGCCCCGAGGCAAACGCGCACCATTGCTGCGTGTCCCCGTCGGTCCTGCCGCTCATGTCGGCGTCGGTGTAGCCGCGCGGAGACATGTAGCAGGAGAACCGCCTGGCGAAGAGCGGATTATCGATGCATAGTTTCGACGAGAACTCCACGCTGCCAATCAGCGCGGGACACTTCTCGATCCTAACGCGGTCGGCATATCCGAGATAAGTTCTCCCGTCGAGATCGAACCTGCCGCTGACGAAACGCCACGACATCTCCGTGTCACGTCCGACGTAGCGCAGCACGACCTCGTTCTCCTCCGTCGACATCCCATTGAACCGCAGGTCGAGCTCCAACGCCTTCGTGTCGTCGTTTACTCCAACGGCCTCGGCGGTTTCGGAAGTATAGCTACGCGCCGCGCCCAACGTCAGTATCCGGGGAATCTCGGCGTCGCGCATCAGCGGGTTCTTCGCCTCCGGCAGGTAGAAATCCACTCTGCCGTCCCTGACGACGAGCCTAGCTCCATCGGCGAAGACCGCGGTATTGCCGGAGACCTTCGGCGTACCATCGGTCTGGGATATCGCCATCTTCGGAAGCCGGACGTCCACGGACACCTCCCCGAGCGTCTTGCGCTCTGGAATCGGCGCGGGACGCCTGACCAGGCCGGACGCGTCCATCTTCACCCCGGCGCAATTGCCCGCGAGCGAAGCGAAGAAACTCGCCCCGTAGACCCAGTTGCCGTACTCCTTCATCGCCTTCGGGTTGCTTCTCTCGGCGTTGAAGAAAGTCACGCTGCCGCGGCCGATTTTCCTGCGCACGATGTAGGGGGCGACGTCATCGCCCTCCCCGTCGCGTATCGTGCTGAGCACCTCCGCGCCAGGAACAGCCTCGGCCTCGCGGTAGATTCCGAAGACGGGGAGCGTCTCCGGATACGATTCGAAATCGGTTCCGGACGGGCGACCGGCGTGGAACACCTCTGATATCGACACATCGTCGCCTAGCGTGACGGGCATGATATCCGGACAGTTGCGCGGGGCGTTCCTGGTGAACAGGACATGGCCTCCGTTCTCGACATACGTCTTCAGCCTGGCGATGCGTTCGGGAGTAAGCAGCTTCTCCAGGAGCTCCGGTTTGAAAAGATGGAATACTACGAGCCGGTGATTTCCGAGCTCCTCGAAGGCCGGCGTTATCCCGTCGAACGGCCGTGGCTCGACCTTGTCGACCATATGCTGCTTGATCGGCGCCCCGCCAAGTCCGTCGAGATAGGGACCGTTGACGCAGGTGACCTGGGCGCCGCTTCTCGCGAAGATGTTCGCGAAATCCGCCCCCATCCACGGACGCATGCCGCAAAACACCAGCATCGGCGCGCCCTTGCCCGTCTTCGGCGCCGCCTTGATGACGTTGCCGCGAGCGGAGCGACTGCCGACGACGACAGACTCGAGATGCGGCAGATTCTCCACCTTGCCTGAATACTTCTCGTCACCGGTCGTAAGAATCATCGCATCGAAACGAGTGTATGGTGACTGACCGACCGCCCTGATATCAATCCCGCCGGCGTCGAAATGCACCCGGCGCCGGGAACGCCGCCACGTGAACCCCGGCTCTGCTCCTTCCGGCTTGCCGTCTCCGAAGAATCCTATCTTCTTTCCGTTTATCGTCAGGTCGGCCTTGCGGTAGGTGTCATTCGCCGCCCAGGCGCGCACCCAGACGTAGTAGTCTCCCGTCTCCGGGAGTTGGAGCTTCGCCATGATTTCCGCATTCTTCCCATGGAACTGGACGTAGCCATTACCATTGGCGATGCCCCAGCCCTGCGCCTTGGCCGGATCCTTGCAGTCAAACGATTCGAATTCGGTGAGATAGCTTGCCGCGCCAAGGGCGAAGGCGACGACTCCAGTCAACGTGATGATGATTCCCTTCATGGCATTGTCTCCTGTTCTTCAAAAAAAAAAATCTTCTGCCGCTTCTAATATACCCAACAGTTTCTTAGCATGTCAATTCCGCGAAGTAACGCATTCCCAGTACTCGTCAACGCAATTGATGATTCATATGCATTGAAGATTAGCGCCACAGGTGGCACTCCAGCAGGTTGTAAAAAACGTGCGACTCGAGTACTGCGGCTTTCCTGATTCTATCGCGGTGACAACACCGGCAAGCACCGATGCCGGATGTCATTGTGACAGCCGGCGAACTACCTCGGTATTCTGAGCACGCCGGGAGCATCTGGAACGGGATCCTCGATTGCGCCCACTGCCATGCACTCGACCAAATAAGGACGCGCGCTTGTACAATCCGCCACGCGCTTGACACTCCGCGGTCTGACCTTGATGCTATGTCGGCGTTCGCCGCCGCCAAAGAAAACGAAATCGTATTCAATGTCAGTCCTGATTCGACGCGCCTCCCGTTCCGAAACGCGGCAGTCGACAATTGCCCCGCAGGAGAAGTCGTGCAAAGATCCCACCGCCACCTCGGCGGCGACATAGGATCCGACGTAATTGTTCCGCATCGTCACGACGCCGTCGAACGGAGCCTTCACCAACCAGTTTGAATGATTTCTCTCATGCTCTGCAAGTTCCCGTTTCCGCTCGCCCAAACGGATACGCTCAAGCTGAAGTTCTTGCCTTGATATGGTAACATAGAGATTCTCAAGCCCGCCGTTGAGAATCTTCAGATCGTTGTCCTTGCTGGCCACCTCGGTCTCCGCATCGCGCAAGTCCTGCATCTTTTCCCTGTACGTCAGGTCGGAGACGATATTGTTGCGATGCAGTTTCTTGTACACCTCGAGCTCGTGCTGAAGACGCCCGAGCTTCTCGCTGGCCGCCGCCCGTTTGAACTTTAGATTGCGGTATTCTCCTGGAAGCGGATCCAGATTCTTGAGATGAAGCAAAAGTTCCTTGGAGGAAACGAGTACTTCCTGCTCCTCCAACTGGGATGACAACATTTCCCGCCGATAGGACCAGTCGCGGTCGTCAAACGCCAGCACCGCCTCACCTGTGGAAACCTTCTCTCCGGACGAAAGAGCCCTTGTCACCATCCCCCCTCTTACCGTCACCAAACCAACCACGCGTCCGCCGCGCAACTGTCCGGGGGCGCTGTCAACCATCGGCGAAGCCTTAGTCGAGTCGTTTCGGCCGCAACCGCACGCAAACAGCAGTGTCGCGGAGGCCAGATGCAATGGCAACCTTCGCACTTGGCGTACCTACTTCAGGGTCGCGGCCCAGCGGGCCGTGTCCATGATGATTTTCTCTGCGGTGCAACTCGGAGTCCAGCGAATCTGGGTCCTTGCCTTTTGGTTGGAATGGCACATGTGGTAGGACAGGAATCTCAGATTAATCGGCCCGCATACGCCCTTGTATTTCTCCAACATCTCATCAAGCGGCAGACAGGCAATGTTGGCCTTGGTTCCAACGGCCTCGGCGCAAAGCTCGACGTATCTTCTCAAGGTCACGGCGCGGTCGCAAGTAACGTTGTAGACTTCGCCGATGGCGGTGTAACGGTTC
>JAKSOH010000104.1 GCA_024405675.1 Victivallaceae bacterium
ATGGCACCGCCGGCATTGGCTGTGTTGCCGGAGAAGCAGTTGTCCGTCACGTAGATGGTCGCAGTGGCTGAATTGTATATCGCTCCGCCGGTGCCGGCGTTGTTGTTTGCGAAAGTGTTGCCGGAGATGGTCGCGGTACCGCCGTCGTTGCCGATGGCACCGCCGGCATTGGCTGTGTTGCCGGAGAAGCAGTTGTCCGTCACGTAGACTGTGCCGGACGTGTTGTATATTGCTCCTCCGCAGGTGCCGGCGTTGTTGTTTGCGAAAGTATTGTTGGAGATGGTCGCCGTGCCGCCATCGTTGCCGATGGCGCCGCCGAGATCGGCCGCGTTGCCGGAGATGGTGTTGCCAGTGATTTTCGCCGTTCCGGCATTGTAAATCGCACCGCCGGTACCTGCCGAACTGTCGGCTATCTCGATCCCATCGGCGATGAACACCTTGTTGACTCCGGAGCCGGCGACCAGTCCGGTTCCGGCATGGGAGACGTCCTGCGCCACCACTGTCTCCATCTCGTCAAGCGCAGTCTGGATGTCGTTCCGGGCATAGGGTTTCCCCGTGTAGGTGACATCGTCGATGACAACGGTATCCGTCCCGCCATCGGCCGTCACGATGCCGATACTGGGAGCCAGAATTTCCAACACCATTTGGTCATCGTCGATGGACAGGGAATAGGTGAAACCTTCGACCAGGAATGAGCTCATGCCGGATTCCAGTTTGAACGACCCGATTTCCGTTTCGCCGCAGATGACGGAGACGACCTTGCTAGTGTCGAAGCCCGATGCCCCGGTGGCGAGAACGTAAGCCCCGACGGCTTGGTTCGTCCCCACGTTGATGGTGATGGCGAGATTCTGCTGGAAGGTGTTAAACATGGTGTCGTAATCGGTGAGCAACTCTGTGGTCATCGTTTCGTCATAGACGGAGATATCTAGCACCAGTTCGGTCTCCGCCTCGACAAAAATCTCAATGACCGACGTGATGTTGGCCGCGGTCCAGATGGTTCCGCCAATGTACATGGCTCCTTCGTTGTCAATCGTGTCGGTTTCGGTGGCGAAGACACAGTTTGTAATCATCGCCACGGCGTTGTTGGCAATCGCTCCGCCTGATTGGGAAATGTTGCCGCTGAAAGTACATCCGTCAACGCTGATGATGGTATCCAAGGGGCTGCCGGTAGTATTGATGTTGCATATCGCGGCCCCGAAGAGAGAGGCCGAGTTTCCCGAGAAGATGCAGGCGGAGAAGGTTCCCATGCCTTTGTTGTATATCGCGCCGCCGAATGAGTTTGCCTCGTTGTTTGAGAAAGTGCTGTTGGAAAAGGTCGCCGTGCCGGAGTTGGAAACAACACCGCCGTAAACGTCATAGTTGCCGGCGAAGGTGTTGCCGGTGATGGTGGCTATGCCGCGGTTAGCTATGCATCCGCCAAGGTTGTCGAAGAAGATGCAGTTGGTCAAGGTCGCCGTGCCGTAGGTGAGTATATGTGTGTACGTGCTACCAGCGAAAGTGCAGCCGATTACGTAGATATCTCCTTCGTTGTCTATCGAGCCACCATATGTGGCCGTGTTGTCACCGAAGTAGCTGCTGACGATGGTTGCCACGCCTGCATTGTAGATTGCCCCGCCGTTGTAGGCATAGTTGTCGGTGAAAGTTCCGGTGTAAATCGATATCGTGCCTGCGTTGTCGATGGCGCCGCCATCTCCTAGGTAAATGGAACCGCCGCATATCGAGATGTCTTCGACAACTAGAATTTTGTCTGAGTCGGACACCGACAGTGACGCAGAGCAGGAGATTCCGCGCGCCGCCACGGTCGAATTGTCGGATAGTGCCTGCGCTATCTGGCTCTGGGAGTATTTGGTCCCTGTGTAGGTCACGTTGTTGATGACGACTGTGTCGGTTCCGCCGTCAACGGTCACGACGCCTACGGAGGCGTTGGCCGCCGCTAAAACTGTTTCGCGTAAAATGTTATTGTCTTGCTGGTAGTCTGTATTCATGTCAACCCCTTCATCGGATTGTAAAAGAACTTATATTACACGCGCAATGAAATTACATGACAGGTCACGCATATGCAAACGCTTGTGGCGCGAGATAAGAGACATTTCATTCAAAAGTTCATCAGTCACCCCGCATGTTCCGATTCTCCGCGGACAGTCGCTCGGCTACATCCATGTGCTGGCTACTATCGGGAAGGAGGATGACCTTGCTCACATATCCCCTGCATTGTTTCAAGAGTGCCTGGTCCGAGTTTTCGGCGTTCCGTCGAACGACAACGAAAGTTCATTCCGTTGTGCCATGCCGGTTGGATTTCATCAACGGGGAAGTATCTGCGATTGCCTGTTCGGGACAGCGATTCCGTTTCCTCACGGCATAGCCGTCCGGACTCGCCGGAGAAGTTCGCGCCGATCGGGATGATGCGCTCACCTCGTGTCGGTATCTCGCTATGGTACGACGTCGAAACGGATCAGCCACACGGCGGAATCGCCATTGTCCTTGCCGAGCGTGAGCAGCCCGTCCTTGATTTCAGCCGTATCCTTGTTCTCGTCGTTGTTCTGGTCCAGGCGGACGATTTCGAGGTTGCGGATTTCCTGCAGGCCCGCAAGACGGAGTTTGACACGATTGAGCTTGCTCCGGTAGTCCGAGAGCAATATGGCGCCGCGGCTCCGGTCGGCGTTGAATGCGGCGAGCGCGTAGATGCCGGGGAGGGCGCTTTCGCACCGAACCCTCCGTTCATAGGTGTTTACAAATTCCCCGATCATCTTCATCGAGTGGAAAGTCTTGTTTTTCCTCCGGCCGTGCCGGTAGAATCCCCAGGTTCCGGCGTTGCCCGACATGCCGAAACCGTAATAGCATGCCACGTCCAGCGGGACGTCGTGGAAAAGCGCGACCATCGCGACGTTGAAAGCGGCGGAATCGATTCCCCACATTCCGGAAACTCCACGGGTCAGGTCGTCGTAGGCGGAGTCGTCCGTTTCAGCAGTCAGTTCGGCCCATTTCCCCCGCAGATAATGCCATTCGTTGAGGTGTACCTCCGTTTCTTGGCAGCCGGCGGCATCGAGGATGGCGCGGCAGTCCCCGACCAGTTGCACCATGACTTCCGGCTTGTCGACGTAGGTGTGGAACGAGATGAAGTCGGGGGTGACGCCGCGTTTCTTGCATTCCGCCAGCAGCGGATTTATCCATTCGGGATCCGGCCAGGTCAGTCCGGGGCCGCCGATCTTCTCGTCGGGGAACTCGGCTTTCAGATGTTCCAGCACGGTCGCGAAAAACTGGATGAACTCCTCCTTCGTCCCCGCCCACAGGCAGGGGATGTTGTTGGGCTCGCCCCAGATTTCCCAGTACGGGATTTTCATTTCGAACCCGTTGTTCCAGGAGTGGTTGTAGTGCCGGATGATTCCGGCGAAGATTTTCGCGTACTGTTCGGCGTCACGGACGGGCAGGGTGTTGAAATGCGCGGTGCCGGCGGTGTTTTCGATGCTGGTTCCGAGGCGGTAATAGGCCGCGCCCCCGTTGCGGACCAAGGTGTTCAGGAGATGGTCGGTCGCCGCGAAGTAGTAATTTTTCGGATCGGCGGCATCGGCGTCTTCGCGGGGGAAGATGAAATGCGTGTCGACGATGCGCTGTCCGGGGTTGCAGAGCGCCTGGTCGTGCGTCCGGCAATAGGTGAAACGCAGCGCTTGGAAATCCTTGTCGCGATTGGCGCCGATGATGGACGGCATGTAGTTGCTGCCGTGCAGGGATTTCCTGATGCGACCGTTTTCCTGATCGAAACGAACGGTCAGCGCAGGCTGTTCTGCGGCGAAAAGCGAAACGATCGCGAAACCCAGCAGGAAAACAATGCTTTTTTTCATAATTTCACTTTTGTTAATGATTTTCCATTCGAAATGCGAGGGGCACCGGCGTTTCCCGAAGCGCATCGTCAGGCAAGGGAGGCGATAGACAAAGAGCCCGGTTGGATTTTCTCCAAACGGGCTCCGGCGGTTGCCTTGGGACGGACGGCTATTCGTCCTTCTTCTCGGTCTCCTTGGCCGCGGCCTCGCCGTATTCCACGAGCTCGAGGATGCAGGTCTCGGCGGCGTCGCCGCGACGGGCTCCCAGCTTGTAGATGCGGGTGTATCCGCCCTCGCGTCCGGCGAATCCCGGGGCGATCTCGTTGAAGAGCTTGCGGACGGCGTCCTGGTTGCGGAGCCTGGCCACCGCGATACGGCGATGGTGCAAGTCGGCCTTTTTGCCGATGGTGACGAGGGAGTCGGCGAACCGACGGGCCTCCTTGGCCTTGACGACGGTCGTCTCGATGCGGCCGTC
>JAKSOH010000105.1 GCA_024405675.1 Victivallaceae bacterium
TCGACGCGCGACGACCTGGCGGAATCCGGAGATCCGGCGACGTCGATGCTGCAGGAAACCGGACGGTCCTTCGACATCCGGACGGTGGCCGACCGCATCGCAGGGAAACTCGCCGGATACCACGCCAGATACCTTTCCTCGAAGGAAGAGGTGCTCGCCGAATGGAAACGGGAGAACCGGCTGATGGGAACGGCGGTGACGGCGATCGACCCGCTGGGCGCCGAGATCCGCGGGGTGTTTTCAGACATCGCCCCGGACGGTTCGATGGTGATCGAGACAAGAGACGGAACGCGCAGGTTCTCCTGCGGCGACGTGAAACTGCCGGCGGACGGCGGGAACCGGTAGTCTCCTTCCGCAGGCGCCCCGCGGCCCCGGGACCCTACCGGCGCTTGTCGGCCAGACGCGTGAAGAATTCCGCGATCCGGCTGTCGGCGGGATGGCGGACCACTTCGTCCGGCGTGCCCTGCGCGCGGATCCTCCCCTTCTCCATGAAGATCATGCGGTCGGCGAGCTCGCAGGCGAAGTCGATCTCATGCGTCACCACCGCCATGGTCATCCCGTCCTTCACGAGTTCGCGCATGACGCCCAGCACCTCCCCGACCATTTCCGGGTCGAGGGCGGACGTCGGCTCGTCGAAGAGCAGCGCCTCCGGGCGCATCGCCAGCGCCCGGACGATGGCGATCCGCTGTTTCTGGCCGCCGGAAAGCTGGTCGGGATACGATTCGCTCTTGTCGGCCAGCCCCACCCTGCGCAGCAGCGTCGAGGCCGTGTCGTCGGCCTCCTCCGGAGTCATCCTTCCGGTCAGCAGCGGGGCCAGCGTGATGTTCCGGCGGACGGTCAGGTGCGGGAAAAGGTTGAAGTGCTGGAACACCATCCCGACCAGGGATCGGTAGGCGTCCAGCGTCCTGTCCCCGGCGGCCACCTCGGCTCCGTCGAACCGGATGGTTCCGGAATCCGGTATCTCGAGGAAGTTGAGGCAGCGCAGGAACGTGCTCTTCCCCGATCCGGACGATCCGACGATGAACAGCGCCTCGCCGCGCCGGATGTCCAGCGAGACGTCGTCGACCGCGGTCACGGATCCGAAGCGCTTGACGATGTTCCTGATCTTGAACAGCGGCGCGGTGTTGTCAGTGTTTTCCATGTCCGGTTGCCCTTCTCATTTCCGGTTTTTCTTCTGCAGTCCGCGCTCCAGGTTGCCGAGCAGCCTGGAGAAGAACATGACGACCGCCAGGTAGATGACGGCGACCGCCATCAGCGGCAGGAAAGCGTTGTAGGTCTGGCTCCGGATGATGTCGCCGCCCTTGGCGAGATCCTCCAGCGCGATGAATCCCGATACGCTGGTCTCCTTCAGGAGGACGATGAACTCGTTGCCCAGCGCCGGCAGGACGTTCCTGAGCGCCTGCGGCAGGATGACCCGCAGCATGGTCTGCCGGTAGGACAGCCCCAGGCTGCGCCCCGCCTCGATCTGCCCCCGGTCCAGGGACATGATCCCGGCGCGGATGATCTCGGCGGTGTAGGCTCCGGAATTGATGCCAAACGCGGTGACGGCCACGAGTATCTTGCTGACGTCCAGCGAACAGAATATGACGAAGTAGATGATGAGCAGCTGGATGACCACCGGCGTCCCGCGGATGACGACCAGATAGCACCGGCAGACGGCGTCCGCGACGACGTGGGTCCCGGTCATGTCGTGGGTGCTGCGGACGATGGCGACGAGGAAGCCGAGCAGTATGCCGAGCAGCACGGACAGCACGGTGACCAGCATCGTCACGCCGAATCCGTTCAGGAGATACCGGTAGCGGTTCCCGTTGACGAAATTGAGCTTGAAGTCGGCCTTGATCCTGTCGAGGAGCCCGCCGTCGAACGCGTCGGCGTCGTTGGAGGCGCACCTGATTCTCGCCTCGGCGATGATCCGGTCCAGCGTGCCGTCCGCCTTCATCTGGCGCAGCGTGACGTTGAACATGTTGAGCAAATCGGGACGGCGCTTGGAAATGCCGAACGCGTAGTCCTCCGTGGCGAGCGGCACGGAGAGCAGCACGAGGTCCGGATTCGCGGCGGCCTCCGCCCTGGCCGGCTCCTCGTCCACGACCACCGCGTTGACCTTCCTGGTCTTGAGGGCCTGCACCACCTCCGGAACGTTCTTGTAGCGCTCCGGCTCCCGGTAGTGCTTCGTGACGAACATGTCGCCGGTGGTCCCCTCCTGGACTCCGATCAGGTTGGTGTCGAGGCATTCGATGCTGAACTCCCCGGCGTCCTTGCGGACCATGATGCGCTGGCGCGCGGTGACATAGGGATCGGTGAAGTCGATCATCTTGCGGCGTTCGTCCGTGACGGTGATGCCGGAGGCGGCCACGTCCGCCTTGCCGGTCTGGACCGCCGCGATGACGGAGCCGAACGGCATGTCCTCGATCTTGAGTTCGTAGTCGTTGCGTTCGCAGATCTCGCGGACGATGTCCGGATCGATTCCGCCGATCTCGCCTTCCCTCACCAGTTCGAACGGCGGGAAGGCGGCGTTGCAGACCATGACCAGCGTCCGCTTCTTCCCCGACTTGCCGCATCCGGACACCATGGCCAGCATGAGGGACGGCACAAGCACCGCGGCCAAAACGCGGAGCATCTTGGATTTCAATGACATAGGCAGTTTCCCATTTCGACAGGACACATCGGTTGCACATGGACAAATTTAACCGGCGCGGATGTTTTTGCAACCCCGCGGCGCGTTGGAGGCCGGAATATCGCCGGTCCCGCCGCCCGGCCGCGCCGCATGCGTTTTTCTACATGAAATCCGTCATTAATTACATGGAGAAAATTCCCCTCGGATGCTATATTATCAAGACCTGACGCGCATCCTTCGCCGGACCGCGTCCCTAAGGCTGTAAAAGGAATGTCTTGTTCCAATCGATAACCAATCAAGGAGTGATGCATGAGCAACAGTGAGCTTATCTACGGTGCGCTGAAGCTGATGGTGTGCGGGATGGGAGTGGTGTTCTGCTTCCTGCTCATCAAAAGTGCTCACCTTGATAACGATATTATGATCGGCGCGATGAATCTGACGACCAGGATCCTGGCGCCGTTCGCCGGACTGCTGGACAAGGCGGAGCCGGAGAAGAAGGCGCCGAAGGCCCCGGGGGACGACGCGGAGCTCGCCGCGGTCGCCGCGGTCGTCGTCGAGATGGAAACGAAATAATCGTCATGATCTAGGAACATAGAAAGGTAAACACGAAATGTCTCTCAAGAAAATCAAGTTCATGGACTGCTCGTTCCGCGACGGATTCCAGTCCTGTCTCGGCGCCCGCGTCAAGACCGACGACTTCCTGCCGGCGCTCGACGCCGCGGTGAAGGCCGGCATCGACTACATCGAGATCGGCGGCGGCGCCCGTTTCCAGGCGCTCTACTTCTACTGCCAGGAGGACGCCTTCGAGATGATGGACAAGTGGCGCGAAACCGTGGGACCGGACGTCAACCTGCAGACGCTCTCCCGCGGCGTCAACGTGGTGGGCCTCTCCTCGCAGAGCACCGACATCATCAAGCTGCACGCCAAGCTCTTCAAGAAGCACGGGATCACGACGATTCGCAACTTCGACGCGCTCAACGACGTGCGCAACCTCGACGTCTCCGGAAAGGCGATCGCGGCCTGCGGGCTCAAGCACCAGGTAACCGTCACGATGATGGGACTGGCGCCGGGGCTCGAGAACGACTACGCGCACACGCCGAAATTCTACATCGACCGTCTCGTCGAGATCATCAAGTCCGGCATTCCGTTCGACAGCCTGGCCTTCAAGGACGCCAGCGGCACCAGCACTCCGGCGACCGTCTACGAGACGGTGCGCCAGGCCCGCCGTCTGCTCGACGCCACGTTCGGACAGGGGGCCAAGGAAATCCAGTTCCACACGCATGACACGGCCGGCATGGCGGTCTCCTGCAACTGGGCGGCCATCTCCGCTGGTGCCGACGTCATCGACCTGGCCATGGCGCCGCTCTCCGGCGGCACCTGCGAGGCGGACATCCTGACGATGTACCACCGCCTGCGCGGAACGGACTACACGCTCGACATCGATCCGGAGAAGATCATGAAGGTCGAGAAAGTGTTCAAGCAGTGCATGGACAAGTATTTCATGCCGCCGGAATCGATGCAGGTGTCGCCCGAGATCATCTTCTCGCCGATGCCGGGCGGGGCGCTCACGGCGAACACGCAGATGCTGCGCGACAACAACATGATGGACAAGTAC
>JAKSOH010000106.1 GCA_024405675.1 Victivallaceae bacterium
GTGAAGCCCCTCGAGAAGACCATCGTCGAGCGCGTCTCGCCCGCCGCCGAGAGCAGCGAGGGCGCGCCGTTGCGCGACCGCGGCGACGGCGCGCTTCCGAACTTGATCAAGGCGGGGGACATGAAGAAATGGCCGGCCCATACGCTCAAGGAGAGCGACACGCTGAAATATGCCATTGAATTGCTTTTCAAGAGCAACGTCTCGACGCTGGTGGTTCTCGACGAGAACAACAATCTGCTGGGAGCTCTTTCTCCGTGCGATTTGCTTAAATTCTGTTTGCCGGAACATTTGCTCTGGACTGAGGACCTGGGACCGCTCGTCGAGTTCACGCAGTTCACGGAAGTACTCGAGAAGGCGTCCGACACCAAGGTCGGAGATGCGATGAACACAATCGTCACGGCGGAAGTCAACGTCCCCGCTGTGCAGCTCGCCAAGACGTTTATAATGGAGCAGGTCAGGGAGATTGCCATAACCGATTCCGGAAAATTCGTCGGCATGGTCGAAATCAACGACTTCTGTTCTCATTTGTTCTGGATTTAGCGCCGAACTGCCTGCGCTTTTTGTCTGCCCGATTGAAGTAAATCCGCTTTGGGAGGTTAACTATGGAAAGCAATTCCGATGTTCAGCGTTTGTCATTGTGGGGAATGATCTGGCGTTTCGCCGTCATGATCGGCGTAAGTTCGCTTCTCGGCATAGCGGGAACGGAGAGCGGGGTGCTGACACAGCCCCAGTCGCTGTCCGTTTCTGTGTTCATTGCCATCATCTTCGGAACCTTGTTCTTCTGGGGATTCCGTCTCGCAGTGGCTTTCATCGGCCTCGCCGTGCTGATTTTTACGAAATGCCTGACAATACACGGGTTCGTGGCATCGAGTTCGCTGGAAGTCATCATGTTCCTCGTTGGCATGATGATAATCGTCGGCGCGTTGAAGGATCTCGGTTTCTTCACCTGGATTGTGCAGCGCATTGTCTCCATTCCCAAGTTGAGCGGCCGCAAGTTTATCGCAGTCACCAGCGTGGCCTCGGCGTTGCTGGCCTGCGCCGTGGACGAGGTTACTTCCATCATATTCGTGTCGACTCTGATTTTCCAGGTGTGCGGACGGCTGAAGATAAGTCCCACGCCGTTCATTCTGATCGCCGTGCTGGCTACCAATGTCGGCAGCTCCGGCACCATGATGGGCAACCCGGTCGGAATATATATCGGCAACAAGGGCGGGCTCAGTTTCGGCGACTTCATGATGTGGTCATTTCCCATCATGCTCGTCGCCTTGGTGTCCGTGATTGTCATCACGCTGATATACTATAAGCGCGAACTTGATGAATTCGATGTCCGCATGAAGGCTCGCGAGGAGGCCGGTCTTTCGCTGGCGCCCAAGGTGGATGTTCCGTACCGCAGCGGCCTCGCGCTGCTTATCCTGGCCGTCATAGCCATTGCCTCCCACCACCAGGTGGAGGGATGGCTCGGACTTTCCGGCAACAGCGTGCTCCTGGTGGCTCCGCTCGTTTGCGCCGGCATCGTCATGATTCTCAGGCCGACCCGCGCCCGCCATTACACCGAGCGCGATGTGGATTGGTGGACTTTGCTTTTCTTTATGCTGCTCTTCGCCGTTGCCGGAACCATCGCCCATGCCGGCGTGGACAAGGTGATGGCCAACGGATTCTCCCGCATCTGCGGAACGACAATGACGACGCTCGTACCGTTCATCTTCTGCGTCTCCGCAGTCGGCTCGGCGTTCGTCGACAACGTCATATTCGTGGCGGCATTCTCTCCGGTGATCGAACAGCTTTCCGTCAATATCAAGGACATGCCGCTCTGGTGGGCCTTGTTGTTCGGAGCCTGTTTTGGCGGCAACATAACAATGATCGGCAGCACGGCGAACATTGTCGCGCTCGGAATGGTTGAGAAGCGCGCTCCTGGCGACCGCATGACCTTTCTCCGGTGGCTACTGATCGGTCTTCCGTGCACCGTGGTGTCCGGAGCCATCGCGGTGGGATGCATAATGTTGCTGGAACCATTGATGGCCGACCGGCCGACGGACAAGGTGCGGCTGGAGGATTTCGCCGCCGGATCGGAAAGGACGTTCTTGGACAAGCGCATCATGATAAATGGTGTCGTCGACCAGGACGAGGCTGGAAACTGGTATGTCGAGTTCAGGGGCAGGAAACTCGCGGCGCGCTCCAGCGAGGAGATAGTAGGAGCTCGCCGTGGACAGAAGTCCAGCATCGTTGGCACCGTTCTCACCACGGAAAATGGCGACAAGGAGTATCCGGTTGTCATAACCGTCGAATCGGTGTCGGCGCCGTTGTCCCGATGAACCGTTCGTTCTACGGCTGGCTCGAGGAACGTCTTCACGGCGTGTACGGCGAATGCCGCTGCCCGTTGAAACATGCCAGTCCGTTTCAGTTGATGGTGGCCGTGGTCCTCTCCGCCCAATGCAGGGACGACCGCGTCAACCTGGTGACGGAAAAGCTCTTCGCAATCGCCCCGGATGCCAGTTCCATGGCAAAACTCACTGAGGAGAGGATTGAGGAGATCATCCGTCCGTGCGGACTTGGAAAGGCCAAGGCTAAGTCGATACGCGCCGCATCGAGAATGCTGCTTGACGATTTCGGTGGCGAGGTGCCGCGTGACATGGACAAGTTGCTAAAGCTTCCCGGAGTGGGGCGCAAGAGCGCCAACGTGCTGCTCGGCAATGCGTTCGGCATACCGGGTTTCCCGGTAGACACCCATGTGAAGCGGATAATCGGTCGGCTGGACCCGGCCGCCGGCTCCACCCCGGAGGAGATCGAACGCTATGTCACGGCTAGAGTGGCGCCGGAAAAGTGGACGAATCTCTCCCATATGATAATTTTCCACGGCCGCGCAATCTGTTCGGCTGCGAAACCGAACTGCGGCGAATGTGTGCTGGCCGAAAAATGCAAATCCAGGAGGTGACGGAATGGGACGACTGAAGAAATGGTTCCGAAACCAGCAGAAGCTTCCGCGCTGGATCTATTTCCTGCCCGCGCAACTGCTCAAGCTGTCGTTTCATTGCCTGTTCAAGTTCGAGGTGCACGACCCGTTTGGATCAAACAATCATCCGCGCGGGACGATTGCGCTCGCCTGGCACAACCGGCTCCTGTACATGCCGATGGTGTTCGACCGCGAGACGACGGAGCATACCGCGGCGATGGTCAGCACGTCGCGCGACGGGCAGTACCTGGTGGATTTCGTGTCGTTCTTCCATTTGCGTTGCGTGCGCGGATCATCGAGGAAGCGTGGAATCGCGGTGCAGCGTGAGGCGTTGGACGCACTCAAGGACGGATTCAACGTCATCCTCACTCCGGACGGACCGCGCGGACCTAAATACCGCGTGGCTCCCGGGGCTGTCCAGCTGGCCAGCGTGACCGGGGCGCCGATCTGCCCGACTATTCTGAACTATTCCAAGTACTGGCAGCTGGGAAGCTGGGACAATTTCCAAATACCGAAGCCGGGGGCGAAACTGACTCTTGAAATCGGGGAACCCGTGAGAATTCCTCCGGACATCTCCAAGGAGGAGACAGAGCGCTACCGTCAGCTGCTCGAGGAGCGCATGCTGGCGCTTACCTGCGACCTCTGAACTGCTCCCGGTACACGCCGGGTGCGATGCCACGTTGTTTCTTGAATATCCTGGACAAGTAGAACTGATACTTGTATCCGCTCGCAGCGGCGATTTCCGCGATCGACGAGTCGGGATGCTCCTTTATGAATTGGTCGACCAGTTCCAACCGGAACTCGGTGACAAGGGATTTGAAGCTCGTTCCGTGTTTCTTGCGCAGATACTGGGAGAGCGTGGACACGCTTTTCCCCAGTTTTCTCGCCATGTCCGGAAGCTTTATCTCGCTCCTGAGCTGACCGCGTATGTAGCTCACGATGTTGTCGTAGAGCCGGTCCTCCTGGAGCACCGCCAGCTCGCGGATGACCACGTAGTCGATGAGTGAGCGGAACAGTCCGATGATTCCGTTCAGCCTTGCGCGGCTGAACGACGCCAGCGATTCGTAGTTGTCGAGCATGCGTTTCCGCTGGTGTTCGTCTTCGATCTGGCCGATCCACTCTGGAACGGGATCTCCATCGATGCGGAACTGGCCGAGCATTAGGAACGCCGTAAGCCGATTGCGCACGGTCACCGGGGCGACC
>JAKSOH010000107.1 GCA_024405675.1 Victivallaceae bacterium
GCATTCTCATTCTCTCCGATAGCGCTGAGTTCAATCAGGACAAGAGCCTGACCGTTGATAGCGCCAGGGAAATCGAGGAAATCGAGGCCGAATAGCCTGAAACAATAACAAAAAAAGGGGACATGAAATGAAGAAATTTATCGCAGCGCTTGTCGCAATCGCCGGGATTGCATCTTTTGCGGCCGAGTATCGCATCGAGCCGGTAAACCTGCCGGAACGCGGTGACTGGGTTGGAAACGGAAAGCCGGCAATCCTGTACTGCCCGGTCAAGGGTAGCATCATGGAGGGCGATTTTGAGATTCCGAACGGCACCTACTACGGCTGGGTTCTCGTCGAGAACCGCAACGAGGGATGGCGCAAGTTCGACCTGCTCATCAACGACAAGAAGGTCGGAACGTTCGGCGACGGCAAGGTCAAGAAGGGCGATAAGATTCCGTCCAATTCGTGGTCCAAGGTCCGCAAGCCGATCGAGATCACCGAAGGCAAGATGAAGGTCGCCTACAAGGCGCTCAGCTCCGCAAGCCGCGCCGGCATTCTTATCCTCTCCGATAGCGCCGAGTTCAATCAGGACAAGAGCCTGACTGTCGATAGCGCCAGGGAAATCGAGGAAATCGAAGCGGAATAACCACGACATAGATTGTCGAAACACGCCCGGTTTGCGTATTTGCGCGCCGGGCGCGTTTTTTGTGTTGCGAATGGTTGAAACGCATGGGGCACCGAACTATATTCCTGAAATGGCATTTAAATCATCAATCCCCGGAGGTTCGGATATGACCGCAAGGTTCATCGGTTTGGTTGTCGCAGTCGCGTTGTTAGTGTCCGGTTGTTCCGGCAAACAGGAGAAGGAGCTTCTCTCGTCGGCACGCGCGGCGGCTGCGGCTGGCAACTGGCAGCAGGCGGAGTCTGATGCAGCCAAGGTTCTGGAGTTGGCTCCAGACAATGTCATCGCGCTACTGATTGCGTCATCGGCGGCCGAAAAGCGCGATGATCTGGACGAGGCCACGAACCGCGCTGGACATGCGGCTCGGGTGGCGCCGAACAACTTCACCGCCTTGTATATGTACGGACGGCTGTTGTATCGTGATTCCGCGCAAAAGCAGAAGGCCATCGAGGTGCTGGAGAAGGCGCACAACCTGCGTCCGGACGATCCGGATGTGCTGGTGTTGTTGTGCAATCTCACGGCTGGGACGAAAGACCCGAATGCGGAGAAATACTTGCGTGAGTACGGAAAGTTGGGATTCGCAAACTCCCCGGAATATCTCAACCAGCTCGGCGTCTGCCTGTGGCTCAAGCGAGATGTAATCGGGGCAAGAAGCGTCTTCGCAAAGGCGCGCCAGACTGGAAGCGACCGCCCGATGATCATGCTCAGTTCCGCCAGATTCTTCGATGCGTGCAACATGAAGCCGCTTGCAGTGGACACGTATGGCAAATTCGTGAAGATGACCAGCAACCGCAACGAATTCGCCCCGTACCGAGCGGAGGCATCGCAGCGCATCTCCGCGCTTAGGAAATAGCGGCGCGGGAGAATTGCGCAAATGGGCGCGATAGCCAGCGAGATCATCGAGGAGATCCGCACACGTTGCAACATCGTCGACATAATCGGCGCCACGGTCAAACTCAAGAAATCCGGTGGTAATTCTTTCAAAGGTCTTTGTCCGTTCCATCAGGAGAAGACCCCATCGTTTCATGTCGACGCCGGTCGACAGACATTCCATTGCTTCGGATGCGGCAAGGGCGGCGACGTGTTTAGATTCGTCATGGAGAAGGACAACCTGACGTTTGTCGACGCAGTGCGCAGTCTGGCGATGCGGGCCGGCGTGGTGATCCCCGAGAAAGCCTACGAATCCGACGAGGATCGTCGCGAGGCCGGACACAGGGAGAGGATATATCGTATCAACGCGGAGTTGTGCTCCTTCTTCCAGCGCGAACTGCGCCAGCATCCCGATTCGCCGGTCGCGGCCTATCTGGCCGGTCGCGGCCTTGACGCGGCAACAGTTGAGAAGTTCAAGATTGGAGCCGCGTCGATGAACTGGACAGACGCCGTGGACTACTGTCGCCAACTGGGGTTTTCCGATGAAGAGATTATCGCGTCCGGAGCCGCCTGCCGTTCCAACAAGGATCCTCACAAGGTCTTCGACATGTTCCGCGGGCGACTGGTGTTCCCGATTGAAAACGAAATCGGCAGGGTCGTCGGTTTCAGCGCGAGGTCGATCGTTCCCAAGCCGGAAGACGGGCGCAAGTACGTCAACTCGCCGGAGAGTCCGGTGTTCAAGAAAAGTCGGACTATGTACGCCCTTTCCCAGTCGCGCAAGGAGATAGGAAACATCGGCATGGCCATCATTTGCGAAGGACAGATGGATGCTATCGCTTTTCACCGGGCGGGGCATGGCTATGCCGTGGCTCCGCTGGGATCGGCGTTCACGGAGGAGCAGGCGAGGTTGCTAGGAAGATACACCAAGCGCATAGCGCTCGCCTTCGACGCCGACGACGCCGGAAAGAAGGCGTTCATGCGGGCGACGGAAATTCTCCTGCCGTTGTCCATGGACGTCAGGGCCATTGTAATTCCAGGCGGAAAGGATCCCGATGAATTGTATTCCAAGGGCGGGGCCGAGGCCGTGACGAAGGCGATTGGCGATGCAATGCCATGGCTTGTCAGACTGATCGACTTACTGCGGGAGCAACATGATTTCTCGGATCCGGCCCAGTTGGGAGAGGCCGCCAAGGCGGTGCTTGGATATCTGAAGCTCATTCCGATGGATTCGATGCGAGAGGCCTATTTGACCGAGGCGTCAAAATTGCTTGGAATAAGTCAAGGCGCGCTGGCGTCCGATCTGGATAAATTGCTGGGCAAGACAATCGTGGCGACGCCTAGACCGTTCGTCGCGAAGAAAAAGGAAACGATTCCAGCGCAACTGCTGACATTGCTGGAACTGGCATTGAACAGCCCAAACGCCGCGCGGGCAATCGGCGAATTGCTCAATGACGACGAACTGCCGAACGACAACATCGTCTCGCACTCGATCAGGCTTTGCATCGCCGCGGCTAACAACGGCGATGGAGACAATGCCTTCGAGCTGGTCCGCGATCTCCTATCCCGTGACCCGACGCCCGAGATAAGCAAGATTCTCGTAGAACATCAGCTGTATGACAACGAGGAGCAGGCCGTCCTGGAGTCCACCGCCAGTTGGCGCTCGTATTTCAGGAAGAAACAGCAAGAAGCGATAATTCGCGAACTGATATTCGAGAAGGACGAAACCCGCAGGGAGATGTTGGCGCTGAAGCTGGAGGCCTTCAAGAAGAAATACGAGGGGGAACTGGAATGAAAAGAACACTGGTTGCCGTCTTGATTGCAATGATCGCGGCCGGGTGCGTCAGGACCGGCGAAGAACGGGTGAAACTAGCAGCCGGAATGAGCGACGCCGGCAATTTCAAGGAGTTGTCCGGATATTCCCTGGATCTGGAAATGGTGGGGGCGCGAACGCTCGTGCAGAACAAGGACAACTCGGTGCGCTTCAAACTCACCAATAGTGGCAATTCGTCCGTCACGATCCCCGACTGGAGATACAAGGAGGATGACAATATCCTGGTCGACTGCCAGATATGGTATCCCGGAACAGACAGTCCAGACGAATCGGAATGGCTTCCGGTCGGCGATCTCGAACCGCAAACCGAACAGCGTTACCCTCTGACACTTGAGCCTGGGAACCAGGTCATAATCGAAAAGAAGCTGGATTTCATAGACCGACTTGTGATTTCCAAGGGCGCAGAACGACGTTATTTTCTCAAGGCGGAACTTAATCTCAAATCGGTCAAGGTATCCAGTCCGGTGGTTGCGATAGCAGTAGTTCCGGGCGGATATTCTAGGGAAAACAAGAAATGAAGTCATTTCCTCCCGCGGCGATTCCCATCTGGACCGATGTAGAAACCATCGACCAATACGTGGCCTTCCGTTATTCATTCGAAAGCAGCGGATTCCATGATGACGCGGAGCTGCTGATTTCATCCGACACGGATTTCGTTGCCTGGGTGAACGGCAAGGAAGCCACCCGCGGACAATATCCGGATCCCGCCGCCGGACCGAAATCGTTTAACCGCGTCAAGGTCGGCGAATTGCTTGGGAAAGGCGTCAACTGCATCGCCGTC
>JAKSOH010000108.1 GCA_024405675.1 Victivallaceae bacterium
GGGAGAATTCCACCGCGGACGAGAACCCGCACATGAACTCGATCTCCTTGATGCGCATGTCAGTGTTCTTCAACAGCTCGGCGGCGCGGAGCATGCGCTGGCGCATCAGGTATTCCTTTGGCGTGGCCCCGTAGCGCTCCCTGAACAGCCTCCGGAAGTGGTCTTCCGTGATGCCGGCCCCCTGCGCCGAGACATGGAAGTCGTATCCCGAGAACGGATTGCCGCGCAGTTTCTCTGCCAGGGCGTCGATGCCGTGCCGGTCCGGGTTCTTGACGATTTCCGGGTTGCAACAGTCCTCGATCAGGCGCACGAGATTTTCCGTCTGAACCACAATCGCTCCGCGGTTCGCCTTGCAGTCGCTGCGATATAGGCGGAGCATTTCCTGGAACGACTGTTCGAACTGCCGGGCATCGTCGGGATGCACGAATCCCGCCGGGCATGCCTCGGACAGCGCCGCCAGCATCTTGCGGCTGCGATCGCCATCGAAATCAATGTACATGTGCTCGGCGCGCGTATCGGGTTCTGTGAGAACGAACCGGAACATGGATCCACCCGGAATCCAGAAACACGCCGGAGCCCGTAGTTCGATGCGCCTGCCGTTGCCGAATTCGATCGTGACGCAGCCGCTGCGTATGTACTCTAGCGAATTGTTGTACGTCATCATGAAGTTCGATGACGCGGTGATGATGCGCTGGATGACCATCATCACGTGCGCATCGTCGAAATAGCTACCCATGTTCCGCCTTTCCGTTCCACGACGATAAGATATATAGGACGCCGGCCGTTGTCAAAGAAAAACCCCGGCGTCGCGGAGACGCCGGGGAGTGAGTCTCTGGAATAGGAACTATTCTTCTTTCTTGTCAACGTTCTCGATGTTCTTGAACTTGGCCACGTCGTCGAGCGACGTATGTCCCTCGACCATGCCGTTGTCCAGGGCGTTCATGTAGGCCTCCGGATTGGCGCGGCGTTTCTTGAGGTCCTTGAACACCCTCACGATGTCGCTGGTGCCGCCGTAGGCGAACCAGAAGGTGGTGACGAGGGCGGCGATGCCGGGGATGACCAAACTGGTGACCAGGAAGTAGTCGCTCCAGTTCTGGATGTTCCACCTGCCGAACATGTTCCAGATGACCACGACCACGAAGCAGAGGAAGAACTTGTAGCCGTAGGTGTAGATGAAGACGCCCCAGGCGATCACCTTGTCGCCGAATGAGTATTCCGGGGTGATGCCTATCAGCTTGCCCCAGACGTTGCGGAGAGTCCACTTGGACGTGACCTGTTTCTCGCCCTCGGTCGCGTACTTGCCGCGGTGCAGCATCTGGTCGAGGTTGAACGGCTCGCGGTAGGTGATCCAGGAGACCACCACGTAGAGGACGATGGAAACCACCATGGCGAGGAAGTAGAACTCGATGCCGTTGATCGGGCAGGTGAGTTCGGAACCGGGCCCCATTTCCCAGACGATCCACGGATGGAACGGCTTGGATATCCAGTGCAGGACTTTGCCGACCGGCTCGACCAGTCCGTTGGACGCGAGCATCGGGTAGAATACGGCGGCCCACTTGGCGCGGACCACGACACCGAACAGGGCGACGGCCGATCCGCCGACGAGGGAGAACCAGGCGCCGGCCGCCGTTCCGAAGCGGCTGTAGAAACCGAAGAGGAACAGCGGTCCGCAGCCGCCCAGCCACACGCCGAATGCGCCGTCGACGAACTGCTTGATGTATTCCATCTGCGACATGTAGTAGGAGCCGAAGAGATAGATGACGCCGACGACGATGGAGAATATCTTGATCATCTTGATGTGACGCTCCGGCGTCAGTTTCTCGGCCTTCATGAACGGAACGATGCAGTCCTGGACGAACGTGGTTACCGATCCGTAGATGCGCTGGTCGTCGGTGGATACGATGAACAGCACGATCATCAGGCAGAAGAGTCCGATCATGCCGACCGGGAGTATCTGGCGCATAGCGGACGGCAGCAGCATTTGGACGAACGGCGTCTGGAACTTGGCGGCCTTGGTGTTGCCGGCACCGTCGTCTTCGCGGCCGAACACGTCGTGAGCGGCCTCGAAGACCGGGTGGTCAAGGGTTTTTTTCTGGGATATCTTCTCGTCCTTGCCGATTTCGTGTCTGATGGGCCCGATTTCGTCGACCTTCTTCAAGATGGCAGCCCGCTCCGCGGGAGTCGCGATTTCCTCGGTGACCTTGGCCGTGATGTTGTGACGGATTGCCATGGCGTCGTCGGCGAAATCCTTGTGGTTCATCACGACGATGATGTCGAGCGCGACGACGATGTAGAAGATAACGGTGAAGGCGTTGCTCCAGGAGGCGAGGATGGAGCCCATCTTGCCTTCATGGGCGCTGATGGCGCTATTGGCGCTGCCGCTCAAGCCGCTGACACGGTGCAGGAACTGCTGCATCACGGGAACCAGGAGCAACGTGAACAGATTGAACGTCCTGAGCTGCTCGATGTCGAATGGGTCGAGGAAGCTCTGGCCGGACACGCGGTCCATGAGAACAGGGGATATCTGGGTGGCCCAGTTGAATTTCACGAGCACGAAGATGATGAAGGTGCAGAGGATCGGCATCACGATCACGCACTGCACGGCGTTGGTGATGAGGATGGACATGGTTCCGCCGGCCAGGATCATGGTGATGGCCATGATCAACGTGACCAGGACGACGAGGAAGAAGGTCTCGATCTGGAATCCGAAGACGTTGAGCCGGACGGGCAGATCTAGGTAGGCGATGAAGAACCGCGCCGCGATGGCCGGCATGATGATGTTGGCCAGGATGTCGGCGAACACCCGCAGGAAAGACGCGAAGATGCGCAGGCTGCGGTTGTAACGCATCTCAATGAACTGCCCGATACTCATCGCGCGGGTTTCGCGGAACCTGTAAGTCATCAATCCAACGAGACTTAGGATGACCATGACGGGTAGCAGGATGGTTTGGAAGAACGCGAGCGCGAATCCGGACGTGTAGTAGATTTCCACATACATGACGACGGTCACGAGTCCGAGAGCGGCCACCGTGTCGGAGGTGGTCAGCATGTAGCGGCGGCCGATTCGACCGGCCACCAGGAAGTCGGAGACTCCGAGAATGTAGTGCCGTACGTGTATTCCGAGGAACATCACGAACGCCGCGGGAATCAAAGTAATCAACCAGTCGATCCAACTCATTTGCGTACCCTTTCCACTATTTTTAGCTTTGATAAAAAATTCAATTGCGACTCCCAATTATACTACCGCACGGCCGTTTTTTCAATCATCCGTACGCCTCGGACGATGGTTTTTTCCGTTTTCGGAGTCGCGGAGGCATGGGATGGCGCAGGACTTGCAAACCAGGTCCACGTTATTGAACGGGACTCCGGAAGTGAACAATCGTTGCCGACTGGCAACTATATCCGAGCCCCTGCCATAATTTCCACGAAACAATGGCGTTACGAGTTGCTTTTTTGCAAGATAGGGCTTGCAATTTTTAGTTATACGCAAATAATTTTCAACTGACTAACTGATGAAAAGTTACTTGCCAATGAGTGGCAACGCCTAACAAATCTGGGAAAAGGCATTGCAGGGCCTTGAAAACAATGGCCCGAGGCGGTTGGGAGAACAAAGTCATGCCCGAACAATTGTCTGAACTTAAACAGTGGAGGAAACACTACGAAGAGCAATCTTCCATGCTCAACAGCATGACAAGGACCAATCAATCCTCGACGGATACGACAGATGAATTGAGACGAACCATGGATGGGTTGCTTTTGGAAAAGACGTAGTCAATTTCTTCGAAACTGGAATGGATGTTGACGGGAATACAATCTGGATTCACAATTCATCTACTCCCGAACTCACCTGCCAGACAATAAACAGGAAGCGCGGGCAGTAAGGCATGAATGCCAATGGCGTGCTTACTGATTTTCTTGATGTTGCAGTGCTCGACTGTTGGAGTTACCGCTGGAAATACAAGAATGTCCGATAAATATGTTGGACGCGTCTTCTGCGCGAACTTACCTGGATCGAAAAGTTCTTTCAAAGCAAACTTGGGCGTCGCAGTTCAAGACAATGTTATGTGAGTTTTGCACGATTTTTTAGCACTAACGCTTTTGCGTCAGCGCATCGAAA
>JAKSOH010000109.1 GCA_024405675.1 Victivallaceae bacterium
CGTTTCTAGTCCCACAATGCCGGCGATCTCCCCGAGTCCCCGGCTGAAAATGGGAGCAGAAAGGCGGCGTTGAAAGGGCATGCGTGGGCGCAGTACATGTTGGTGCTGACGTTGGAAAGCAAGGCTGCCTCCTGGGGCGAATCCATCGGCAGGAACCGGGAGGCGGAGGCGTTGCGCTGGCTGACGGAAATATGTTCGCTTTCCCCTGACCAGCTGGCGGACCAGCAGGAACGATTCTTCGAACGTTTTCCCAGCGGTCTTTATGCTCACCGGAAAGGCAGACATGATATGGTTTCGGCGGCGAAACGGATCCTCGGTTATTCAAATTATCTCATGGGCCGTCATTATGAATATGGCCGCGGCGTGTCGCGTGACATCGTGAAATCGACAAAATATTACCAGACCGCGTCAGGGTATGGAAATCCAGACGCCCAGGATTGTCTCGGCGTTTGCTATGCGTTGGGACTCGGAGTCGAGCAAGACTATTCCAAGGCGGTCCAGATGTTCAGGAAGCTTGCGGACCATCGGAAGTTCGGCAAGGGGGCCCAGTGCAATCTTGGATTCTGCTACAAGAACGGAATGGGCGTCAAGCGTGATTACCGCCTGGCGGCAATATGGTACGGCAAGGCGGCGGATCGTTCCTTTGATGAAACACTGAAGGAGGACGGAGGGGACCCGATGGCCCAGTATCAGCTCGGGCTGTGTTATGAATACGGTCTTGGCGTTCCCCGGGACGGCGCGAAGGCGTTCTACTGGTATGACCGGGCCGCGAAAACCCGCGTATCCGGAGAAACGTTCTTCGATTTGAACTTGTATCACCTGCAGCCTGCGAGTTTTCGCCGAAACAATGCCAAGGATGAAAACAAACGCAGGAAACTTGTGTACAACATGATTCAATGCAAGATCGCGGATTGTTACGCGCACGGCGTCGGAGTTGGAAAAGATTTGAAGGAAGCAGAGCGTCTGTATCGTTTCGTTGGCGAGGATGATCCGGAGGCAATGTGCCGGCTTGGGAAGTTGTACGTCGTTGGCGGGAGCGGTGTTGAAAAGAACGTCATCGAGGCCGTGCGACTGTTTCGGCTGGCCGCTAGGGGAAATCATCGGGAGGCGCAATATAATCTCGGATATTGCTATGAAAACGGACTGGGCGTGCGTCCGGACGACAAGATGGCGTTGTTCTGGTATATGCAATCGGCTGACAACGGGGATGCCGATGCCCAGTACAAGGTGGCGAAATACAATCAGGGAATTTTTAATAACGCCAAGGATGCCGCCTCGTATTTCGCAAAGGCGGCGGGGCAGGGACACGCGGAGTCGCAATATGAGCTGGGTGTCTGCTATCGGGATGGCAAAGGTGTCGAGAAGGACGTCAATGAATCCAGAAAATGGTTCAGCCTGGCTGCGAAACAGAAAAACCAGGATGCGGTGACGGCCCTGGAGAAAATGGAATCTCCGAAACCGGCGCAGGGGAAATAGTAGTCCCGCCATTTGCCGTTCTTCGGCAAAGCTGCTCGATATGCGCTTCCTGCATCCCCCTTTTTCTTGATAACGTCCCCCGTACGCGATATCTTAATCCAAAATAATGCAGTCTGAACATCGGTGTTCCATACAACAAACGAAAGGATGTATCCAAAATGAGTGAGATTTCCGCACTTCAGAAAGCCCGCGCCGCCTATCGTCCGAAGCTTCCAGCCGCCCTGGCCAATGGAGCTTTCGTCAAGGTGTCCGAGGGCGAGGCCACCAAGTCCGTCGCCGATTGCGACAAGATCTCCCAGTTGTTCCCCAAGACCTACGGCAGCCCCGTGCTGACTTTCGCCAAGGGCGACGCCAAGGCGGCCGCCCCGGCCATCAACGTCGGCGTGATCCTCTCCGGCGGACAGGCGCCTGGCGGGCATAACGTCATCGCCGGACTCTTCGACGGCATCAAGAGTCTCAACAAGGATTCCCGTCTCTTCGGTTTCAAGAAGGGGCCGGACGGGCTCGTCAAGAACGAAGTCATGGAACTGACCGCGGATTTCGTGGATTCCTATCGCAACACCGGCGGATTCGACATGATTGGCTCCGGACGTACCAAGCTAGAAACAGTGGAGCAGTTCGAGCTCGCCGCAGAGAACTGCAAGAATCTCGGCATCACCGCGCTTGTAATCATCGGCGGCGATGACTCCAATACCAACGCCTGCGTATTGGCGGAGTACTTCAAGGCCAACGACAAGGGCATCCAGGTGGTCGGCTGCCCGAAGACCATCGACGGCGACCTCAAGAACGAGTGGATCGAGGCCAGCTTCGGTTTCGACACCGCCTGCCGCGTCTATAGCGAACTCATCGGCAACCTCTGCCGCGATGCCAACTCGGCCAAGAAGTATTGGCACTTCGTGAAGCTGATGGGACGTTCCGCCAGCCACATCGCCCTGGAGTGCGCCCTTCAGGTCCATCCCAACGTGGCGATCATTTCCGAGGAAGTCGCCGCCAAACGCATGACGCTCGACGACATCGTCGCCCAGATCGCCCGCGCCGTCGTCGCCCGCGCCGAGAATGGCAATAACTTCGGCATCGTCCTGATTCCTGAGGGCCTCGTCGAGTTCATCCCCGAGATCAAGGCGCTCATCGCCGAGCTCAACGACATTCTGGCGGCCGGCGGGGCCGAGGTCGAGGCGCTCGACGCCGTCGGCAAGGCCAACTTCGCGCAGTCCAAGCTTTCCGCTGCTTCCGCCGCGGTCTTCCGTTCGCTGCCCGAGGGGATCCGCAAGCAGCTCTGCAATGACCGCGATCCGCACGGCAACGTCCAGGTTTCCCTCATCGAGACCGAGAAGATGCTCGCCGAGATGGTCGGCACCAGACTCAAGGCCATGAAGGCCGCCGGCACCTACCGCGGCAAGTTCGGCAAGCAGACCCACTTCTTCGGATACGAGGGACGTTGCGCCGCTCCGTCGAACTATGACGCCGACTACTGCTACAGCCTCGGCTTCAACGCCGCCGCCCTGATCGGCGCCGGACGCACCGGATACATGTCCAGCGTACGCAACACCATCAAGCCGGCCGACCAGTGGATCGCCGGAGGCATTCCGATCACCATGATGATGAACCTCGAGCATCGCCACGGCGCCGACAAGCCGGTCATCCGCAAGGCCCTCGTCGAGCTCGACGGCGCGCCGTTCAAGTTCTTCGAGTCCGTTCGCGAAAAGTGGGCGGTCGAGACCGATTACGTCTATCCCGGCCCGATCCAGTACTTCGGACCGAGCGAGGTCTGCGATCTCGTCACCAAGACGCTTGCCCTCGAGAAGAACTGAGCTTGAAAATGGATCGCGGCGGCATTGACATCGCCTATGTGGCGCAGCTGGCACGTATCGACCTCGACGAGGCGCAGGCGGCAGAACTGCAGCGAGAGCTCGGTGGAATCGTCGGATATATCGACAAGCTGAACGAGCTCGACGTCTCCGGCGTCGAGCCGACGGCCCATGCCGCCAAGCTGGTCAACGTATGTCGCGAGGACGTTCCGGCCGAGCCGTACGATCGCAAGACGATGCTGGAGAACGCTCCTGACATCGTCGATGGAATCATGATAAAGGTGCCGGTAATCATTCCGGGAGCGGAGAGCTAGATCATGGAAGACTTAGCGAAAGCCACTGTCCGCGGTCTGGCCGAAAAGCTGGCCTCGGGAAGCATTACGAGCAAGGAAATCTGCGAAGGGTACCTGGGCAGGATCGACGCGCATGAGGCCGATATCCATGCCTTTTTGAAGATCGAGCGCGAGGCGGGGCTGTGGGCCGCGGCTCCCGTCGGCCAGGTCTCCGGATCGTGAAGCGAGAGCGGATTGCAGAGCGAATCGCACAGGTCGCGGACGATGGCCTGCTGGTCAGTCGTCAAAAAATG
>JAKSOH010000011.1 GCA_024405675.1 Victivallaceae bacterium
TCCTGACGACCAACGTCGGCGACAGGGAGATCATGCAGCTCTGCCAGGACGAGAATCATCTGCCGGATCCGGACACGCTGGAGCAGGCGATCCGGCCGGCGCTGCTGAACACGTTCCCCGCCGCGCTGCTGGGGCGGCTGTCGGTCGTGCCCTATTATCCGCTCGGCCGCCAGGCGCTCTACAAGATCATCGACCTGAAACTGAACAAGGTCGTCAAACGCGTACGCGAGAACTACGACGCGGAACTCACCTATTCCGACGGCGTCCGCGAGGAGATAATCCGCCGCTGCTGCAACCTCGAGTCGGGCGCCCGCCTGATCGACGCGGTGGTCAACAACGAGCTGCTGCCGGAGATCAGTTCCCAGTTCCTGAGGAACCTGATGGACGGCAACGAGCTGCTGCGGGCCCGCATCGTGGCCGGCGACGACCGGTTCCGCTACCTTTTCAAGAACAAGCCGAAGAAAAAGGCCGCCGCCGAGCCGGATGCCGACAAAAAGGAGAAGTAGCCATGCCCATTCCCGGAATGTCGCTGACCAACATGACGGCGACCGGCGATGTCATCACCGGTCCCGGGGCGCCGGGCGTGCTGCTGCTGGGGTTCCCCGTGGCGGCGATGGGCGACATGGTGACTGGTTCGGTATGCGTCGGCGTGATCGCCGGATCGGCGCATCCGAACGTGATTGTCAAGGGCAGGCCGGTGGCGGTCATGACGAGCCCCGTGACGGGGGCGAACCCGATAATCGGAATCCCGGTGGCCACCGTCTGCGCGGTGTCCACCCATCCGGACGACCTGCTGTAGAACTGGGGGGATCAAGATGGCCGAGCAATTGCCTAAGAACAAAAACCTGAACATCACCTTGTCAGGGGACAAGCTGTTCGATTTCTATGTCCACGAAGTGCGCCTCGACGAGGGGCTCTCCCTCCTGCCGGAGGCGACGGCCCTCGTCTATGCCAAGAAGGGCGTCACCATATCGGAGCTGTCCGGACTCAAGGACCGGGAGGCCACGGTCGAATTGACGCAGTACCGCAAGGACAAGGACTTCGGCGGCATGTCCCCCTACACCAGGTGGTTCGCGGGAATCGTGACGGCCGTCCAGCATCTCGGCGCGCTCCAGGAGACCAAAAGTGGCGACATCACCTACGCCTACAAGCTGTTCATCCGTCCGAACGCGGTGAACATGTGCTACTCGCACAACCAGCTGGCCTACACGGACGTGACGCCGCTGGAGGCGTTGAAAAAACTGCTCGACCACCACAAAGTCCCCTTCATGTTCGGCGGCGACGCCGCCGCCGGCGGCGGAAACTGCCCGAAACTCAAGATCAAGAGCGACTTCTTCCAGGGGGACGAAAGCGACTACGACTTCATGCTCAGGATCATGCAGCCGTATTCGCTGTATTTCTTCTTCCGGACGGAGAAGGACAAATCGGACGCGGGCGACAAGAAGATGATGATGCTGTACATCAGCCACGGCGCCTCCGGCTGCCTGCCGACCTCGATTTTCAAGACGCCGACCGAGCTGAAGGAGGCCAAGGAGCAGACTGAGCCGGTCAAATTCGCGTACCGCGGCAAGGACGACAGCATCCCGTCGATCAGCCAGTGGAGGATGACCGACTCCGTCGGAGTGGGCTACGTCGTCGCCTCCGGCATGGGCCCGGGAAGCCGCCAGGCATCGGGGAAGGCCGGCGACGACAAATCGAAACGCCAGGTGCATCTCAATTCGCCGCTGCACAACCTCTCCTCCGGCATAGGCTACGACCTGCTCGCCGACGGCTACTTCAACGCGCTGCGGCTCGCCTCGACCTGCTGGGACGGCGCCTGTTCCAGCATGGAGGCCATGCCCGGCACGACGATGCACCTCGGCGGCTTCTACGGGGCGAACATAACCACCAGCATATCCGCGCTGGTCGCCGGAAGCCAGCTGGTTTTCCGCGCTCCGACCCCGACCGGATTCCCGAACACCGGCGATTCGGAGAAAGTGCTGCTGGAGATCGCGCTGGAGTGCATCGAGCAGGGCAAGATCGGCGCCTACGCGTCCCGCGGAGCGGCCGCCATCGGCGAGGACGACGAAGGGAAAGTCACGATACGGAACGTGCCGCGGGTCTCGACCCGCTACATGGATTCCGACGACGGTTCCGGCGGAACCTCGCCGACGGGCGCCAACATCTGCCAGGCGACGGTCTGCGACTCCAGCGGCAAGACGTCGGGAGCCGACGGCAAGGGCAACGCCTCCTCGTCGCTGCTGTCCGGCGGCGGCAACAAGAAGGTCTACGCATTCTACGCGCTTGTGGACGGATCCAAGGACAAGGTGAAGGTCTGGCTGCTCATGCCGGCGGGGGGATACGGACAGGGCCTCTTCCGCATCCCGCGCCTCGGCGACCGGGTGCTGCTGGTCAGCGCCGGTTCCTACAACTACTACATGGTCGGCTACCTGCCGTGCGACGACATGCCGTTCGTCACCAACCCCGGCAAGGAGAGCGGCCGCGCCGATGTCAACCAGCAGCTTTCGCTGCGCTACCAGAAGCCGGACGCCGTTCCGGGCTTCCTGGGGGCCAGCGCCGACATCTATCCCCGCGTGGCCTATGTCACGTCCGGATCCAACTCGGGGAGTTTCAGCCCGGTGAAGTACAGCGAAATCGGCTTCTACAACCAGACGATAAGCGACCCCGGATACTACTGTCTCGCCGGCAGCACTGTCGCGAACTCGAAGCATACGCCGACTGAAAACACCACCGTGGTGCTGCAGAGCGTCGGCGCCCTCTATGGAATCTCGAACGAACAGATGGACTACCACGCGAAGAACATCACCTTCCATTGCACCGGCCACCAGTGCCAATCGAGCAACAACTGGGACTCGAGCAACGGAAACGTGACCTTCAACGACATCAGCACGCTGACGCTGACCGCGCAGGAGCGCATACTCCTCCAGGTGGGGCGGAACAAGATCGTCATCGACCGCAACGGCATCAACCTGATGTCGAACAAGTGGGACGACTACGGCACCGGACCGCTCGATTCGTTGATTTCAATCGATTCCATCGCCGGAGTCAACGTATTCGGCCCGACCCTCATGTTGCGCGGATACATGGGGACGACGATGACCGAGGGCATGGGCGCGGCGGTCAAGGCGATAGGCGGCCAGGTCGCGATATCCGGACAGTACGCGCACATAACCGCCACCGGCGGAACCAGCCCGTGGGCGAACCTGACCAACGTCATTGGAGACTTCATCGTCGAGCTCGCCGGAATCATAAAACATTTCACCTCGTCCCCGACTGATTACGTGAATAACCAGAAGTCTCTGGGCATCACCGCCGCGAGCTGGAACATCGGCAAGCTTTTGGTTGCGTTCATCTGCAAGAAGAAGGACTCCACCAATAACTCCGGATCCAGCGACAAGCTGGCGATTGCAATCACCGTTCTTTCCATGATTTCCACCTTGTATACGTCGATCTACCTCATCGTCAAGTCCAGCGAACCAAGTTGGGTCAACAAGCCGGCGGACAAGAACGGAAAGATAACGAACGGGGATTGCTTCATGATCATCGCGCTGGCGATGACGATATCCGTGTACGTCATTGAGATCATCGACTCCTTCCTCAAAGGCACGACCAAGTTTCATTCCTCGAAGCTCAAGATCACCCCGGAGAGTTTGTCGGGCGATTTCAAGGAAGCGCATCTGTCGGCTAAGGAAGAGGACGATACTAATTCCGTAATCAGCGGGGACGAAATGAATAATCCTAAGGTAAATAAAGACAAAGCTAAAAACAATGAAATAGAAGACCTGCTGGATAAAGATAAGAGTGACAATCCGAATGACGATGTTGAAGATCTGATAAAGAATAAAGATGAAAATCTGATAAACAATAATGGTGGCAATCCGATGAACAATATCATTGAAAAATGATAGAGAGTAGATCATTCTCCGAGGAGAATCAGGTTAAACCAGGTTTTTAGAGGAAGGCAACTGGCCGACCAAATGGAGCAACGACGGGAATGATACGGCGGCGGCGATAACGGAGACGTGACAGGGCGCGGTCGAGGCAAGTGCTTTTCGAGATGGATATGGCGTGTCGGGTATCCGGGCAAATCGGTGATTGTTGGAAATCAGCGGGGGGATGGTTTGGTGGAAATGGGCGTTTTGCATTCGGTTTCGCAGGGCGTGTCAAATGAAAGTCGGCGGACTTCATGTGGAATTTTCCGGCCCGCCGAAGTATTGTACGGTAGTAATGGAAATGGAGCAGATGTTCCGAATGCGTTCCTGTTTGTCGTTTCGATTGGTTTTCCGCCCGGCTGGAACGCGGGGGCGTTTTCTCCCATGTCGGTTTACGGAGGTGCATGATGCCGGAAATGACTGATGAAGAACGCACGGAAAAGCTGGTGGCCGTGGCGCAGGAGGAAATCAGGGATCTGATAACTTCCGCCGCGATGCAGATAGTGGTGGCGGCCGTCACCGGGGTGATCAAGAACCTGTCGGCCACCAATCGCAAGAAGTCCACCGTCGCCGGCGACTCCAACCTCCATCCGACGAAACAGGATACCTCCCTCCAGAAAAACGAGACCAGCAGCGGGGCCACCAAGCAGTCCATGGCCAAGGACGAGGTCAGCGCGCAGAATGGCGCCGTCGAGGCCTCCTCGACAAACGCGAAGGCCAGCAAGGTCGACACCGAGGCCTCGAACGTCAAGGCGACGGCGTCGAAGACCCAGGCGGGGGCCGCCGACATAGGAACCAAGGGCTTGAAGATGATGTAGGGGGAATGGTCATGTCCGACAGGTTGCAATGGCTTAATCGACATGCGTTGTTGCTGAGGCATCGTCTGGTGCGGGATGCGGTGCAGCAGGAGAAGTACAAGCTTCCGTTCGCGCTCAAGCCGCTGGTCACCGGCGACGACATGGAAAGCGCGGATTTCGTGGAGGTGTTGTTCAACGCGGGGAAACATCGCGAGGTTTGCGAATTCCTCGCCTATTGCATGCACCGTCGCGCGGCGGTGTGGTGGGGATACCGCTGTCTCGTCACCCTGCTCGAGGAACAGGAGAAGGTTCCGCCGGTAGTCGTCGACATCGCCGACATCGGCAAGCCCAAGCCGTTGACCGTCCCCGACTGGGCTAAGGAGCCGCCGGAGCCGACGCCGGAACAGCTTGCCCCCATCACGGAGTTGAGGGCGAAGGTGCAGGCGAAGTCCGACGAGCTGCACAAGCTCGTCGACGACGCCATGGCCCTGGTTCCGCCGAATATCCGCAAGATGTTCGACACCATCTACGGCGCGGTGGACGATATGTTCAAGCAAGAGTACGGGCTGACGACGAGGGAGCTGGTTCGCAAGGCGGCGGAGCAGATCGACGATCCGCTGTTCGTCGTCGATCCCGAATCGCCGATATTCAAGGCGGAGGCGGAACTGAAGGCCCAGATCGAGGCCATGCGCCAGGAGACGGTCGAGCTGGTCAAGTCGGCGATGCCGGCTCCGGATCCCGCCGAGGTGAAGCAGAACAGCGACGACGCCATGCAGGCGGTCTACCGGTGGATTGTCGCGCCCGACGAAATCAACACGCAGGCGGCGATGGAAATCGGAAACAAGTGCCCGGACCTGCCGCAGGGGTTGCTGGCCATGGTGGCCTTCTGGAGCTACGGCAACATGATGCCGACCGGAGACACCGTGGTCCAGACGCCGCCGGGGCTGGCCGCGAACGGACTTGGCTCCGTGTTGCTCAACGCGGCGCTGGCCAAGGGCGGCACCAGGAAGTACGCCGAACGCTATGCGCTCTACGCGCAGATCGGACTGGATGTGCTGCAGGGGCGCGACACCTGGGGCGAAAGCACCGGGGACAAGATTCCGCCGCACGCCGCGATCGGCCGGGAGAACGGCAAGGTGGAGACGGCCCGCCAGATCATGCCGGACGAGCAGGAGAAGCCGAAATCCGGCGGATACAGCAGATGGGTGCCGGGCGCGTCCCAGGCCTGAGAAGAAATGGACGATGGTGTCACGGTCGGTTTTGACACGGGAGGATAAGCTTATGCAAGAGGTGGCCAGAATAGGTCGGGTTGTGGCGTTGACGATGGCGGCGGGCGCGTTTTGCCTTTGTTCCGGTTGCACGCCGTGTTGCGACGTCGAGGTGTTCGTGTCTCACAACTTCCAGTCGGAATACCTGATATATCCGGCGGTCGAGGTCGACGTCGTCGGCGCCAACGCCAACATGGCGGCGCGGCTCGAGCATTGCGACGTGGACGACTACTTCAGCGACGGCAACGCGTTGCGCGCCGACAGCGGCCGCGCCACGCTTTGCTTCGCCGAGGGGAACATCCTCCCGAAGAAACTGTCGTCCGGACACAAGGCGTGGAAGACGTTTTCCAAGAACGACGCGTCGAAACTGTTCATACTGGTCAACATGCCGATAAAGAAAGGCGCGGCCGAAGCTCCGGTCCAGGGGCTGAATCCCGCCGGCGCCCAGGACGCCCGGCGCATCGCCGTGGATTTCCCGACGCGGAGTTTCTGGGAGCGCACCAGGTATTTCGAAATCACGCCGTCGGGAGTGAACCAGCTCGCCGATCGTCCGGAGGATTGTCCTGAGGCGCTGGTGCTGGACGACGAGACGGACGACCAGGGCGGGGAACCGGCCGCGGCCGTCGGAAAGGACGTTCCGGAGGAGGCCCCGGTATCCGATGTGAAGGAGAAAAGTCAGGGCGGGGCGGAGGCTTCGGCCGAGGAGGGAAAATAACATGAGATTCGACGAGGACATCCATTGGTCTGAGTGGCTTTTCCTTGCTCCGCTCCATTTGCTGTACCTGCAGCGCGCCCAGGCCGGCAAGCTGATGCGCGAGAGGTCGTTCAGCCTGCCGTTCCCCTGCGGTTTGCTGGATCTCGAGATAGACGAGGACGCCCTGCGCGGCGGCCGCGTCGTTCTCCGCCGTTTCTCGGCGGTCATGCCGGCGGGCGAAACCGTCAGCATGCCCGGCAACGCGGTGGTCTCGCCGCTCGACGTGACGCCCGAACTGGAATCGCACGTCCAGTCGTTCACCGTGTATCTGGCGCTTCCGTCCTGGAGCGACTGCGACGCAAACGTCGCATCCGACGCCGGCGGCCGCCGGCAGTTCGTCTGCCATGACGTGCAGGCGAGGGACGAGAACACCGGCGACAACGAGATAACGCTCACGACCAGGCGATACAACACGCAGCTCACCACGGACCGGCGGGACAACACCGACATGGAGCTGCTGCCGATCGCCGTGATTACCGCTGGAGGAACCGGAGCCGACGGAATCGCACAGCCGGTGATATCCCGGACGTTCATCCCGCCGTTTCTCATGGTGACCAGGGACTGCCAGCTGGCGTCCATGACCGAGGAACTCCTCGTGCAGCTGCGCAAGCGCCGCGACAAGATACTGCTCGACCTGACCTCGTCCGGATTCTCCACGCAGAACATGGACAGCTCCACGCTCTATTCCCTGCTGCAGTTGAGAACGCTCAACTCCGGCGAGGCGCGGCTGTCGCTGCAGCTTTCGTCCGGATTCCTAACTCCATTCGGGCTTTATCTCGAGCTCCGGTCGCTGCTCGGCGAGTTTTCCGCGCTCTATTCGCAGCGCGAAGCCATCGACGACGTCGATTTCAACCACATGAACTGCTATCCGCAGTTCGACGAGGCGTTCACCGAACTGCGCTCGCTCATCATGAGCGAAGGCGTCTCCAGCTACATCAGCCTGCCGTTCGAAGCGGTCGACGGCGGACATTTCCGCCGTCTGGCGCTCAAGGACGACCACCTGCTCAAGGCCGACGAATACTACCTGGCCGTGCAGTGCGACGGCGACCCGAGGAGAATCGCCGGGGCGATCGAACTCGGCGACAACATCAAGGTCGTCAATCCGGGGTCCGTCGGATCGCGCACCCGCGGCGTCAAGCTGGTCGAGATGCGCTATCCGCCGCGGTTCCTGCCGGCCCTCCAGGACACCATCTGGTTCCGGCTCGACCGCAAGGAATCGCCGAGGATCTGGTCCGACATCTGCGCCGAGCGCGCGATGCTCCTAGACTGGGCGGAGGAGGTTTTCCCGAATCTCAAGGCGACGGTCTACATAACAACACTGACAAAGGAGGAGTAGCGGCGATGAACCAATTGCAGAAACTCTGCCGGCCGCTTTTCATCATGCTGAGCGATTTCTGCGGGTACTCCGGCGAGAGAGGCGGAGAGACCGCGAAGTCGCTGCAGGACAAGATAAGGCGGGAGTTCGACAGCATACGCGCCAACTGCGAGGACGACACGGTTCTCAAGCGCGAGTTCTCCAAGATAGAGAAGCCGCTGGTTTTCTTCATAGACTACATCGTCAAGGAGGGCGGGACGCCGATAGCCGGGGACTGGACCGAAATGGCCAGGGGGTACAACGAGCTTTCCGGGGACGAGAAGTTTTTCGACCTGCTGTCCGAGACGCTCGACGACCCGGAGGCCTTCGACCGGATAAGCATGTTCTACCTCATGATGGGACTGGGATTCGACGGATGCCACAAGAACGACCTCTCCTACGTGGAACGCCGCATGAAACTTTGCGCCACCAGGTTCAACGCGCTGGACAACCGGCTCGAGGAGCAGTTGTTCAAGGCCGTTCCTCCCGAATCCGAACGCGATGGCCGCAAATCGCGCAAAATGCGCATCTGCCTGGCCGCCAGCGTGGTTTTCGCGCTGCTGGCCCTTTGCTTCAACTGCAACAGGTTCCTCGCCGGAACCGCGCCATTCCGCAACGCCATCGACAACGTCAGGGAGAAACTGGCCAGGAGCTGCTCCCTGGTCGTGGAGGCGCCGAACGGAAGCGTCGAACAACGGAAGGGGGATACGAAATGAACGGTGTAGCCATGTCGATTGCGGACATGTCCTCGGGCATGGGATGGATATCCCGGCATCCGCTGCTGTCGATATTCATCCTGATCGCGGTGATAATCGTCCTGTTCACGGTCGTGATTCCGCTGTTTTTCAAGCTGTTCCGCAAGAGCAAGAAGATATCCGAGACGAGCGACCTCCACAAGGACCTCATGATCTGGAGCAATCTCTCGCGGCTGGTCAGGGGAGGGGAGGAGGCGGTCTCCGCGAAACGCGACATATCCACGAAGATACACTCGCTGAAGATGTTCTTCCTCCAGGGTCTGCACATGCTGCGCGGCAAGCGCATCGGGCGCTACGCCAGCCCGTGGTTCGTGCTTCTCGGCGAACCGCGCAGCGGCAAGACGACGCTGCTGCGCAACAGCGAGCTCAGCCTCTTCACCGCCGGCGGCGAGTCGTCCGACGATGTCGACCATTCGCTCACGTGCTGGCTTTGCGCCGGCGCCTATGTGCTCGACGTTCCCGGAAAGATATTCTTCGACCGCTGGCTCGAGAGCAGCAGCGCCGAATGGGACAGTCTCATCCGGATGATCAACCGCGCCCGCAGCCGCCGTCCGCTCGACGGGATCGTGCTGACGATTCCCGCGGACGCCCTGCTTCTCGACGACGAGAAGCTTACCAAGCAGAAGGCCGCAATCATCGGCGCCGAGCTGGACAGCCTGCTGCTGCGCACCGGCATGAACCTGCCGTGCTACGTGGTTGTCACCAAGCTCGACATGTTGCGCGGATTCTCCGAATATTTCTCCCGCGTGAAGCAGGAGGATGGCTTCGACTACCTGTTCGGCTGGAACAACGACCGCGCAGACGGCACTTTCGTCGTCTCCGAGTTCGCGGGGTTCTGGAAGAAGCTCCTGGACATGCTGCGCGGCGGCGTCGGAAGCCGGATCATCGACTCGCAGTTCTTCCACGGCAAGGACGCGTATTCGGGACGTCAGCAAACGACGAGCCGCATTTACCTGTTCCCCGAGTCGTTCGATTTGCTCGAGACCAATCTGCGGACCTATCTCGGCATGATCTTCGAATCGAACGCCTGGCATGGCTCCAGGCAGCTCCATCTCAAGGGCGTCCACTTCACCTCGTCGCTCGACGGCGGATGCGTCCTGACCGGCCGGATGACCGAGGGGGAGAATCCGGAGCCGGAGATGATCCAGTCGAAGCCGGCGGTGCGTTCATCGCTTTTCGTGAGACGGCTCCTGAAGGACGTGATATTCACCGACGGATCCGCGAGGACCACCCCGGTCAAGCGCTTCTGGGTGAACCTCCCGTGCTATCTGGCGATCGCCGCCATTCTGCTGGTCGGCGCGGTATGGCTGGCCTGCGGATTGTCGTACGAGGAATATTTCCAGAATTTCCATGGCGCGCAGGTCGACCATTACACCAAGCTCGCATCCCTGGTCGAACAGGGGGCGTTGTCCAGGTCGCCGCTGCTCTTCGAGAAAAAGGACGGAACCGTTGAAATCTGCGACCGTACCGCCACCGTCGACGGCACGGACATCGGCAGAATCCAGTTGTTCTACAACACGGTCGACATGGCGAGGCAGTCCGTCTTCGCCCCCTGGGGGTTCAAAACCGCGTCGCTGCTTTGCTGCAATCTGAATCCGAACATCCACTACGGTCCGCGCCAGTCCGTCGCGAACCAGGTGCAGACCCGCATGGTGTTCGTTCCGACGGTCAGGCTGCTGAGGGACAGGGTGTTGCGCAAACAGAGCGAACCGTTCACGATGACAAAGCGCGAAGCGATGTTCGTGTATACCGATCTGTTGCTGCATTGCGACTGCTGGGACGACCGGCAGCTTCCCGAGGAAAGCTTCCTCGCGTATCTGGCTCCGGACGCCAGCGCCAACATACGCGGGCTGCTCGGGACGTACAACTCCAGGTACCAGGAGAACAACGCCGAGTATATGGCGCCGCTGATCTACGACATCGGCTGCAACAAGGCCATGGGGGTACTGTACACCGACTTCTTCAATTCCTGGGAGAAGAAGGGCGTCTACGTCGACAGCGGATACGCCACGTTCCAGCGTCTTGTCTCGACCTGTCTCGACATGGACGCCGACTTCAAGGCGGCGGTCGAGCTGGCGTCGAGGAATCCCGCGGGGGCAAATGAGAACGCCGCCCTCATGAAAGAATGGCACGAGCTTCTGGGGCGGCACCGCGCAAACAACCGGAAGTTCGCCGGCGACACGGACATATCGCAGCAATATATCGCCCGTTATGCGAAATACTTCGGCAACACCGACATCATTTCCAAGACCGCGGTCGAACTCTACGCCGGATATGTGTATCGGGACGCGATCCGCATCCTGGAGGAGGACAGGGACATCTGCTTCGGGCATCTCGACAAGCTGCACGGTCGGAAATTGCTGGCCGAGCTCAAGGATGATACGTTCCGCAAACACTTCAATGACGTGGAGAAGAGCCTCCAGGAGTCGAAGCGCGCGCTGGATGTGAACCTGAAGACGCTCATCGGCAGCGGAGCCCTCGACATGATCGCGCGTCAGGAACCGAAGAAGCAGGAATCCAGGTCGATAGCCAGCGCCCTGCGCCAGTCGGACGACAGGAAACCGGCGATGCCGGCCTACATCTCCCGCCAGCGGCTGGAAGGCGAGCTGCTGTCCATCGCGGCGAACCTGGAGTCCCCGGGGAAGCTCGCGAAGGCAGGTGATTACGCCGTCGCCTACAAGGACTATTCGACCAGGGCGGAATGCGCGCTGGCCAGGTTCGACGAACTGCTGGGGCAGTACCCCGGCAACGAACATCTCAATGCGGCGGCGGCGGGCATCCGCCGGATGCTGGAACGCCAGATAGCGTACGACGGCTTCCGTCTGCTCCGGGAGTTCCTGGGGTTCTTCCCCGGCACGTCCCAAGAGCTGACCGCGCTGGTCGCGGGACTGCCGGAGGCGGCGGGCGGGATGGATGTATTCGGCATCCCGCGCGATCTGCTCGGCGAATCGGTCGGCGCGTCGCTGGAACTGCCGGGGCAGTTCGTCCCGGCGGCGGCGATGTCCGTATTCACCCCGATCGCGGACGCCAAGCGCATCTGCTCCGCGCAATCGAAAGAAAAAGATGAGAAGAAGGAGGCAGCGACCGCGATCGAACTTCCTCCGGAACTCAAGAAATCGCTTGCGATCGTCGGCGAGTTCGTCACCGACTACTTGAATTTCTGGGGAGGCTACGTCGATTCGCTCGGCAGGCGGCAGGTGACGGCGGACTGGCGGGAATACAAGACCGCGGTGGCCAGGATCAAGCCCTACGAGGTGAACGCGTTTCTGCTGACGATGTACAACGTGTCCGAGAACGTGCTCAGGAACGTTCCGAACGAGCTGCTCAACGACGAGCAGAAGAAGATCCGCGACAACTACATCGCCGCGTTCATCGGCAAGAAACAGGTGCTGACGACCGATTTCTCCGAGCTCTGCACCCACCAGAACAGCCACTGGCAGGCGCTGCCGGACGATCCGGTCCAGGCGTACAACCAGCTCTGCAACCAGGGCGAGACGACGCTCAAAAGCGATTTTCTGGCGCTCGTCGCGACGGGACTCAAGGGGGACATCCCGTGGTGGAGCAACTTCTACAGTTCGGGAATCGACTCGCTCAAGGCCTATGCGAGGAAGGCGATCATCGAAACAATCGGCAAGGACGTCGATCTCTTCCGTTTCCCGGTGTGTTCCGACGCCATCAGCAAGGACGTCATCGGCGCCGATGAACTGGACAAGGTCGGCAAATACGTGTCGCTGATGGGATTCGACGCGGAACCCAAGCCGGCGGAGCAGGGCGGCGAGCCAGGAAAGGCCGATGACAAGAAGGCGGCTCCGAGTCCCGCCGACGAACTGCGGAATCTCAACGTCGCTGGCGACATGACCAAGGACGCCGTCGTCTGGGCGAAGAAGCTGTCGCAGATCGTCTCGGCGCTCACGCATCGCGAGAAGCTGCCGGTGTGGAGCATCTCCGTGCTTTCGCTGGAGGAACAGCAGTCGCTTAACGCGCAGGCGTTCCCGGAGATGCCGCTCGCGCTTTGCCGCTACCGCTACTGCCTGTTCACGAAATCCGGCAAGCCGCTGTCGAAAAAGCTTCTGCTCAACGGCAAGGCGTTTGACGACGCGGCCCGCGGCGACTTCAACTACCGCGACATCGACATCCGCTTCTTCGAGTTCTCGGGGGCGCCGGCGGAGACGACGGTTTCCTTCCCCGGGGACTGGGCGGTGCTGCGGATATATCTCCTCGGACACTCGATCTACGACGCGAAGAGCAAGACGCTCAACGTGCCGGTCGTCGTGAAGGACGCCAGCGACGCGAAGAGCATTCTCTGGCTCGGCGTGCGCATGAACAAGACGCTGCCGTTGCCGGCGGAATGGCCGTCGACGAACAACTGGCCGGATTTCGGCAACAACAAGAAGAAGTAGAACCGTTTCAAGTACCGGGACAGGCGCGTTTCTCCAATCGGATGACGCGCCTGTTCTTTTTGCGCGCCATGCAATCGCACGTTCCGGCGAAGGGGAAGTCCCGAACGGAGCCATGCGACAGTCGTTCGCGAATCGACTGGAAACGGCGAAAAGGCAAATTTTAAAATTCGACCGGCCGGCGATTGGAAACAGCGGCATTTCCGACGTATAATATCAAAGCAATAGGAATGAACGACGGAAATGCGCATGGCGAAACTCGGTCCGACGTCATGCGACGCATGGAGCGAAACGTCCGCATGTCGGAGACACTGGATTTTCGAACAAGGGAAATGGAAAGTCGGCAACCGGCAGTCGTTTTTCAAAATATTGAAATTCTCCAAATGGACAATTACAACAACCAGAATCCGGTTTCAGTCGCCAACGCCGTGTCGGCCGGCATCGTCACTCCCATCCACGCCAGATCGGTGACAATCAACGGCACCACGTACGAGGGGGATGCTTTTTCGTCCATAGACGCGGCGTTCGCCGCCTATTCCACGGCCGCGGTCCAGGGGTGTTCGTTCGGAACCCGGTCGACGATTGGCGGCGGCAAGACGGCCGTAATCGACAAAACAGGGTTCAAGACAATCGATTCGTCCGAAAACGGCGGAGCGGTTTGCAACAACGGCGCGGCGTCGATTTACAACAGCACCTTTACCGAAGGGAACGCCGTCTACGGCGGAGCGGTTTACAGCGACGAGAAAACGCAACTGTCCGTGACCGGAGGAACGTTCGAGAATAACACCGCAAGTTTCGGCGGAGCGATTTTCGGCGGGGGAAATGCCTTGGTCACGCTCAGTCAATCATCGTTTCGCGGCAATACGGCCACCAGCGCCGGCGGCGTTTTCTACAATCTCGGAGGCACCGCACGAATCGAAGGCTGTGTGTTCCACTCCAACGCGGCAGGAGGCGAGAACGACGGCGGAGTGATTTTCTGCGCGATGACCACGGCGGTGCTCGTCGTGGAGACAAGCACCTTTTCCAGCAACGCTTCCGGCGGATGGGGCGGCGCGGTCCGCGTCGCCGCCGGCACCGCGTCCTTTGCGGCCACGGAATTTTCAAACAACTCGGCGGGCAACGGCGGCGCAATCTACAACAGCGGTTCGATCGGGCTGTACAACAACTGTCTCTTCAATGGCAACAACGCCGGCGAATGGGGCGGCGCGGTCTATAACGCCACCGAACGCAACATGACGGTGACGGGCGTAACCTTCACCGGCAACAAGGCGAAATCCCACGGCGGCGCAATCTACAGCGCGGCCTTTGGCACGGTTAATGTCAGCGACAGCAGTTTCTCCAGCAACACTTCCGGCGGCTGGGGCGGCGCGATTTTCGCAAGCACCAACGCCATGACATATATCAAGGACAGCAAGTTCTCCGGCAACACTTCAGCCGACAACGGCGGTGCGTTTTCCACCTACAGGAGCTCAACGGCAACGGTCGTGAACAGCGACTTCACCGGCAACATGTCCGATTACGGAGGCGCGGTGTTCGCCAATTACGATGCCGCCATCGGAATCAAGGGAAGCACTTTTTCCGGCAACGCCGCGCGCTACGGCGGCGTAATCTATTCGAACACCGGAGTGGTCGTTGAAAAAAGCCATTTCTCCAGCAACATGTCGACGGCCAGCGGCGGCGCCATTTATTCTGCGGCGGGAACCGTGACCGAGAGCACCTTCATAGGCAATGGCGCCGGCGACAACGGCGGTGCAATCTGCAACACCGGCGACACGATGACGATTTCCGGCAGCGCTTTCACCGACAACCGCGCCACCGGTTCCGGCGGGGCGATATACAACGAGGGTACTGCGGTGATTTTCAACAATGCCTTCACCCGCAGCACGGCCGGTACGGCCGGTGGAGCGATATACAACGCCGGTACTGCGACAATTGCCAACAACACCTTCGCCGGCAACAGCGCCGGTACGGCCGGCGGCGCAATCTACAACACCGGCACGGCGGTGATAACCGACTGCGTATTCACCACGAAGACCGACACGATCTGCAACAGCGGCGGAAGCCTGACAATCGGCGGAACGATATGGACGGCGGCCAACATCACGTCCGATTCCAGTAGCGCGATCACGGTCAAAACCGGAACGAAGTTAGTGCTTGACGTTTCCGTTTACTCCGGATCAACAGGGAAGGAGTTGCTGACAAACTTCAACACGATGTTCGGGGAGTCGCAGTCTAATCTGACGATGTCGGTCAACGTGGCGGTGGCTCAATCAACCGGCATGTACTCCTTGGCAACCGGAGTCGCCTCGCTTTCCCAGAAGAGTTTCTCCATCATGGTTGACGGGGACTGGCAGAAAAGCTTCACCCTTGAGGTCAACGGGAAAGCATTCCTGTATAACGGCAAAGCGTATTCCCTTGTTCTCGACAACACCGGGAAACTGTCGCTTGCAGTGAAGGAGAGCATCGGGGTCGTGACCGCCGACGGTACTGCCAATACGGTTGTCATCGGCGGTCTGACCTATACTGGAACACCATATGGCCAGAACCGGATGGCGGAAGCGCTGAACAACAACACTACAGTGGCTGCCCAAAATGTCACGTTGGCAGGATTCACCATTAGTTCCGAGAAGGCGCTTGTCGCTGACAAGATCAGAATGTCCGGCAACTCGGCGTCCAAAGGCGGCGCGATCTGCAATTCCGGCACGGCGACCATCATCGGCAGCTCATTTACCGCCAACACGGCCGACTACGGCGGTGCGATATATAACGAGAACGGCATAGCTACCATTGCCGACAGTGTTTTTGCAACGGAAACCGACACCATCTACAACAAAAGCGGCGTCATAACTTTCACCGGAACGAACGATATCAACGCCAGCATCCGGGGCGACAACGGCCTCTTCGTTGCAAGGAACGCCGTCCTCAACTTCAGTGGCGCGGAACTTTCCGGCGGATCCGTATATGCAACAGGCAACTCGTCCATCATCTTCGACGGCACCGCCGCCAGTGCCGTAAAGATGAAGTTAGCCGGTTTTTCAACAGTGGGATTCGTTGCCGATGCCGGTACGTCAAAGCTGGTGTCGTTCGATGTCGCACAGGACTTCTCTGGATCGGTCGTAAGCGTCACCTGCGATCTGACGAAAATCCAGGCCGGCAAATCGTATACGGTTGCCGCAGGGAGCTATGCCTTCGCCGCGCAGCAACGGGTCGCTTTGAATGGCGTGTCGGGAGTTGCAAACAGCGAGATAATCGTGTCGTCAGGTACCTATATGCTGGGCATGGACGGCAAATTCATCTGGTTGCTGAGGAAGCATAGCAACCCAATCGCCATAAACATAACCGCCAGTAAGACGTCATGGACGAACGAGAATGTCAACATCACCGTGAATGTCACGGACGGTGGTTGGGGAATTGCGAACAAGGAATACAGCATTGACGGGAATACCTGGCAGGACTACACCGCTCCCGTGGCCATGACCAAGAACGGCACGTTCTCGTTCCGGGTGACGGACAACCTCGGAGGTGTGACGGAGTCCTCCTATGTGGTCAAAAACATCGACAAGGTTCCCCCGACGATCACCATCACTCCATCGACAACTTCCTGGACGAACCAGAACGTCACCGTTTCGGCAAAGTTCACCGACAACCTGAGCGGTATCGCGACGAAAGAATATCGGATAAACGACGGCTCGTGGACAACCTATACCACCGAGATAACGATGACCGCCAACGGCACGGTGTCTTTCCGTGCCACCGACAAGGCCGGCAATGCCACGGAATCCTCTCATGTGGTGGGCAATATCGACAAGATTGCACCGACGATCACCATCACTCCGTCGACGACCTCCTGGACGAACCAGGACGTCATCGTTTCGGCGGACATCACTGACGACCTCAGCGGCATCAAATCGCAGGAGTATCGCATTAACGGCGGTTCGTGGACGACATATGTCACCGGCACCGGGATAACGATGTCATCCAACGGCACGATATCATTCCGCGCCACGGACAAGGCCGGTAATACAGCAACATCTTCCTACAAGGTCACGAATATCGACAAAGTCGCCCCGACGATTACCATCACTCCGTCGACAACTTCCTGGACGAACAGGGACGTCACCGTTTCAGCGGCCTTCGCCGAGAAACTCAGCGGCATCAAATCGCAGGAGTACAGTATAAACGGCGGTTCGTGGACGGCATATACCACCGGGATAACGATGTCCTCCAACGGCACGGTTTACTTCCGGGCCACGGACAACGCCGGCAATACAGCAACATCCTCTCATGTGGTGACTATCATTGACAAGGTCGCCCCGACAATCGCCATCAGTCCGTCGACCGAGGCATGGACGAACAGGGACGTCACCATTTCGGCAAAGTTCGCCGACAATCTCAGCGGTATCAAATTGCAGCAGTATCGGATAAACGGCGGCTCGTGGAAGACCTATGTGTCCGATGTTGTGATGACTGCCAACGGCACGATATCATTCCGCGCCACGGACAACGCCGGCAATACAGCAACATCCTTCTACGAAGTCACGAATATTGACAAGGTCGCTCCGACGATAACCATCACTCCGTCGGCAACTTCCTGGACGAACAAGGACGTCACTATTTCGGCAAAGTTTACCGACAATCTCAGCGGCATCAAATCGCAGGAGTATCGCATTGACGATGGCTCGTGGACGGCATATACCACAGGGATAACGATGTCCACCAACGGCACGGTTTTCTTCCGCGCCACGGACAACGCCGATAATGCCACGGAATCCTCCTACAAGGTCACGAATATCGACAAGGTCGCCCCGACAATCACCATCAAGCCGTCGACAACCTCCTGGACGAACAAGAACGTCACCGTATCGGCGGTCTTCGCCGACAACTTAAGCGGTATCGCTACAAAAGAGTACAGTATCAACGGCGGAACGTGGAAGACCTATACCACCGGGGTAACGATGTCCGCCAACGGCACGGTTTCTTTCCGTGCCACCGACAAGGCCGGCAATGCCACGGAATCCTCTCATGTGGTGGGCAATATCGACAAGATTGCACCGACGATCACCATCACTCCGTCGACGACCTCCTGGACGAACCAGGACGTCATCGTTTCGGCGGACATCACTGACGACCTCAGCGGCATCAAATCGCAGGAGTATCGCATTAACGGCGGTTCGTGGACGACATATGTCACCGGCACCGGGATAACGATGTCATCCAACGGCACGATATCATTCCGCGCCACGGACAAGGCCGGTAATACAGCAACATCTTCCTACAAGGTCACGAATATCGACAAAGTCGCCCCGACGATTACCATCACTCCGTCGACAACTTCCTGGACGAACAGGGACGTCACTGTTTCGGCGGTCTTCGCCGACAACCTCAGCGGCATCAAATCGCAAGAGTATCGGATAAACGACGGCTCGTGGACAACCTATACCGCAGGGATAACGATGTCATCCAACGGCACGGTTTCTTTCCGTGCCACCGACAAGGCCGGCAATACGGCAGAGTCCTCTCATGTGGTGGGCAACATCGACAAGATTGCTCCGACGATCACCATCACGCCGTCGACAACCTCCTGGACGAACCAGGACGTCACTGTTTCGGCGGTCTTCGCCGACGACCTCAGCGGCATCGCGACGAAGAAGTACAGCATAAACGGCGGCTCGTGGAAGACCTATGTGTCCGGTGTGGTGATGACTGCCAACGGAACGATTTCTTTCCGTGCCACCGACAAGGCCGGCAATGAAAAGATATCCTCCTACGAAGTCACGAACATTGACAAAATTGCCCCGACAATCACCATCACTCCGTCGACAACCTCCTGGACGAACCAGGACGTCACAGTATCGGCGGTCTTCGCCGATGACCTCAGCGGCATCAAATCGCAGGAGTATCGGATAAACGATGGAACGTGGACGACATATGCCACCGAGATAACGATGTCCACCAACGGCACCGTGTCCTTCCGAGCCACGGACAACGCCGGCAATACGGCGGAATCCTCTCATGTGGTGAAAAACATCGACAAGATCGCCCCGACAATCACCATCAAGCCGTCGACAACCTCCTGGACGAACAAGAACGTCACTGTGTCGGCGGTCTTCGCCGACAACCTCAGCGGCATCGCGACGAAAGAATATCGGATAAACGACGGCTCGTGGACAACCTATACCACAGGGATAACGATGTCCGCCAACGGCACGGTTTCTTTCCGTGCCACCGACAAGGCCGGCAATGCCACGGAATCCTCTCATGTGGTGGGCAATATCGACAAGATTGCCCCGACGATCACCATCACTCCGTCGACGACCTCCTGGACGAACCAGGATGTCACTGTATCGGCGGTCTTCGCCGACGACCTCAGCGGTATCAAATCGCAGGAGTATCGCATTAACGGCGGAAAGTGGACGACCTATGAGTCCGGTGTTGTGATGACTGCCAATGGCACGGTGTCCTTCCGCGCCACCGACAAGGCTGGCAACGAAAAGACGTCGGTGTACGAGGTCAAAAACATCGACAAGGTCGCTCCGACGATCACCATCACTCCGTCGACGACCTCCTGGACGAACCAGGACGTCACTGTGTCGGCGGTCTTCGCCGACAAACTCAGCGGCATCAAATCGCAGGAGTATCGGATAAACGACGGGGCGTGGACGACATATGCCACCGGGATAACGATGTCTGCCAACGGCACGGTTTCCTTCCGAGCCACGGACAACGCCGGCAATATGGCGGAATCCTCTCATGTGGTGGGCAACATCGACAAGATCGCTCCGACGATTACTGTTACAATGGAACCGGAGATACCTACTATTGGCGGTGTAACATTGACCGCGGAGTTTTTCGATAATCTAAGCGGCATCGCCTCCAGTGAATACAAAATGGGAAACGGCGCCTGGAAAAAATACGCAAAACCCGTAGAGGTGTTGGACAGTACGACCGTGTCGTTCCGGGCCTTGGACAAAGCCGGCAACGAAACCATCGTGTCGAAGGTTGTTGAAACCATTTCCAAAAGAAAGGAAAAGATTGTCGTCGATGTCGACGAGACAGCAACGAGCGGATTCCATGGCGTCAAGGCCCTCATTGTGTCGAAGTCCGTCACGTATAGGAATGACTACGGCATCGCCGCGGACCGGAAGAGCTGCTCCGTCAAGCTGGCCGCTGGCGCTTCAGTTGCAATTGCATGCATCCTGTCCGCCACATCGGGAACCGGCAAGACGACGATCGCCATGAAGAAGAATGCCGCATTGGATGTTGCCAACAATTTGTCCGGCATCGCCAAGCTGACGACAGGCGAGGGTGCCACGGTCAACGTGACAGGGGACATCTCCGGCACCATGGCCAATGACAGCTTTACCATCGGCAAGACCAACAGTGTCCTTGTTGTCGGCAATCTGGACTTCGGCGAAGGCAAGAACAAGGTCAAGATCGGAGCCGGCTCCACTGTCGGTTTTGTCGGGATGACCGCAGTACAGTCGCTTACGCTGATGGCCGGAGCCAGGGACAAAGAGAAGAATCAACGGCGTACGGTATTTTCCTCCGGCGACATCATCGGCACAGTCCGCAAGGACAAGATCAAGCTCGGCAACTTCAGCACGTTTGCCGCGGATTCCATCGACCTGAAGGACGGGGAGAGCTCGATTGTTGCCGGTGGAGCCGGCTCGAAGCTGAATGTCAGTGGCAAAGTCTCCGGCATCAACTCCTTCAAGACCGGAAACGGCAAGGACACATCCGAAGACGGTGCCATGATGGTCGAAATCGGCACGCTTTCCCTCGACGGCGCCAAGAAGAACATGCTATCCATCGGGAAGTTTGGAACCGCCACCTTTGGAAACCTGGCAACCAAGGCCGGAGTCAAGGCCAATGTGAGCATCGGGGCGAACGCCGTCGTCAATATCGGTTCGCCGCTCGCCAACATCAACAAGCTGATGGTCGCGGCCGGAGCAAAATACAAGGATGCGCAGGAAATCCAGCGGCAGGGGTATACCATGTTCGACATTGGCAGCGCGTCCATCACCGGTACCACCGCGAACGACGCTCTGAGCTTCGGCAACTTCGGCACGGTGACCATGGGCGCCATCGACCTACTGGATGGCAAGAACACGCTTTCCATCGGCGGACAGGACGTGGAATTCAAGGCGGAGGACGTCCGCAGCATATCCTCGCTGAAAGTAGCGGCGGGCAAGTCCGCCGAATTGAACGCCCGGGTAACGATGGGCGACATCGAGTTCAGCCAGGTGTCGAACAGGCTGGACATCGGGGCTTTCTCGACGTTCACGGCCGGCATGGTTTCGATAGTCGGCCGGGCGGATCAGAAGGCCAAGGCGACCGTGAGCCTAGGCAAGGGCGCGGACGTCGGCATCGACGGAATCTATGGCGTTTCCTCGCTGAAGATCGCCTCCGGTAAGAGGGACGCCGTCGGAGCTTACGCGGATGTCGCGACGTTTGATGTCGGAGGCACTGCCACGGGAACCATCGACAACGACATCTGGACGTTCGGCAACGGCAGCACCGCTACATTCAACGCCGTGGACATGGGAGCGGGCGACAAGGACAAGATCGCCATCGGCAGGCAGTCCGTGGTCAATGTAGGGGACATCCTCGATGTGGAGGTCGTGACAATAGGCGATGGCGGCACATTCTCCATCGGTTCCAAATCCGTCATAGAAGGCAAAATCACCGGCTCTGCCGGAGATAACACACTGGTGGTTTCCGCCGGCGCCAGCATCGACACGCTGGAGTTCGGCAAGGGCATAGGGCAGGATGTGGTCGGCTTCGACTGCAGCGGCGTCATGGCGTCCGGCTCCTGTTCCATCGATACATGCCTCAACATCGACGATATAATTTTCCGCGTCGATGGCCAGAAGGCCGAGTTCGGTCAGAAGGTGATTTGCAAGACGTGCGAGGCGATGCTGGCAAGAAACGGCGACAAGGTCACGTTGACATGGAACGTGATAGCGTGACGCATTGGCCGAAGACAAAACCCAATGGCAGCCTCTTTCGATAGATAGGAGGGACGGCGATTTCCGCCATCAACATGCCTCCGGGGCGATCGGCGCAGACAATCCCTTTCCCGTTGGCATGCGTCCAGGCCAAACTGAACGCCGTCGTCGCCTGACAGGGAAATTCCGAGGCCGGAACATGGGCGAACGCCGAATATACGTGGATGTTTTCCGGAGACGTACCGCGTACAAAAGAGCGGTCAGACAACATGGTGTTTGTCGAGACGTGGTATAAACACGGGTATTCCAATCACAAAGGCGGTGTAACGCAACCGTTGTCGATGTAATATCTTTCCCTTGGTCTGTATTGGAAACAGGCAATCAGTTCGGGAATCCATGCGAGCGCACAAAAAATGCCGATCGCCGGTAACCTGTCCCGGCAATCGGCATGGGGCAATACCCCTCGCGGAATGCGATGTTCCGCGACCGATCCCATGTGCTTATTTGATGTCGATTGCGTTGACGACGCCCATGTCGTAGATGCTCAGATTCGTTTCTTTTGCGTATTCAATGAGCTTTCGTTTCGCCAGTTCCTCCGCGGCAAACTGTCCGTCGCACTGGGATCTCAACGTGTCGTAGTACATGCGCGCATTGCTTGGCAGCTTGTTGCGTTCTTCGTTGTTGAGTTTCCTGACATCCTGGAGCTCCTTGCCGGTCTTCATGACGACCATGGAATCTTCCACATTGCCGGGCTTGACCGAGCAGAACAGGCTCTTGTCGCGGTAGATGTATTCCTTCTGTTTCCCTTCGATGTAGTAATCCAGATAGACGTTCAGGTACAGCGGCGGCTGGTTGAAATGGAATACCAGGGTTTCGAAATACTCGTTGCTTGTCTCGGCGAAATCGTCGTGCTCGGTGAATTTTTTGTAGTCCGCCATGATGGTTTCGAACGGAACGTTGGTGAACGTCTTCTCATATCCAAAGATGACTCCGTCCGCGATGGCTCCGTTCTCGTCGGAAACCGGCAGGACGGCATAGCAGCCGTCGTCGAAGACGAGGCATCCGGCTATTTTCCTCGAACCGAAGGAAATGCTGCCCCTCTTCAGTTTTGATTTCTCGTAATCGATTCCGCTCTCGGAGAGCAGCATGCCCGACTTTATGCCCTTTTTGTTAAGCGTTATCTGGTTCGTCTCGATCGTCGGATAGAGGCCCTTGATTGTCTCCAGCATCTTCTCCCTGGCGACACGCCGTTCCTCGGCCAGACGTTTTTCCTCCGCCAGTCGCTTTTCCTCGGCGATGCGCTGCTCTTCTGCAATCCGCTTTTCCTCGGCGATCATCGTCGGAGTCTTGTACTTCGCCAGTTCGTCCGTGCCGAAGAACTTGCGGCTCTCCAGGACCACCTCGTCGGTCAGCGTGCCCTTTTCGTCCAGGAACTTGACATATTCCAGCGCGCCGGCGGCGCGGTCCTTGCGCAGCGCCGACTGGGCGGCGTATTCGGCGGTGTCATAATGCGCGAAGCCGATGTTGCAGTTTCCCAGCGTCAGAATGAAGACCGGGATGTTCAGGATGTCGGCGACCAGCCCGGGCAGGATGAGGAGCGGGTATTTCGAAATCACAGTATGCGGCACGTCGATCCCCGCCACCTTCAGTACGGCGACGAAGTCACCGGCCTTGTCCGCATGCGAACGCGGTTCGCCGAGCACCAGGTCGACGTATTTGCAGGCGGCGAAGAAATTGCCGCCTTGGGCGGCGTCGCGGAGATATTTCCCGGCGGCCGCCTTGTTCTCCGGCGTCGGCGAGCCGGCGAGGAGCTTTTGCGCCACCTCGTACTGGCATTCGACGTCCCCGGCGTCGGCCTTTGCCTTGGTCGACTCATACGACGCGCATCCGCCCAGGACGAACAGCGACGCGACAATGCATGCAATGCCCTGTTTCATTTGCGGCACCTCCATGTCACTTGCCGGACTTGATGCTGTTGTTGATGTAGTTCAGCTGGTCGATGGCGCCCATGAGGTCGCCGTTCTTCTCGAGAAGCTCTATGCCGCGCTTCGCGGAATCATTGACCAGTCTTGCGGCGCAGATGTCGTTGACGAACTGCGGTTTCTGCTTCTGCAATGCCGACAGCCCGGCGCCGCCGCGGTCGATCGTATCAAGATGTTCCTTGTCGATTTTCTTGATGGCCTCGGCGGACATCCGTTCGATCTGGCGCAACCCGGACTCCATTTCCATGCCGTCGCTCCTGGCCGAGACCAGCGAATAGGACAGGGACTTGATCTCCAGCAGTGCACTGTGGCGCTCCTGCTCCGACATTGACTGCCTGCAGCTGTGGTACATGCCGACCACGAGCACCAGGACGATCGCAGGAACCACGAACCGGCGGAACTTCGACTTGATCTTGCCGCGGCAATGCGGGCAGATCTTCGAGCCCTTGATTATCTCCTGCTTGCAGTAGGGGCAGGTCATCATCTTCACCGGCTTCTGCTTCATCTCTTCCATTCTCTTTTCTCCTTGTCTTTGTTGTTTGTTTCCATCCACGGAATCGTGGATTTGCATTTCCCTGCAATCCTGCGGCCGACCGTTTCGCGGATCCGGCCGTTTGTTTTTCTTTTATATAGCCATCCGTTTGAGCGTTTGGGATCAACAACTGGACTTGGCAAACATCGTGCCAACAGAAGCAAAAAGAATCGCGGGGAATCGTGGTTTACCCGATTTTACCTGGGAAAACGTCTTTGGAATGATGTCTCATTCCGGAAAACCCCGGTGCAAGGAAAATGCGCGCGATGCGCATAAAAGTGACAAGAACGATGAAAAGCGGCAATCCGGCGAACAGCGGATGCGTTGCGGATGTTTGCATCGACAAAATTTATTTGGGAACCGGCTAAGCGGAGCCAATGCAAGCGCGTGGGCCAATGCACTCTACGTGAAAAGCGGCTGCCGTATGCCGACGGGCACTCCCGTCTGATGCTGCTGGACTTCGGGGTGTTTGCGCACGCCCATTCGCCGGAAATCCTCCAGACTGGCGGGGCGGTCGGCGTCGTCGGCGAACTGGGGGCTATGCAGATACGGGATGACCAAGGCGTTGCCGTGAACATCATGGGAAATGGCGCGCCGGCCTGGGCGATCGCTACAGTCCCATCGCCTTGAGCGCGGCAGCCGCCTCCGCGTCACCTTGCTCGGCTGCTTTCCTGAACCAGGCGGCGGCCTCGTCCTGGTCCGGCTGGACTCCGCGTCCGTCGCGGTAGCAGACGGCGAGATCCTTCATCGCCTTTACCTCTCCGCGTTCTGCCGCCTTCCTGAACCAGTAGACGGCTTCGATCGGATCCCGGTCGACGCCCTTGCCGGTGCTGTAGCACTCCGCCAGCTGGTACTGGGCGGGAAGCACTCCTTGGTCGGCCGCCATTCGATACCAGTGGACCGCCTCGCGGTAGTCCTGTCCGACTCCCCGTCCATGGTAGTAGCTGAATCCCAGATTGAACTGCGCCTGGGCGTGGCGATGTTCCGCGGCCTTCAGATACCAGCGTATGGCCTCCGCGTAGTCCTGTTTGACGCCGCGTCCGTTGTAGTAGCAGAATCCGATGGCGAACTGCGCCCGGATCTCGCCCCGGTCGGCCGCCAGACGGAACCATTTCACCGCCTCGGCGTAGTTCCGTTCGGTTCCCCGTCCCCGGTAGAGGCTGATCCCCAGGTTGAACTGCGATTTTGCATCGCCATGTTCGGCGGCCTTGCGCCACCATGCGACGGCCTCGGCGTAGTCCTGCTTGACTCCTTCTCCCTTGGCATGGAGAACGCCCAATTCGTACTGCGATTTTGCGTCGCCCTGTTCTGCGGCCTTGCGCAGAGCGTCCGGCGATTCCTCGCCATATGCGGCGATGACGGCCATCAGCGCCACGGTGATCGACGCTGCAGACAACGCAATTTTCATCAGTTCCTCCTTTTGCCGGGCATCTGGTGTAAACATCTATGCGACACGCAATAGGCTACTACGCACCATGCGATTTTTCAAGCGGGGTAGGGTGGCACCCCATTGGAACACCCGACCCTCCAGGCTGAACCACCGCCCAACCCTTTGGCCACTCCGATAACTACGGCCATCGGACAGCGTTTCGTATAGCTAAAGTTACCAGGACGCTTTTCGCGTGAATTTGAATGAAGTGATAACCGGAACCGGACGGGTTGCTTGAACAGCATTCTCAGGCGGGGTATATTGTTCAGTATATTACTGGTATTGTCAACTATGTTGTTCATTTAACAAAGTGGGTGTCACATTATGGCAAAGGCAAAACGCAATTCGTCCGGACAGACTCCGGCAGCAAAGAAAACGAAACAGGCGGCTCCCCAGCAGGAGAAGGCCGCGCAGGCGGCTCCGAAGCCGGAGAATGTCGCGGCGCAACCGGCGCCGAAATATTCCTTCGGCGCGATGCAGTTCACCGCCCCGGGCGGCGGTGGCGCAAAGTATAGCGTGGCCGGCGATGCCGGATTGAACGAGAACATCACGGCCGACGGCGCGCCGAAACCGCCGCCGATTCCACCGCAGATCGGACCGGATCCGCGCAACTCCGTGAGCAAGGTCCGCTTCGAGGAGAAGCCGCTTTGCGTCGACCCGAGCGGAGTCCGCTATGACTTCGCCTTCGGATACCGCATCCTCATGCCGTCCGACAACCGCGACTACCTGCTCAAGATCTACGACCTCGACAGCGGAATGCTGCTCGACCAATTCAATCTCAAGGGCGGAAACATCGTCATCGGCGAACGCAAGTTCTTCGTGCGCTACCGCATCGAGGTCTATTGCGAAGGCAAGATGATCATGGAGCACAACTACGACTGCTCCGGCAAGAAGGTCTACATCGCCATCCCCGACGGCGGTCTCGGCGACAACCTCGCCTGGCTGCCGCTGTGCGATGTGTTCGCCCGCACCCGCCATTGCGACGTCACCGTCGTCATGGGCGAGTGGATGATCCTCCTCGCCGGCGACCTCTATCCGAACCTCTCGTTCCTGCCGGCGGCCAGCAACCCGAAGCTCGTCGGCGCCTATGCCAACTACTACTGCGGCATCTTCAACAAGGACAAGCTCAACTGGCGTCCCATCGAGCATCAGCAACTTGGCATGCAGGGCGCGGTCGAGGCCATCCTCGGCATTCCCCAGGGGCCGGTCAAGTGCCGTCTGCACCATTGCGGCAAGCGCCAGATCGCCGAGCCCTACGTCTGCATCTCAACGATGGCGACCAACCCCGGCAAGTACTGGAACTTCCCCGACGGCTGGAACGAGGTCATTCGCTTCCTCAAGGCCAATGGATACCGGGTTCTCGACCTTGACCGCGACCCGCGCCTCTATTTCGCAGGAAAGGAATACAACATTCCGAGCGAGGCCGAGGATTTCACCGGACGCATTCCGATCCAGAAGCGCATCGACGTCCTGGAGCACGCCGACTTCTTCGTCGGTCTGCCGAGCGGACTCAGCTGGCTGGCCTGGAACCTCGACGTGCCGGTGGTGATGCTGGCCGGATTCACGATGCCGGGATGCGAATTCCCGACGCCGTACCGGGTGACCAACTACCTCTTCTGCCACGGCTGCTGGAACGACTCCAGGGAGTTCTTCGACCAGAACGTCCCGGTGTGGTGCCCGCGTCATGTCGGGACACCGCGTGAAATCGAGTGCACCAGGGCGATCACCCCGAAGATGGTCATCGAGACCATCCAGAAGGTGCCGGCCTTCCAGAAACGCAACCAGAGCAGAGCTTAGGACATGCGCCACCGTCTTCTTCGGTACACCTTTACTGAGATGATGGTGGTTATCGCCGTCGCGACAATCATCCTGACCATGGGAGTCGAGCACGGCATAAAGTCCAGGGCCAGGGCGGCGGGATCGAGCTGCTTCTCCAACATGGGGCAGATGGCAGTGGCCAACGCCGCCTACATGGCGGATTGGAAGAACTTCCTCCCGCGGGCGGAGTCCGATGGGGCGGACGTCAAG
>JAKSOH010000110.1 GCA_024405675.1 Victivallaceae bacterium
CAATGCCGCCAGCACCCGGATCACGATGTTTCTCTTCATGCCGTTTCCTTTCCGCAAAGATGCGACCGCCCGTGAAATATCCTATCACCCTAAGCAGGAATTGGCAAACGAACTTGAAAAAAAGTCATTCGGGATGCACCTTTTTCTACAACACATTTACAAACCGACGGAGGACATCATGAGGACTTTGTTTGGGCTTCTTTTCACGATACTGGCCTGCGCCATTCCATGCCGCGCGGCGAACTATCTCATCGAGACGGAGCTAATGGCGAGAACCGGCAACTATGCCATCGAGAGGAACCCGGGCGCATCCGGCGGATATTTCCTCCATACTCCGGCTCAGGGAAGCGAATGCCGCGGGACATACAAGTTCCCGAAGCCCGGCAAGTACAACGTATTCCTCCGCTACTTCGGATACGGCAACAACTCGAGGAAGGTCTCCGTCTCCGTGGACAACCGGCTCGTCGGAACCGCCGGAGACGAACGCAACGGCATCTTCTGGAGCAAGGTCGGAACAATCGACCTCGCGGTGGGCCGCCACGAGGTCTCCGGCAAGTCGGTCGGCGCCCACGCCAGGCCGGACACACTGCTCTTCTCCGACGATCCGGCGTTCGTGCCCGGGGACAAACAAACCGGAGCGGAAGCGGGAACCGCGCTCGGCTGCCTTGACGCCGTGCGTTTCTCCGGAGACATCACCCTCGGCGCCGCGACCGTCGGGGCGCCGTTCGAATCGCGCCACTGCGGAGAGGACGTCTCGTTCAGGTTCCTCCCCTCCTGCGACGGCACCCCGCTCGCCAGCGGCACGCTGCTCTACCGGTTCCAATGCGACGACGGCCAGGACATATCCGGAAAAATCCCGCTTGACGGCAAGGAGAAGGTGATTTCGATCAAGCTCTCCAAACCGGGATTCGCCTGGTGCCATGCCACGCTGGGCAACGATTTCGGCGATATCGCGGTGTGTTCCGACGGCAAGGGCAAGCTCCGCAACCTTACCTTCGTCAGCGCCTCCGGAGCCGACGAAAAGCTGATTCCCCAGCACGAGGAACCGGCGGACTTCGACGCCTTCTGGACCGAGCAGAAAGCGGAACTGGCCAAGGTTCCGCTCAAGGCAGACCTGAAGGAGGTCCCAGGACGCGACCCGGGGAAATACCACACCTACGAAGTCAGCGTGACCTGCGCCGGACCGCGGCCGGTGACGGGATACCTGACGATTCCGAAGGATGCGAAGAAGAAATCGCTGCCGGTCGTCGTATCCTTCCATGGCTACGGGCTGCACCGGCACACCACGATCGAGCCCTGGCCGGGCAGGATAAGGTTCGACATCAACGCGCACGGCATGCCACTCGGCAAGCCGGCCGAATTCTACACCGAGTTCTTCAAGCCGCTGAGGGGATACGCCATGCACGACGGCGCCGATGCGCGCAAGTGCTACTTCCACCAGATGGCGTTCCGCGTGATGCGCGCTCTGGAATTCGCACGCACCATCCCCGAATGGAACGGACGCGACCTCGCCGTCTACGGCGGCAGCCAGGGCGGCATGCAGTCGCTCTGGGCGGCCTCGCTGGATCCCCACGTCACTTTCTGCTCGGTGAGCGTCCCCTGGAACTGCAACCTGGGCGGCGAGAAATTCGGGCTGATTCGTCCGGTCGGATGCGACGTGGAGTATTTTCCCGACCTGCGCTACTACGACAGCGCCAACCACGCGAAGCGCATCAAGTGCCCGGTCGACATCTTCCGCGCCGGATTGCGCGACACGCTGTGTCCGCCGGCGGCCGTCTCCCGCATGTACTACAACCTCTCCTGTCCGAAGCAGATCACCTGGTTCGAGAACAACACGCATTTCGCTCCGGAACCGGGTACGCGGACCTTCACCTACCGGAGCGACGACTTTCCGAAGGAGCACTGGAGAACGGACGTGAAATGACAGATTTCGACATACGCGTCGTGACGAACCGCGACGCCGGACAGATGACGGAAATATCCGCCGACGTCGGCTGGTGCCAGGACGAGACGGAGATACTCGACATCATCTCGCGTTCCGGCAGGTTCATCCTCGGCGCCTACGCCGGGGACCGGCTTCTCGGCACCGCGGCCGCATATCCATACGCGGATTCCGACGTCGCCTTCATCAACGAAGTCATCGTAAGAGGGGAATGCCGCAACCGTGGCATCGCCACGTCATTGCTGAACGCCCTGCTGCCAGAAATCCGCAAGGTCCGCGGCATCCTGCGGCTCTACGCCACAGGATACGGCCGTCCGCTATACAGGAAACTGGGGTTCGTCCCCTACGGCACGCTTGTCCTGGGCACGCTCGACCGCACCCATGCGAAAGCCGACGACGGGATTTCCTGGATGACCGCGGACGATCTCGATGAAGCCTGCGATCTTGACTTCGCGAACTTCGGAGTGCGCCGCCGGGACCTGCTGGAAAAGCTTCTCCTGGCCAATCCGTCGCACTCCTGGGCGATGAGAAGCGGTGACGTCCTGACGGGATTCATATTGCGCGGACCTGACATCTGGCTCCTCCAGTGTGCGGACCGCACCGACGCCGGGAGACTGCTGCTTCACGCAACCTGCCACGGCGATTTTCCCTGTCGCGCCTGCCTGGCGAAGGACTATTCGATTGGCCTGCCCGTGGACCGGAACGGCTGGATCGAGCTCACCGCCATGCAATACGGAACCGATGCGGCGCCGCCTTCCGGCTGCCGCGGCGGCTGTCTTCCCGACATCGGGTGAGAGGTCGTCATGGAACCAGACATCCGCAATGAGTTCAACCGGATTTCCGAAGAATACGATGCGAAGCGGAGATTGTTCATTCCGTGCTTCGACGCCTTCTACCGCGACTCCACCGACTGCATCGCCGGCAGCCTTCCAAGGCCGCCGCGGCGCGTTCTCGACCTCGGAGCCGGAACCGGATTGCTCGCCATGCACTGGATGGAACACTTCCCCGCCGCGGAGTACGTCCTGATGGACATCGCCAGCGACATGCTCGACGGCGCGCGGAGGCGGTTTTCGGGACGCGGCAACGTCTCGTTCGTCGAGGCGGACTACGCGGCGGCGCTGCCGGGTGGACGTTTCGACGCAATCGTCTCTGCCCTCTCCATCCACCATCTGGAGGACGGCTGCAAGCGCCGGCTGTTCCGCATGGTGCGCGAATCGCTCGCCGACGGCGGCGTGTTCGTCAACCACGACCAGTTCGACGCCGACACCCCGGCCTGGGAGCGGAGATTCGAGAAGATCTGGATATCGCACCTGGAATCCGGCGAACTTACCGCCGATGACCTGGACAAATGGCGCACGCGCCGCGGCCTGGACCGCGAGTGCACGGTCGGCGATGAAATCGAAATGCTCCGGGACGGCGGATTCGAAGATGTGTCCGTCGTATTCCGGAGCCAGAAGTTCTGCGTAATAGCCGCCTTCGCCTGAGGCGTGCGGTCTACTCGGTCTCGATCTTGAGAACGCGCACCACCGTGTCCATCCCGTAGGGGAATCCCGCGACGTAGAAGCCGAAGAGTCCGGCCTCCGCGTTCTGCGTGAACTGTACCTCGCTCTTGTCGTCCAGCCAGTACGCCTTCTTCACCTTGTCCTTGAATCCATAGGCTCCGCGGAACGCGGTGCTGCGCGCCAGCTTCGTGACGTTGGCGTCGCCGAGATGGTCGAGGTCGAACGTGAAGTAGTAGTAGTCGGATCCCTTCCGGAGCATGAAGTCACGGCCTGAATACTTGAGTTCCGGAACCGGACGCGTCTCGTAGATCGCCTCGCCGTACAAGGCGGCCCACTTGCCCAGGAACGACAGCGCCACGCGTTCGTAGTCCGGAACGCGACCCTG
>JAKSOH010000111.1 GCA_024405675.1 Victivallaceae bacterium
TGCCTATTCCGGAATGTCCTCGCCCAGCGCTTTTGCGGCGGTGACAGTCGCCGTTCCGGCCAAGGTCTCTGTGGCGGTCCAGGACTACAGCCTGTCCTACGGCGGCGGGGATTATCCATGTGTCGCCGCCCGCAGGGGGGACGGCGCCTGGGACTGCTCGCTGGATGCCAGAAAGCCGTCGTCCGACGGCGAGCGCTGGACGTTTCTCTTCGCACTCAACGGAACGCTTTTCACCGGTTCCGACGACATGAAGATGGATCTTCGCAGCAACTTCACCGGCGAGAAGCTGGAGCTGAAGTTCCGCAATCTCAAGGGCGGCGAATTCAGTTCCACGAAAAAGGCGCCGGATTCCGGCGCCTTGTAAGGTTTGTCTTTGCGCGACGCGGGGCGGCCGCCGGCCGCCCCTTTTTTTTATGGGTGTCCACCCGCGGAGACCCGGTCGGCCATCTCCTTGAGCTTCCGCAGGTCGAGCTTTCCGCTTCCGAGTAGCGGGATGGCGGAGACCTTGATGAAGTCGTCCTTCTTGGGAATCCAGATGTTGGGGACGTTCAGCGAGCGGATGTGTTCGATGATTTCCTCCGGATCCAAGTCATCCGGCGTGTAGAACACCAGCAGCCGTTCTCCCTTGCGCGAGTCCGGACAACCGGTAACCGCCGCCTCGAGCACCTCGCTGCCGCGGAACTCGCCTATGATGCCCTCGATTTTCTCGTGGGGAACCATCTCTCCTCCTATTTTGCTGAAGCGGGATGCGCGTCCGGTAATGTAGAGATATCCGTCTATGTCGAATCTGGCGATGTCGCCGGTGTCATAGTAGCCGTCCTTGGTTACCTGCTTGGTGTCGCCGTCGGCGTTGATCAGATATCCCTTGGTGACGATGCCGGCCTTGACCTGCATGTGGCCTTCCTGTTCGTTGTCATTTCCAGCGCCCGGCTCGATTTCTTCGCCGTTGTCGTCTACAATCCTGATGTGGATGCCGGGCAACGGGCAGCCGATGCTTCCCGGATGGTTGCTGTCCGCGCCGATATCGAAGATGGAGTTGTTGAAATTCACGGTCGTGATCGGCGAAAGCTCGGTGCAGCCATAGCCTTCGATGATCCGCTTGCCTGTCAGTTTCAGGAAACTGTCGATGAGCTCCTTGCGGAGTTTCTCGGCTCCCGCCACGATGAGCCGGAGTGACTTGAGCTGCTCCTTGGTGGCGCGCCGCATATACTTCTGGATGAACGTTGGTGTGGCGGTGAGGATGGTGAGCTTGTACTTTTCTATTGACTTCACGATTTCATCGGCGTTGAGCGGGCTCAGGTTGTAGACCACCGGAACCGCCGCTTGGCAGGGCAGGGCGAACAACGCGGTGAATCCGTAGGCATGGAACATGGGCAGGTTGCCGACCATGCGGTCTTTCTTGGTGAGATAGATCATGCGCATGAACGACCAGATGTCGCAGTTGATGTTGCGGTGCGTCAGCTGCACCGCCTTGGGCTTTCCGGTCGAACCGCTGGAGAACAGGATGATGGCGTTGGTGTGGGTGTTGTGGCAGCTTTGCGGAGCCAGATTGCGCACAATCGTTCGCCCCGGAACGAAGAGCGCGGTCAGAATCGCCTTGAGCTTGTGGCGATTAACCAAATCCATGAGGTCTTCCAGGAATAGCATCTTGACATCGCCTGTCCATTTGTCAGGATGCCAGTTGAGTTTCTCGACGAACTTCTTGCTGGAGAACACGGTCGAAGCCCCGATGTTTCTAATCGACTCGTAGGCAACGTCTTCTCCGGCGCTGAAGTTCAGCACCGCCGGCGTCTTGTCGCAGAGCAAGATGCCGAGCATGAGACCGGTCATCTTCGAGCAATTAGGCAACAGCACGCCGACATATCCGGCCGAATGCTTGCGGTTGAGATCGCGTTCCTTGACGATCTTCTGCATGATGATCGCCATGACCAGCATTTCGAAGTTGGAGGTCCACTTGCCGTTGATGGAGTCGCAGAAGAGCTTCTCGAACATGTGGTGTTTCGCGCGCAAGACGAACGCCGTGTGCAGCGGTTCCTCGTCGGGCTGGGGACGGCTTTCCACCTCCGCTCCGAGTTCGGAAATCTTCTGACGGACATGGAACGCCGACGACTCCACCGGAACCGGATTGCCGACGATGATGCTGAAGTCGGTCCTGAGCGTCTGGGGGAGCTTGAGCTTCCAGCGATCGTTGATTCGAGTGAGGAGACGGCCGTGCAACATGCCGATTCGCATCGGCAGGATAGTCGCGTTGCAAGTGTTGCCGTCGGTCAGGACGCGCAGGTTGAGATGGAACCGCATCAAGTTGCCGTTGCCGGAAATTTCCTTTTCGGGGAAAACGCAGACCACTTCACCGCGCTCGAGGGCGTTGCGAACGGCAAGCAGGTGGTTGACCAGCTTGCTCTTGTTCTGGTCGCCAGGAACCGGCAACGCCTTCACATACTTGAAGAAGAATCCGGAGAACGGACTGTTGAAGATGAAATCGCGCACCAGGAACTGGACGCGCCGCTTCGACACATACTGGATGAGGAACAGGTCGATCATCGAAATGTGGTTGGAGACGAGCAGGACCGGGCCGGAATCCGGGATGTTGCCCGTGTCGAAGGTGCGCAGTCTCACGAAAGAGTGGGTCATCAACCAGCCGATTATCTTGATGGTTGTCGTTCTGCAGAACAATACGAACAGGACGACCAGAGCCGCAATCGCGAGCACGACGACATACAAACTAACAGTCTCCAGCATTTCAAATCCTCCCTGTGAACTGTTTCAAAAACCAAACATGCCCGTCATAAAATATACATTTGCAACGTGTTATTTCAACTTACGCTCCCACGATTGAAAAAAGGCGTCGTGCGTGCTATCTTTATTGGATGTCAAGGCTCCGGTTGTCTTTCGCCATGAGCGGGACGGCCGGTGGATCGTAAACAAACGTATGGCAAGCCAACGTATTAGATGAAGGAGATTTGAAAATGGCAGTACCGAAGAGAAAAAGTTCCCGCATGCAGCGTCGTCAGCGCAAGGCCGCCAATCGCTACGAGGGCGTCCAGGCCACCTATTGCAAGGAGTGCGGCGCGCCCGTGGCTCCGCATTGCGTCTGCAAGGCCTGCGGCAAGTATGCCGGCAAGCAGATTCTGGAACAGGCCGAGAACAAGTAGTTCCGCATCATGATGAAGATCGCGGTCGATGCCTTCGGTGGCGATTTCGCCCCCGGAGCAGTCATCGAGGGGTTGGCGGAGGCCTTGCCCCGGTTCCCGCAGTGTGAGTTCGTAGTGGTCGGAAACGAGGCGAAGGTCGATTTCTATCTCGAGAAATACGGCATCGCCGGTCATCCGCAGCTGACCAAGGTTCCCGCGGTTAGCGTGTGCGAGATGTCCGATCCGTCCACCATATCGCTGCGGGCGAAACGCGATTCTTCCATTACCGCTTGCGCCAAGCTTCTCAAGGAGAAGAAAGTCAACGCGATGGTGACGCCCGGGCACACCGGCGCCACCGTGGCCGCCAACAAGGTCCTGGTGAGGACCCTGCCTGGCATCGACCGACCGGCGCTGGCGGCCTGTATTCCCAATCAAAAGCCATATGGCCGGTATCTTCTGGTGGACGCCGGCGCCAATGTGGACTGCGTGCCGATGAATCTCGTGCAGTTCGCGGTCATGGGGTCGGTCTACGCAAGCTATCTACTCAACGTCAAGCATCCCCGCGTCGGGTTGCTCAGCGTCGGTGGCGAGGATTCCAAGGGATGCGAACTCACCAAGGAAACTTTCAAGATTCTCGAGACCCTGCCAAAGGACATCGTCAACTTCGTCGGCAACATCGAAGGCGACACCGCCTTC
>JAKSOH010000112.1 GCA_024405675.1 Victivallaceae bacterium
CATCAAGCGCTTCGACACCAACTACAAGATGAATCCGCCGCTGCGTTCGGAGGATGACCGCCAGGCCGTCGTCGGCGCGGTAATCGACGGTACGATATGCGCCATCGCCACCGACCACGCCCCGCACACCAGAACGGCCAAGCTGGTCGAATTCGATTCGGCGCCGTTCGGCATCGTCGGACTCGAGACGGCGTTCTCCGTCTCCTACACCGAGCTCGTGAAACGCAACGGGATGCCGCTCAAGGACTATGTCGCGAGACTTACCACGGGACCGGCCTCGGTGCTCAGGATGAAGTCCTACGGACTCGCCGCCGGAAATCCGGCGGACATCGTGGTATTCGATCCGGAATCGAAGTACACGGTCGACAGCTCGACCTTCCGCTCGATGGCGCGCAACACGCCGTTCGACGGCATGGAGGTCACCGGACGCGTGGAGCGTACCTTCGTCGACGGACGGCAGGTCTACTCCATATAGGAAAACGGAAAAACGCCATCCGGCGGCGCCGCGCGAATCCGCGGGTCGCCGGATTTCTATTTGTCGAGAAGGTATTTCTCGAAGAAGTCGGCGCAGAGCGGGGCGCAGCTGCTGCCGCCGCTGCGCGCATCCTCCAGCAATATCGCGATCGAGTAGGTGCGTCCCTCGTGGGTGACGAACGCCACGAACCAGGCGTTGATCTTAAGATTGGGCTTATGGCCGATTTCAGCCGATCCGGTCTTTCCGTGTATTTTCAGGCCATGCACCTTGGCCAGCCGTCCGGAACCGTCTCCGTCGTTGACCACGCGGCGCATCGCCTCGCGGATAAACGCGAGGTTTTCCTCCGAGGCGGCGAGATGCCCCATGACCTCCGGAACCCTGGTGTGCAGCGCCACTCCCCGTGGATTGATGACGTACTTCACCAGTTTCGGACGATAGATGTATCCGCCGTTGGCGATGGCGGCGGTGTAGATGGCCGCCTGCAGCGGCGAGACCGTCACCGTCCCCTGGCCCATCGAAAGCAGGGCGGTGTCGTATCTGTTCCAGGCGGCGCCGCCGTTCTTTCGCTTGTTCGCGTCGCTTGGGAACACGCCGGGGGTGTCGCTCAACTCCAGTCCGGTGCGTCTGCCGATACCGGCCGACTCCATGATCCGCGCGATGGGTTCGAGACCGTATTTCTTCGAACAGGATATCATGTAGCTGTTGCATGAATACTTGATCGCCTCCGAGAGATTCAGCGAACCATGTCCGCCGCGCCGGAAGGCGGCGCACCGGATAACGGCGTTGCCGATTTTATTGAATCCGTTGCAGGCGATGTATTGCTCCGGATCCAGTCCGGACTCCAGAAACGCCAGCGACGTCAGCGGCTTGAGAATGGAGCCCGGTGTGTAGCTTCCGTTGAATGCGCGGTTGAAGAGCGGTTTCTTCTCGTCCTCGAGCAGCATTTTGTAGTATTCGCGCGTGAGGACGGGATGGAACATCCGGAGGTCGAAGCGCGGCGAGGAGGCGGCGGCCAGCACGTCTCCGTTGCCGGCGTCCAGCACCACGATGGCGCCGCGATAATACTGCAGCAGGCTCTCGGCGATCTTCTGGGCCCGGGTGTCGATGGTGAGCACGATGTTGTTGCCGTCCTGCGGATCCATCTTGTCGAGGAGGGTCCGGTGGACATATCCGAGATGGTCGACCTGGACGAGCGAATGTCCCGGTTTGCCGCGCAGTCCCATTACCCCCGGCACGCCGACGGTGTCGGCCTGTTTCTCGATGCCGTTCCGGCCCACGATGTCGGGGAGGTAGTAGGAGAATTCGCGTCGGTCGGCGGCGGATCCCACGGCCTCCAGCATGGATGTTCCGAGTATGTGGCACGCCAATGCTCCGAATGGATATACCCGCATAGGTTCGGCGACGATTTCCGCGCCTGGCCACCGGCGCATCCGTTCCTCGAGCTTGGCCACATCTTCGAATCCGATGTGCGACATGACGGGCAGGGGAAGGCCCGGGCTGTTGTTGAGATGCCGGTTGATGGCCGCTTCCGTGAGCGGGTTTTCCCGTCCGATGTATCCTGCCAGGTCGGAGGCGGCGTCCATGATCCTGCGGATGGTCTTCCGCTTGCGGTTGAGACGCATTTCCTCGACGTAGAACACCAGCCCGTAGTCGATCAGGTTGTCGGCCAGGATGCGTCCGTCTGCGGAGATTATCTTGCCGCGCTTGGCGGGAATCCTTATGCGGCGGATAGATTGCCTCGATGCCTGGGCGCGGTGTTTTTCCCCGGACCCAATTTGCACGGAATAGGTCTTTAACGCCAGCACCGCGATGCCGATGGCCATGACCGCGCCGATGATCGATATCCTCAGCAGCGGAGTGTCCCACTTCTTGCCGGAACCCCCGATCATTTTATACCGGATCTTTCATTTCGGACGAAGTGTCCGCCGATGCCGGGGATGCCGTGTCGTTGCGCACCATAGAATGTCTGCTCTCCGATTCTGGACGCGACGGCGTCGAGAACGGCGGCGAATCCGGCGAATCCGGCGGCTCCGAGCAACATGTTGGGCGGAACGTCCAGCAGCGACATCAAGGTCAGGTCGCCGCTCTCCGGAGAGAGAAGGATGACTGTCAATTCGGTCATGCTCGTCAGGACGCCGTAGGCGGATCCGAAGACGAGCGCGGTCACGAACGGAGTCCGGGGGAACTTGAGCGGCAGGACCGGTTCGCAAAGCAGGCAGGCCGCGGGGATGGTGATGGTGGAGACTGGAAAGGTCCTTCCATAGAGCGAGTCGACGGTGATTCCTGCAATGCAGGCCGCCAGAAGTATCCAGCGGCTCCTGAGGGTATGGGAGAAGTAGAGCACGCACCAGCCGCACAACGGGACTACGATTCCCAGACGTCCGAACCACATCTCCAGCGTGATTCCCACGACGAACGCCATGAAGGCGAAGGCACATCTGGTCATAGGTCGTCGCTCCGGTCTCGTGATATGATGAGGAGGAACTGGAGATGATCGGGATTGAAGGCTGGAACCACTTCGCCGCCGCACTGGAGGTTGTTGGTGTAGAGCGGAAGGACGTCGTCGAGCGGTTTGATGCTGCCGAGGCGCGGGTCGGCCGGGAGGCGGTGTTCGAACCCGGTGGTGTAGATGTCGTCGCCGATCTCGTATTTGCCGGTTATGGACATGTTGCCGATCGGCAGCAGCCATGGGGCGGAATGCCGGCCGTTGGCGTTGACGAAACCGACGGAGCCGTCCGTACCGGTGCGGAACGAGCAGCGGAACTCCGGATTGAACAAGGTTATGACATCGCAGTACTTGCCGTTGATTTTTTCGACCACTCCGACGAAGCATAGCCCCCCGTGTTCATCCACGGCCGCCGCCGCGTCTCCCTCGGAAACAACGATTTCAGGCAGGAGTTTCACTGTCATCCGTCCGTTCCAGAGATACGGATCGCGCATGATGATTTCACCGGTGTGCCAGTGCCAGCCGGATTGTTCCGGCAGGTTGAGCATCTGGCGCAGTCTTGCGTTCTCGGCCGCCAGGCTGGAGGCGAGGTTGCGCTGCATGAGAAGCGAGCGGTTTTCCCGGATGAGTGCATCGCATTCCGTCGCGAGCTCCATGTGCGACATGGCGAGCAATGTTTTCTCGGAAATCACGTTTGCGGCGCGTTTCGCCAGGGAGTTGTACGGATGGAAGAATCCGCCGGCGATGCGTCCGGCGTAGCGGTTGAATATCCTGTACGCCGAAGCGGCCAGCAAAATCGCCGCGACAATAGTCGCCGCGAAGATCAACGCGCCTCCGGTTCCGTCGGTTTTTCCGTTGTTTTTCCTGTTCATTTCCGTGATTCCGAAGTGACCGTCGGGGACC
>JAKSOH010000113.1 GCA_024405675.1 Victivallaceae bacterium
AAACGTGTTCTGCTGCAGGAACACGTAATCCGGGAACTCGCGTTTCATGTAGACGACGAAATCGTCCATTGCCGTTCCTTCCTCTCCCACGACTTTCATCATCTGGGAGACCTCGTTTCCTCGTCTCAGGATGCTCCGGGCGTAATCCAAATCCTTTTGGTCGACGAGCCCGGCGTACTTGCTCCAGCTGTCCAGCGGATGGATCGCCGGATAGCGCCGCGCATCGGAACGTTCCCTCGAAAGCCCAAGGAAAGCGCCGACCGCCTTCAGCGTCGCCTGAGTGACCGGTTCCTCGAAGTTTCCTCCGGCCGGCGACACCGATCCGCCGATTGTGACGCTGGCCGTTTCCCCGCTGCGGAGCTTGACCAATCCGGCCCTCTCGTAGAATCCGGATATCAACGATTCCAAGTAGGCGGGGAATGCCTCTTCGCCCGGAATTTCCTCAAGCCGGCCAGACATTTCGCGAAGGGCCTGCGCCCATCTCGATGTCGAGTCCGCCAGCAGCAACGTGTGCAACCCCATTTGCCTGTAGTATTCGGCGAGCGTGACGGCCGTATAGACGGAGGCTTCGCGGGCCGCCACCGGCATTGAACTGGTGTTGCAGATGATTATCGAACGTTCCATCAGCGAACGTCCCGTCCGCGGGTCGACCAGCTCCGGATATTCGCGCAATATTTCAACGACCTCGCCTGCCCGTTCGCCGCAGGCCGCGATTACAACCACGTCGGCCCGCGCATGGCGGCTTATGGCATGTTGCAACACCGTCTTTCCTGCACCGAACGGCCCAGGTGTACAAAACGTGCCTCCTACAGCGACGGGGAAGAACGTGTCGATGGCGCGCTGCTGCGTTACCAGCGTCTCTTCGGGAAGCAGTTTCTCCGCGTAGTCGGAAATCGGTATCTTCACCGGCCAGAACTGGGTCATGGTGATGATTCGTTCCTCGCCGGCTTGGTTCGTAACGACAGCCATCGTGTCGTCTATGGTGTATTCGCCAGCCTTGGCGACGCTCTTGACCGTCCACGTTCCGCGCCATCTCAGCGGAACCATGATCCGGTGCGTCATCAGTCCTTCCGGCACCGTTCCAACGGCATCCCCAGGAACAACCGTGCTTCCGGCGGATACCGACGGCGTGAAACTCCACTTCCGTTCGCGATCCAATGCACGCAAATAGACTCCCCGCTGCAGGAAGAATCCGCAGTTTTCCGCCAATAGATGCAAGGGATTCTGCAGTCCGTCATATACCTGGCCCAGCAATCCGGGGCCGAGTTCCACGCACAGGAGTTCGCCGGTGAACTCCACATCGTCTCCGATCTTGAGCCCGTTCGTGCTCTCGAACACCTGCAGGTCGGCCTGCCCGTCGCGGATTCTTATGACCTCGCTCTTGAGCTTGCGACCACAGGAGTGCACGTAGGCGACCTCGTTCTGCATGATCTGGTTGGAGAAACGGACCGTCACCATGTTTCCATTGACGGCAATCACCTTCTCCATCTGCGTTACCGATTCAGCCATATCATCGTCCTCCGTTGACGTGGAATGCCGCGGCGGCGTCTTCCACTTTGCGACCGAACGCCTTGCGCCCCTCCGCCGGATCTCTGCGGATGCGGGCAGCAAGAAGCGTCAGTCTTATCCTGTATATGCACAATGCGATGAAATCGAACCGGTGTTCCTGGCCGATTTCATCAAGCAACTCCCATCTGGCGGCATCCAGGAGCCGCTCCCGTTCGAATGGATTGGAAATCGTCGACAACGATGCCGCCACCTTGGCCGCATCTGGATTGGAATCAAGCGTCGGCATGAGGCAAGCGACACCGGACTTGTCCATGCGCAATGCCGCGATGGCGAAGCGCAGTCCGCGTTCGAAATCGAAATAACGCCTTATCTCTGGAGGAAATCCGCAGGCATCAAAGTCGCAGGAGAACTGGAAGTTCCAATTGCAACGTCCTAGGATTTCCAGATTGTCAGGCGCGACCTGTGCCAGCGCTGCCGCCTCGTCCAAACGGTCCGGTGTCATCGGCGGACGTTCTCCCAATCGAAGATCGGGAAGCGATGCCATCAGGAATGTATACATCCGGACCAGTCCTCAGTCCTTGAAGAGTTCCGCCACCCGCTTGCCGGCGATTCCTCCGACCAGCTCCGTCACCGCCTCCAACGAAAAGTCGACGAAAGTTCCGTCCTTGCCCACGGACACTTGCATCCCGCCGGTAACGCCGCCGCCGGCGAGAACCTTGGGATTGGAGCGGAAACTGTCGCGAAACGAGGCGAGCGCCTTTTCAACGGCTTCCTTTTCCCTGGCCGCACAGATGACCTCTGCGTCTCCGTTTGAAGCCAGTTCGCTGATCAGCTGCGCCATGAACTTGGGCGTCAGGGCGGCTGAAGCAGAGCCGGACACGACATTGTTCATCCTGGCGAGCAATTCCTCGCGCAATTTGAGTACGACGTCGCGCGCCGCCTGCTTCACCGCATTGCTGGAACGTTCGGCATCCGCGGCAGCCTCCGACTTCGCCTGTTGAAGAAGTTCGTCGGCCTGTCTTTTTGCATCGGAGACAATCTGGGCCGCTTGTTTCCTTGCTTCCGCCAGGATACGCTCGCTCTCGGCTGTGGCTTTTTCAACGCCGTTGTTGTAGATATGATCGAGAAGATTTTGAAGTTCTTCAGCCATAATATGCCTCCATCGTAACGCCCTAAGATTTCTTAGGTTAATTTAGTGTTGTCCCGTCATCTTTACAAGATGCTAGACGAAAAAAGTTTGTAGTCTTCCATGGAAAGGATTTAAACGTGTACAAAACGAAGAAAATGTGTTATAGTTAGTTGGAAATATGGGCAAAGGAGTTTTACATCGACCTCAAAGAACGGACTTGTCGCCGTCACTTCACGTAAACGCGGGGGGAAAATGAAATTACCTGTCAAAATCAAGACGACGTGTTCCGCCATGCTGCAGGGATTTCGTTCACATTGGCTGCTATATCTGCTATTGATCGTTGCGGCATTCGTCGAACCTTTGCTGGTGGTTTATGGTTCCACCGGGTTTGAATATACGTACATGAACTTCATCGGAGTGTTGTTTTCCGTCGGGTTCGCCTTACCTCTACAATTGCTCATTATTTCTGTCATGTACTTTTTTCCAAAAATCAGCAAAGTATGGAGTTGCGTTCTTTGCTGGATTTATTCAGTTTACATCGTCTCTTCAATCTTCATATACGTCAACTTCAAGACCATTTGGAATCGTTCCTACTACGATTTGATAGCCATAACGCATTTCGATGAAATAGTCAATTTCTTCATTGCGTTCTGGTTGGAGGGAATCATCGCTGTTGGATTGATCGTTTTAATTGGAGTCTTTGTCACTCGGCACCTGCTGAAAACAAAACCTCTCCAAACAAAATCAGCGCGGTGGTGTGGTGTTGTATTGCTTGTTCCAACGATCCTGTTGCTGTTGTTCAGCTCCGTCATGGATGAAGTAGGGGGCATTGCCAGCGCCTGGGTGTCGCTTTCCCACAAGCCGATTGCTGTCAGAGGCATACGGCTTATCTTTACCGATGACATGGCCAATGACAGCGTGGCGATGTTTGCAGATCTACAAAAAAACATGAAAAAGCCGCTGAACTTGGAGTGCCGATACCCGTCCATGAATGGAATTGTTTTGCTAGGGGAGTCGGCAACTCGCGGACATATGTCTGTCTACGGCTATGACCGCAACACTACGCCATATATGCTCGCTCGCAAAGACGAATGGATTTGCTATCAAGATGTGATTTCCCCGTTCAATGCGACAATGCTGTCGTGTCGGTGCATGTTCACCGATGCGA
>JAKSOH010000114.1 GCA_024405675.1 Victivallaceae bacterium
TCGAGACGGGAATTCTTCGGGGCCGACTTCTTTACCCAAAGATTCTTGCTGTTCGGCTCCTCGACCATGAATGTGATGACCTGGTTCGGCCCGTCCTTGAAGACAACGGCGAAATGCTCTTCCTCGCCGAGCTCTGCGAACGAGTAGAACTTTCCGGCCTCGATCTGCTTGCTGGCGGTCGGTGCTGGCTTCTCGTTCGCGGCCTTGGCGTCGCGGGCATCGGCCCGCTCCTGGCGGACCTGCTCGTTGGCCCTGGACTCGAGCTTCGCCTTGAGCGACGCGATGCGGACATCGGTCGTGGACGTGAACTTGAGTCCGATGCGGACGTACTTGACGCTGGAATCAGGTGCGCTCGACGCAATGGTCTCCTGCATGATCTTGGTGGCGTCGGCGCTCATCTTCAGCGGATGGTTCCGGGAAATCTGGAGACGTTCCTTCTTGCCGTTGAGATATTCGATCGTCAGCGCAACGGAACCCTTGCCGGCATACCTGATCGTGACCGGTATCTTGTCGCCGGGGACGATCTCGAAATCCTCGGTCGCAATCCAGTAGACATTGTCGCCGGCAGGCGTCTTGACCTTGAGGCTGCTTTCCCCCCATGCCTTCACCACCTGTGCCGTTCCCTCTCCTGAGACCACGTGCCAACCGGCCGCCGGGGCGCCGTCCGCGCCAGGCTTGAATCCGCCGGGGAGCAGCTTCTTCTCCGTCGGGGCGGCCGCGAAGAGCGAGCATGAAACGCCGAGCGCGATGGTCGCGGCGAACAATGACTTCTTGAACGACATGATGATTTCTCCTTGACTGTTTTTTCTTTTTCGCCTTGTGGCCTCGCCATGGCGACGTTTCCTAATGAGAATATAACGTGACAGACCGGAATAGACAAGCGAACCGCCCGGTTTTGTCCCTCTCGCGCTTGTCATGGCGGGTTCACGAGGTATCTTATGCTTGTGACAAGGACATGGAGGAACATCATGAACATTGCCAGGACATTGATTTGCGTGATTGCGGCGGCCATGGTTTCCGGCTGCGTCGAACAGCAGCGGCGGGAATTCGCCGGCCAGTACAGCCGGCTCTGGAATGAAAAGCTCGGCGTCGAGGAGATTTCCACGATCGAGGACGCCATCGCCAGGAAGGTCGCGGAATCCGGAAGCGGCGACGACTTCCTGATGTACTTCCATGAGCGGATGACGCCGCAGGAACTGTCCTCCCTGCGCAACAAGAACCACATCATCGATTTCATCGAGGACAGTTTCGACCGTGTTCTAAATGGAGTCAAATCCGATGTCGTCGAACCCGGCAAGGTCAACATCTACTATTTGTACAACCTCGGATACGTGTTCAAGACTCCGACCAGGACCATCGGTCTCGACATCTGCCACCGACGGGCGGAGGAGCTCGTGCCGTACCTCGACTTCACGGTGGTCACCCACAACCACGAGGACCATCGCACCGAGCGTTTCCTCCGGGCCATGAACCGGGCGGGGAAGCTCGTCGTCTCGAACTTCTGGTCGGGAAGCGGAGCCAAGATCAAGTACGGTCCGGGACCGTCGGATTTCTGGCGGGGATACTCCAAGGAGCCGTACCGCGAGATCAAGATGCAGGACGTCACGGTCAGGACCTACGAGAGCGACCATCTGACCTACCAGTGGTTCAAGTTCAACATGCCGGTCGAGCTCGACCTCCGGACCGGGGACCGCGAATGCGTCATATTCTCGGGCGGCGACTCCTGCGACACCATGCAGCTCAAGTGCTCGACCCGTCCGGACATTTTCATCGCCCATCCCCGCGTCGGCGGAGACATCGTCCACGGGGCGCTGCTGCTCGACGCCAAGGTCACGTTCATCAGCCATCTCCTTGAGATGCAGCACGGTCCGTCCGGGCGCCACCCGTATTCCGTCGGATATTCCGAGAAGCGCCTGATGCAGAGAAACCACCTCGTTTCCTGCGTGCCGCACTGGGGCGAGAAATACGTGTGGCCGCTTGAACTGGACGAGGCCAACAACGGCAATCTGCATCTGCCGGCGTTGAGTCCGCGCAAACCGCTGCGCATCATGCCGGTCGGCGATTCCATCACCCGCGGAAGCATCTTCCGTCCGGTGCCCAACGGTTTCGCCACAAAGCTGGCCGGCGGCTATCGGCGCCCGCTGCAGAAGATACTTGCCGCCGCCGGCGTGGAATACCAGTTCGTCGGCGAGCTCGCCTACTGGGCCTATGGGGAAATGGGCGACTGCGATCCCGATTTCCAGCGCTACCACCACGGGCTCTCCGGATTTTCCAACAAGGGCATACTCGAAGGAGGAAAGCTGCCGCCGCCGGATCTCGCGCTGATCTGCCGTAGCGATGACATTCCGCTTCGCGTCCCCGGGATCGTCGAGTCGATCCGACGTTGGAAACCGGATGTCATCCTGCTCATGTCGGGAGCCAACGGCTTCAACGACGCGGCGCGCGACAGTCTCGTCCGCGAAATCGCCAACAACTTTTCCGGAGATCTCTTCGTGGCGACGATACCGCCGCAGAAGCCGCCGCGCGGCGGCTTCGAGCAGGTGGCTTCCTACAACTCTACTTTGCAGGGCGTGCTGGCCAATCTCGCCAAGTCGAAGACAAAGTGCCGGGTGCATTACGTGGACATCAATCCGGCGCTGACCCAGGACGACATTTCCGGCGACGGCGTGCACCCGAATCAGAGCGGCCTTGACAAAATCGCCAAAGTCTGGGGCAAGGCCATCTTGGACAATCTCCCGGCAGAAAAGCAAACACCGGCGCCAGTCGCCGAAAAGACAGGAAAGGAATAGTAATCATGGAAAACCAGTTGAAGCCGCTGCCGCGGATCGCGGCGTTCGAGAACCTCGGACTTGGAATGTTCGTCCACTGGGGGTTGTATTCCCAGCTCGGTGCGGGGGAGTGGACGTGGAAGATCCACGAAAGGACCCGCGAGGATTACGCGAAGTTGGTCGACACGTTCACGGCCAAGGACTTCGACGCCGACGAGCTCGCCCGCACCGCGAAGAACGCCGGAATGAAATACATCGTTCTCACGACCCGTCATCATGACGGATTCTCTCTCTATGACACCTGCGGTCTCAACAAGTACGACGCGGTGCACAGCCCGGCCGGCCGCGACCTGGTCCGCGAGTTCGTGGACGGCTGCCGTCGCAACGGCATCATTCCGTTCTTCTACCACACGATGATCGACTGGTTCTGGGAGAACCAGCAGACCTGCGATTTGCCGGAGGAGGATTTCAACCGATACATAGGATATCTTTGCGACTCGGTGGAACTGCTTTGCACCAACTACGGAAAGATCGGCGGATTCTGGTTCGACGGCACCTGGTCGCGTCCCAAATCCGACTGGCAGCTCGGCCGTCTCTACGGCATGATCCGCAAGCACCAGCCCGACACCATCATCATCAACAACACCGGCCTGGAGCATCTCGGCGAGTTCGGACATCCGGAGGTGGACAGCGTGACCTTCGAGAACAACGCCGCCAAGCCGATGGACCGCACAGGCTGCACGAAGTACGTCGCCGCCGAGGTCTGCAAGACCATGAACGCCCACTGGGGACGTTCCGACATGGACTTCGCCTTCATGTCTCCGCACTCGATCATCGAGCGCGCCGCGCACAGCCGCGGCTGCGGAGCCAACTTCTTGCTCAACATCGGACCGGAGGCGCAGGGTCGCGTTCCGGACTACGAACGCGTGGCGCTGTCGTTCCTGGGCAAGTGGCCCGCCTTGTACGGCGAGGCGATCTACGCGACGCGTCCGGGCCCGGAACC
>JAKSOH010000115.1 GCA_024405675.1 Victivallaceae bacterium
GAGGTTGAGCAGGCATCGGCGTGGAGTCGTTATCGCGGTTGAAGGGAACCGTCTCCGGATGGGGTGTGCTGTTAGTATGTCCGGACAAAGAGGGCTGCATTTACCTTTTAGGGGGGGTATTGCGGTTTTTCTCAACACGTCAAGAAGGAATTGTAAAGAAAGCACGGCGAATTCGACACTTCAATTTCGCAAAATAGCTTGTTTCAAGTTCAGCTACCCCGCCGTTGTGCAGTTTGGATTGGATTTTACGACGTTGGAATAGGAACCGCTCGCCGCCTCTGGGCCGAGGACTTCGAGCAGCTCAACTAGTCACGCCGACGAAAGGTCCGGCAAAGACAAGCGGGCCACACATGCTTACCCTATTGAACCGGTACGAGCACCAACCTGAAGCCCTGGGTTTCATCGCGGAAGCTCTGTTTGCCGTAGTTCCGGCACGAGACCAGGCAATGGCCGGAGCCGAGGCTCCAGCATCCGCCGCGGCATACGCGGAACCTGCCGGACGACGGCCCTGCGGGATCGGCGACCGCTTGCTTCGGATAGTCGGCATACCAGTCCAGGCACCACTCCCAGACATTGCCGGACATGTCGTAGATGCCGAGCTCGTTCGGCTTGAGCCGGCCGACCTCGTGAGTCATCTGGCGGGAGTTGCCAAGATTCCACGCCACCTCCCCCACCGTGCTGGATCCGCTGTACCAGAACCCCTTGCCGTTTGAACCGCCGCGGGCGGCGAACTCCCACTGGGCCTCCGTCGGCAGGGAATACCTGTAGCCTTCCGGGCATGCGCCGACCTTCGATTCGTTCAGCTTTCTGCAGAACGCCATCGCGTCGTCCCAGCTGACGTTTTCAACTGGATTGTCCGCCCCGTCGAACTTGGAGGGATTGTCTTCCATCACCAGCGAATAGAGCTCCTGGGTGACCGGGTACTTGGCGATATAGTAGTCCTTCGTTATCTTCACCTTATGGGCGTTCTTGCCGCTGCCCATCGTGAACTCGCCGGCGGAAACCCTGACCATCGGCTGGAGGAGCTGCTCAAGTCTTTGCCTCCGGGCCTTGGCGGCGGCGACGCGCTCCGCTTCGATCCGCTTTTGCTCGGCCTCGATCCGGGCGCGCTCGGCCTTTTCTTCTTCGGCCCTCTTCTGTTCCGCTTCGACTCGTCTCATCTCCGCCGCGGCGATTCTCTTTTCTTTTTCTGCTTTCAGGATTCGTTCAAACTCGGCATCGTTTTCGGTCATCGCCAGGGCCTGCATGGTTTCCAGCTTCGGATTGACGACAACATTATCCGAGACTATTTCGTACGAAACCACCACGCAATACTTGCCCTTCTTGTAAACGTTGTCTTCGGACGTCAGGTAAAAAATCACTTTGCCGACATACGAGTTGGGAGCGACTTCCTGCTTGTTCACAATGTCAACGCATTTGATCTCCTTGGACAACTGGCTGCGGAAGATGTCCTCGACGCATGCCATGACGGCCCTGACGTCGTCAGGTTGATCGTTCTTGCCGCAACTGCAGAAAAGGAGAAGACATGCGGATAACGAGCAAAGCAGGAGAGCAAATGTTGCCTTGCATTCACGTTTGAAAAGCATCATGGTTTACCTCGCTGGCTGTGGTTTGTCGTAATGGTCAATAGAATAACGTACCTCGCCCGACGGAAAAAGCAAAAACACAATAGATGTATAAAAAAGACAATTTTAGTGCTTTTTCCTTACACCAATTCGAATTATCGCCGATGGCGCGGTGCATTGTAAGCACGAAAAGAAGGCTTCGCCATGACCATGCTGGAATTGAGAGCAAAAATACCGGTCGATGTTTTCGGAAACCTGGGATTGAAATTCCAACTGGGAACATACGTCAAGCTCCAAGCGAAACCGGCCGGACAGTCGGTCTCGGCGAATTGATACGCTTGAAGCGAGGTCTCTATGCCTTTTGCGAACAATTACGCCGGGAATCCGGTTTCATCGCAGGACAGACATCCGGCAACTTGAATGCCGATGCCGGAAACGCCCTGCCCCATTTGGCCGGGGTGAAGAACCCCTTGAGCTTGATTCCGACGTCGCTGTTCTCCTGACTGCCGGCGAACATCACAGCACACGGACCGCCGGCGAACAAATGGACGTCATCAGAAGTATGCCCGTGAGAGGACCAGCCGATGCCGGCGCGCTTGTTTACCGCTCCATGGATCACGGCCATGACCGCATAGCCGCGTTGCTTCACGTCCTGCACCTCGCAGGCCCGGGGCAATGCCTGGCGCTCCTCGTCCGTAAGCTCCAGGCCGGCCGCCTTCGCCTTCCTGTGAATGCTCTCGGCGGAATCCTTCCTGCAGTCGGGACCCATCGTATCGGCGGCCATCCCGATGTAACGCATCTCGAGTTCATGCGATCACTTCAATCCGCCGGTGTTGTGGTCGGCGGAGACGATGATAAGCGTCTCGTTCGGATGTTTCGCCTGGAACTCCAGCGCGACGCCAATCGCCTCGTCGAACTTCCGGATTTCCTCGATCATGCGCCCGGCGTCGTTGGCGTGCGCCGCGTGGTCGATATGTCCGCCTTCCGCCATCATGAAGAATCCCTTCGGAGAATCCTCCATCAGTTCGATGCTCTTGCGCACGTACTTCGCGAGGTCGTCGGCGGCCGGGGAATGGACCAGCACCGGAAGGTGCAGGTCGCGCAGGGCGAAGAACGGGGCGTCGTTCTTCGCGACTATCATGATTTTCCCGCCCACGGTTTCGGCGGATCCTTTCTCCTCATTGCCGTCGGCACCATAAGCCGCTCCGGAAATGAAGTCCTCCGTCTTGACGCCGGTCTTCATGCCGTCGATTCCGGTTCCGACCAGGATGTCAAACGGATAGGCGGAATACTGCTTCAATATCGTCTTGGCCTCCCCCCGCTTGTACACGTGGGAGTAGAACGCGGCCGGCGTGGCGTTGTTGAGTCCGACGGTCGTCAGGATGGCGCAGCGGCGGCCCTGGCATTTCGCGAGCACAGCGCAGGAATCCACAAAGTTGCCCTGGGTATCGACTCCAAGCCTGCCGTTGAGCGTCTTGACGCCGCAGGCGAACGCGGTCGCGCTGGCGGCCGAGTCGGTCGTCCTGCCGTCTGCATTGACCGTGGACACCGATCCGCGCACCGGAAGCCGCTCCATGTTCAGGTGGCCAAGCTTGCGCGCGGCAAGCGCGACATGGTCCTTGCCCATTCCGTCGCCGATGAAGAGAAACACATACTTCGGCACCGCATCGGCTGCGGAAAGGACTACGGCGGAGAGGACGGCGAACGCCAGCACAATCAGTCTTTTCATTTGAAACAACGCTCCTTTTGTTGTGAATGCGACATTTTCGACAATATGAATAATGTTAACCGACATCCGGCGATTAGCAAGCGAAATTCGCACCCACGCACTGCGGTGCAAAATCAAAAAGCCATCCGACAATTATACGCGAGATTTCCGACAAGCAGACTCTGCATCCAACTTGTAACCTGGACAAGAACGGACATAACATGGTTCGTTGGTATCACAACAGCAACCGGCGGCATTGAACCGCATCATTCTACTCCTTGGCTGTTCCTCGCTTCTGGAACAAGAATAACGGATGTCTGTCCAGAACCCCGGCCGACAGGCGTTTTTGGGATCGCCTTCAAAGG
>JAKSOH010000116.1 GCA_024405675.1 Victivallaceae bacterium
GGGATTCGAACTCCACCTGATGGTGGCCGATGGAACGGGCACCTGCGTCGTCGAGTTCGTCCGCAACCGGATGAACGTCATGGAGGACGCGAACGTCATGACGAACTACTATCTCAGCCTGGGCTGGATGACGCCGCACGCCTGCGGAATCGAGCGCTACGACATCCTGGGCAAGCACCGCGACGAAGGGAACAGCATGGAGGGCATGGCAAAGCTCATGGAACGGGTGGCGTTCACGAAGAGCTACCGGCTTCCGGGACGCACGTCCGATTGGGTCGGATACTACGAGATGCTGGGCGCCGACGTCACCAACGAGAACATGGGCACATGGCTGGAGAAGCTGCTTCCGTCGATGATCCAGTTGAATTCGCAGATCCGGGAACGGATGGCGAGGAAGGAGAATCCAACGGGATTCTGGATAACCATGCACATGAGCGTCTACGACATCGCCCGGCGCCAGCTGCGCGTCATTGTGCAGGAACGTTACGGTGAACCGTACGTCTTTTCGCTTGGCAAGTAGAATCGCCGGCCTTTTGACATTCCGCGTTCATTGGTTAGATTATACTATCAACACGGAGAGGACGACTTATGGACATACGTAAGGAAAAAATCCTGCTTTGGCTGAAGAATCCGCCGAAGATAGATTTGCCGGTGCCGACGAATTTGCCAACTTTTTCAAAGAGATCGTTTCGCCACTAAGAGGAGATGAATGCCGGGAAGCGCGAGTACATTAAGCAGATCGCGGCGCAAGGGGGACTCAAATGGAAAGGCTGCTGAGCAAACTCAACGAAGCGGGGGTGCGCTATGTCGTGATTGGCGGTCAGGCCATGCTGCAGGAGGGAATGCCGAGATTCACACTTGACTGGGATATTTTCATTCCTCCTTTTGATGAAGAGAATTTTTCCCGGTTGAACAATGCTCTGGTTGACGAATTGGACATGGCCGTGGAGCCTTTGGACATAAAAACAGGGGAAGGTTTCGTGCAGACGTTCCAGACCTCTGTCGGAGTTGTACAGTTCCATTTGTCTCCTCCGGGGCTGCCCAGATTCCAGATTGTAGAGGATCGCGCCGTCATACACGAATTTCATGGCATCCCTGTGAAATACCTCTGTCTGGACGACCTGCTGAGCTCGAAACTTGCCGTGGCCAGGGACAAGGATTCCGACGACATACTGTTCCTGACTACCAAGAAGGAAAACATCTCCAAGCGGCGGCAGTAATCGTCATTGCCGCTTTTGCCGAATTGTACATCTTTTTTGCTCGTTTCTCACCATGAAACCGTTTTGTCGGCATGGATTAATCGCTATATTATTCCCAGGGCGGGGCTGAGTGTCCCGTTTTGTACATCAGGTTGATTGTCCGGCGGGGGAACCGCCGGGACAGTCGCAAGAAGGGGGATTGGGAAAAATGAAGAAGCTTCGTTTGGGTGTCATCGGCGCCTGCGGGCGCGGAGCGCTTTCCGACTGGGCGCATCGCCCGGAGGACGGCGTGGAGGTCGTGGCGGGATCCGACCCGTACCAGCTGCAGCGAGAGGGGTTCGTCAAGCGGCATCAGGAGAAGTTCAAGCATACGCCGAAAACCTACGAGGACTACCGGGAGATGATCGAGAAGGAGCATCTCGACGGCGTATTCGTGACCGCGCCGGACTTCCTGCATGAGAAGATCGCCTGCCACTGCCTCGAACACAAGGTGCCGGTTTACCTCGAGAAGCCGATCGCCATCGGAATCGAGAGTGCCGACAAGATACTGCGCGCCGCCAAGGACAACAACACGCGACTGATGCTCGGACACAACATGCGCTACATGGCGTTCACCAACAAGATGCGCGATATCATCGAATCGGGTACCATCGGCGAGGTGAAGGCCGTGTGGTGCCGCCACTTCGTCTCCTACGGCGGAGACGCCTACTTCCGCGACTGGCACGCCGACCGGGCCAACACCGGTTCGCTGCTGCTGCAGAAGGGCGCGCACGACATCGACATCATCCACTGGCTGGCGGGATCCAGGACGGTCCGCGTCACCGGAATCGGATGCCTCTCGGTCTACGACAAGGTGCCGCGCCGGAAGAAGGGCGAGGAGCATCTCTTCAAGAAAGAGCTCGACATCCAGTCGTTCTGGAAGACCGAGCAGTGGCCGCCGTGCAACCTCAGCGGCTACTATCCCGTGGTCAACAACGAGGACATCAACATGATCAGCATGCAGCTGGCCAACGGAGTCCAGGCCTGCTATCTGCAGTGCCACTTCACGCCGGACTGCTGCCGCAACTACACGGTCATTGGAACCAGGGGCCGCATCGAGAACTTCGGGGACGGCGAGGACGGGACGACGGTCGAGGTCTGGACCCGCAGGACGGACAGCTTCCGCCGCGAAGGGGACATCACCTTCCGCATGCCTCCTCCGGGGAAGGGGCACGGCGGCGCGGATCCGGTCATCATCTCCAACTTCATCGACGTGCTGCGCGGCAAGGCGGTGCCGGTCTCGACTCCGCAGGGGGCGCGCTACGCGGTGGCCGCGGGAATCCTCGGCGCCGAGTCCATACGCAACGGCAGCGTGCCGTTCGACATTCCGGATCTCGACGCCGACATCGAGAACTACGATTTCTCGAAGAACGCGAAGAAGCTCGCGAAGTAGCCTCCTTCCGGACGATATGCGGGCGTTCCTCCGTCTTGACGGAAGGGCGCCCGTTTTCTTGCAACGCGGGCCGGCCCGGTGTAGTGTAGCGCATTCACGCAATTCAACAGAAACGAGGAGACACACCATGAGGTATTGTACTGCCATCGTCGCGGCGATGTCGGCCGCGCTATGCTACGGGGCCGTTTCCGGACCGTCTCCGGACCGTCCGCTGATGATCCAGAGGTTCTCCCAGGGGCAGGAACTGCCTGGGACCTGGGAGCGGACGCTGTCCGGGCTCGAGGCCAACCGCGCCTGCGCCGACGAGGTGTGGTTCTCCAACGGAACCTGCTTCCCGAGCCTGGAGCGGCACGCGGAGCAGGCCAGGCGGATGGCGAAATGCGCCGCTGACCTCCGCGCCATCGGCATCGTGCCCAGTCTGCAGATACAGGCCACGATAGGACACGGGGACAACCCCAGGTTCACTGCCGAGGACATGGCCGGCCGCACCTGGGGCGGATACGTCGGGAAGAACGGCGAGGTCTGCAAGCAGGGCAACTGTCCGCGGCAGGAGGGATTTCTGTCGTATTTGCGCGAGATGAGCGAACTCTACGCCGCCTGGCATCCCGGGTCGGTGTGGATCGACGACGACCTCAGGATGAACAACCATGCGCCGGCGATGTCCGACGGCGGATGCCATTGTGAAACCTGCGTCGGTCTCTTTTCGAAGCGCGAGGGCCGTCGGTACACCCGCGAATCGCTGGTGGCCGCCTGCGCCGCGGATCCGGAGCTTGCGAAGCGGTGGACGGACTTCGGGACCGAGAGCCTGGCCGGGGTCGCCGGGGCCATCGCCGATGGATTCCACCGGATATCGCCAGAGACGAGGATCGGACTGCAGCACAACAAGATTCCGGAACGCGTCGCGATATTCCGCAAGTTGCAGGAGAATACCGGCATGCGTTCGGCGTCGCGTCCTGGCGGCTACGACTACACAGCCCCCCTCCTCGCCGCCCCCCCCCCCC
>JAKSOH010000117.1 GCA_024405675.1 Victivallaceae bacterium
CGTGAAGACCATTCCGTTGTACAGCACGTACGACGGCATGTGCTCGTACTCCCTGACGACGATATGGAATTTGCGTATCGGTACGTCTGATTTGACGACCTTGCCGTCCCGCAGCAGCTCCAGATGCACGACGTCCCCGATCTGGCCGAGCGTCACGATGCTCAGCCAGTGGCGCAGCGAACCGTCTGGAAGCATGATGTTTCCGACATTGGTGATCCGGTGTCCGTTCGCTGAGAGTACGACGTCGTTCTTCTTGACGAGGCTGCCGTCCGTTCCCGGATCCACGTTCCACACCACCACCCCCGTCTGGCGTTCGTCCATCCCGAGATAGTGTCTCGCGCCGGCGTTGACCAGCACGGCGCAGTCGAATCCGAGCGTGCCGATTCCGTCGATCCGGTTGTCCTTGATGTCCTTGAAGAACTGGTCGATGACCTCGTACGGGATCATGTATCCGATGCCGTCGGCCTTCGACGAATTCAGTCCCTGGAACGCGATGCCCACGACCTTCCCGTCGAACAGCACCGGCCCGCCGCTGTTGCCGGAATTGATCGCGGCGTCCAGCTGGGTGCCGAGCTGCAGTTTCGAAGACTGCTTGTAGAACGTCATCTCGATGCGCGACACGATCCCCCGGGTCAATGACATGGAGGTCCCGCCCACCGGATACCCGGCCACGAGGACGCTGGACTGCGGCGGAGGAGTCGGCCCGAGCGCCATGGGGACGATGTCGTCGAAGAACCTCTCGTCCTCGGCCGTGAGCAGCGCCAGGTCGTTGTCATGGCTGACGTGCTGCACCTTCGCCTCGTACGGGGTGTCGTCGTTCTGCTTGGTAAGGGTTATGAACGTCGCCCACGCGACGTTGTGGGCGTTCGTGAGGATCCGCCTCCCCTCGATGACAACGGCCGATCCGGACCAGCTGGTGGCGGAGGACTGCCACGGGACGAGGAACGACGGGATGTTCCCCATGGCATCGACCCGCACCACAGCGTTGAGCGGATTGACCTCGGCCGCGGAACAAAGGCATGCGAACAACATCAGCGAAAACAGGATTCTCTTCATTGTCATCTCCATGTTCGAGGATTTCGTATTGCAACATAACATGCCCCGGCATTTGCCTCGGCGCAATCCGAAATCGAATGCATTCCCGGCAATTCCCGGGGCGGGGATTGCCGGGGGCGTCGAATGCCCCGTCCGGTCTTTGCGCAGTATCAGCCTGCTGGGGATTCCGGAGAACGTCCGGAATCCCCCGGTTTTTGCTTCCAGGGGGCGTCGATCAATCCCCCCACGGCACCGGTCCCGACATCGGCGGCGCAATGCCCCCGACATACTCGTTGCCGTCGAAAACATATGGTGATCGGGGAAGCCCATGGAATAACAGCGGACTTTTTCGCGCACGAAAATCCCGCCGCCCGGAAACTCCGGCGGCAAGCCGCAGGGCTGCCCCTTCCGATACAAGTTGTGGCGCTTGTCGGGAATGACAAGTGCCACGAAAAGTGTGTTACGGTACAGCGAGGCGTTACGGAGTGTTATTGTCCGAAATTTTGTGAAAAGCATTGATGGAAAGAAATGCATTCCCTGCGAAACCAGCCGCTGTCACAATTCTTAAGACATCCTGCTACCGCGATGCACGCGTCAACCGCGGCTCCAAGACGAATGCATGCCGTGCGATGCAAAAATGACGTTGACCGAAAGTGCTATTCCGGCGATTTGAAAAAGGCTCCCGATTCCGTCGGTTTCCACGGCGAGCCATCCTTCCGGTTTCAGTTCTTCTCCAGCAGAAACAGATATTCCTTGACGTGGATGTCCCTTGATCGCAGGTTCCTGCCGCCCCTGAAGGTGTTGTAGCTGGTGTCCATGACGTCCAGCCTTCCCCGCGTCGACAGGAAGTCCGTGAACTCCCCCCTGTCGATGAACCCGTCCGAGTTGTAGGATATGATCACGTATCTCGCCCGGAGCGCGTCAACCAGATGGAACAGCGCCTCGCGCGCTCCTGTCCTCCGGTTGTAGTCGGAATGGTTCCAGTCGCCGGGTATCCCCGACACCTCCGATATCCTCTCCGGGCGCCGGTAATCGGCAATCAGGTTCAACATGAAGTAATTGGACCCGTACGGGTGCTGATTGTATGGCGGATCGAGATATGCGACATCCACCTCCTCCGGCAGCTCCATTGCGGCGACGAGCGCATCCTTCCGGGTGACCGAAACCTCGCAGTCGAACCTGGAGAACACCGGAAGTTCCAGCTCGATGTCCCCGGTTATCCTGGCGAGCGCGTTCCTGGCCGATCCGCCGAACTGCCCCACGCCCAGCGAGTTCTTGTAGAATCCCTTGAAAACCCCGGCCGTGTTGGTGTGAACGCTCGCCGACGAAATCAACGGAGCGACGAAGAAGCTCCTGATGTCCTCGGGGAGAGTCTCCATCTCCTGTCTCGCGGTGTCGATGAACATCGCGTTGCGCCGGGTGTAGAACGCCCTTTCGCCGGGGCGGATGTCCTTGTCGTCGCGCGGCGCGTAAAGCTCGGTTACGAACCCTTCCCTTGGGTTCTCCCGTATCCGGCGGTCCAGGCCGGCGAACACGTCGCGCAGTCGCTCCATGTCCACCTCGCCGCGGTTGCTGAGATAGCACCGGTTGCATACCCTGCTGTATTCCTCGAGATCGTTCGCATAGAGCCGCGAGGCATAGCGCTTGAAGTACCTGGAGACGATTCCCGATCCAGAGAACGCGTCGAACATCGAGAGCTTTTCCCTGCCCGTCCTGGAAATCACCTTGTCCACGGCCTTCCCGATGAATCCGAGAAGCTGCCGCTTGTTGCCGATGTAGGTGATTATCTGCCGCGAGAGAAACTCCGGGTCCTCCCGCATAACGCCAATGGCGCCATTGGTTTTCCTTACGCCCATCGTCCCCCTTTAATGTCCGTCGTTGCGTCGACCGCCATGCCGCGTTCCAATCCGTTCCTACTCCAGGGTCCTGAGTATCTGGCCCGCCCTGCGACTTCCGGAGGCCGCCGCCTCCCTCAGAATCGACCGGTTGATCATGGCGATGTCGCGGTAGTCCCTGCAGAGCCAGATCAAGGCGTCGATGGCCTTTTCATCTCCCTGGTCCGCGGCCCGGCGGTACCATTCAGCCGCCTCGTGATAGTCGCGTTCCACTCCCATTCCCCTTTCATAGCAGGCGCCCAGATGATACTGGGCCCGCGCCAGATTGCGGTCGGCCGCCCTGCGCCGCCAGCGGACGGCGTCCGCGTAAGCCTTCTTGGCTCCGGTTCCGCCGCCGTAGCACAGACCGAGATTGCACTCCGCCGTCGCATATCCCTGCTCGGCGGCCAGGCGCCACCAGCGCACCGCCTCCCTGGGGTCGCGGTCTACGCCGAGTCCCTCGGCGCAGCAGCAGCCCATGCTCGTCCTGGCGCCGGCGTGTCCCATTTCCGCCGCCGTTCGGAAAAGCCGCGCGGCCTCCACCGGGTTTCGCTCGACTCCCGTTCCCTCCATATGGCGACGCCCCTGTTCGTATAGCGCCTGCGCATTTTCCCAGGAGGACATCTCCTTCCC
>JAKSOH010000118.1 GCA_024405675.1 Victivallaceae bacterium
CAATCAGTTCGCCGAAGTTCTCCTCAAGTTCCTCCTGGGTGAACCCAAGCATGGTAGCATAATCCGGATCCATGCTTATGTCTTCGAGATTGTTCAAATCGGAGAATATCGAAACATGCGAAAACTTACTCACTCCGGTGATGAAGACAAAGCGGATTTTGCTTGCGCACGTCTTGATGGTCGAATAGAAACCTTGCAGGACATCCAATATTTCCTGCTTTGCAGGATTGGTGATATTATTGAGAATGGGCTTGTCATATTCGTCCACCAGAATCACCACGGGAGCCTTCTTGCTCATGTCTTCAATCAGGAATTGGAAATCAGTGGAAAGTGTTTTGCCTCGCAATTCAAGACCGTTCGCCATGGCAATGTTTTCAATCAATGCGTGCAAGTAGTCATCCAATTCCTCTGCCGACTTGACCTTGCAGTTGCCATTGTCGATATGTATGACCGGATACTTTTTCCAGTCGTAGGGCTTGTCGTAGATCGCCAGACCTTTGAAGAGTTCCTTGCGTCCTTCGAAAATGCACTTGAGCGTAGATACCGTGAGCGACTTGCCGAAACGCCGCGGACGGGACATGAAAAAGCATGAGTACCCTGAATCGATGAGACTCCACAGGTATTCCGTCTTGTCGATATAGAACAGATTCTTGTTGACTATATTGGCAAAATCATAATCGAAGGTGGGTTTGTACATTCGTTTCACCTTATATCGCCGTGCATCCACATGTTAATCCAACTTAACATAACATGTATCCGTTGCGTTTCTAAATCAACCGTCACACAGCGGACAACTATGCGGACTCAATCTGGCGAACGCATGGCGTGCCCCGGCCTGAAATCGGTTGACACTTTCGATTCAAGTGTAAAATTGGAAAGGAAGTGCGATGAAAGATATTTCCCAGGTGTAGACGGGAACTCGCCTGTTCAATTCATGCCAGACGGGGTAGGTGTCGATAATTTTGTCGTAAGTCTTTTCGACTATCAATGCATTTCGCAAAATTTCGGGACAAAGTGGATTTTTCCCTTGATCTGTGCACTTGCGTTTGGATTTCACATAGTTGTCGAGTCACGAATTTCAAGCCCGTTCCGGTTGTAATGCATGCCTCCGGGTGCTATCTTATAGACCAAAATATTAAAGGACTTTCCACCAGGGTTTTGCATAGATGAAAGACTTGAAGAACTGCTCCTTTTCGCGTACCAGGTTCATCGAATTGCTCATGTGGATGTGCGCGGCCCTCGTTCCCGCGGTCGTCGTAACCGTCCAGCGCGGCGGCGAAACCATTTACATCGAGTCGCAGCCGCTGTACATCCTGTGGATTTTCGGCGTCGTCATCAGCGCGCTGACGATTCTCTATTTCGTGTTCCTGGGAATCCTGGCCTACGGATACCGCCCGGTGCCGCCGCAGGATGACGAGCACGTCAAGTCGTGCACGGTCATCGTCCCCGCCTACAACGAGGGATCGCATGTCCTCGACACCATACGCTCCATCGTCGCCAGCGACTTCCCCAAGGACAAGCTGGAAGTCATCGCCATCGACGACGGATCCAAGGACGACACCCGGCGCTGGCTCGCCCAGGCGGCCGCGGAGAACCCCGGGATCGTCAGGACGATGTTCCTTGATGTCAACGGGGGCAAGAAGCATGCGCTGTATCTCGGCGTGAAGCACGCCTCCGGTGAAATCATCGTCACCGTCGACAGCGATTCCTTCGTCGAACCGGATGCGATACGGCATCTTGTGGCCCCGTTCGCCAACCCCAAGGTCGGCGCAGTCGCCGGAAACATCCGCATCTCGAACATCTCCAGCGGAATCATCCCGCAGATGCTCGACGTGAGCTTTGCGTTCGGATTCGAGTTCATGCGCTGCGCCCAGAGTTTCATCGGGTCGGTGCTGTGCACCCCGGGCGCCCTCAGCGCCTACCGCCGTTCCGCCATGATGCCGGTCCTGGACGAGTGGCTGAACCAGACCTTCATGGGCAAACCCTCCGCGATAGGCGAGGACCGCGCCATAACCAGTCTGATATTGAAGAAAGGCTACAAGGTCCTGTTCCAGAACACGGCCATGGCGTTCACCGAAATACCGTCCACCTATCGGCGCGCCTGCCGGATGCTCGTCCGCTGGACGCGCAGCGACGTGCGCGAGAACCTCTCGATGATGAAGGTGGCGTTCCGGCGGCTCTCGGTGCTGGACTTCAGCCTGGTGGGACTGCAGATCAACATCGTCGCCTTCAATCTCGGCGTGTTCCTGCCGGTCATCTTCCTGCCGATGTCGGTGGTGATGCTGCTGATACACTACAACGACATGGCGATGATGCTGGGATACGCGGCGACGATGTCAATGCTGTGGGCCGTCCTCCCTGCGCTCATATACGCCAGGAGATACAGCATCTCCAAGTCGGTGTACGCGTTCGCGTACGCCGTGTTCAGCATGTTCTTCCTGTCGTGGATTCCGGTCTACTCGGTGTTCACCGCAGGGAATTCGAACTGGCTCACGCGCGAGCTGTCGCAGCGCGAGCCCCGCGAGCGCACCGCCGATTCCAGACGGTAGCGCCCGGCGCTATTCCTTGTCGGATTCCGACTGCGGCGGCGTCCACTTCTTTCTTGGCGGCGGAAGTTCGCGCGGCTTGACCTGGAAGCATCCCCGTCCGAGGATCGCATTGGCCAGTTTCAAGGTTTCGATGCTGAGTTTCGTCCTTATCCTGGACGACAGGAACACCACCGAATCGTCGGGCTGGGTGATCGAGATGTTGACCGCGGTGTTGCCGGGGGACGACTTCAGCTTCGTCGCGAGCTCGACCAGCCGGTCGTGGTCGCAGGCGTTGCTGCCGATGTTGATGTAGAGTTCCTCGGTCTCCTTCTCCAGGATAGAATCGTCCAGGGGATCGGCCGAGTCCATGATGAAGCGCGTCTGGGCTCCTTCCTCCTTCTTGTCGACGGTGGCCAGGACCGCGAGCCTGTCGCCGGCATGCAATTCCATGCCCTGGTTCTTGATCTTTCCCAGGGTCCGTTCGTAGACCCTGCATTCGCTTGATCCGGTCATGTCCTCCAGCGTCAGGACGGCATACTGCTTGCCGTTCTTCTTGCTGAACTTGAAGCTCACGGAAGAAACCAGCACGGCCAACCGGACGCGGTCGCCGTCGTTGGCCTCCTTGAGATCCCTTATCGGGACGCCGACCGACGACACGAGTTCGTGGACTGCATCCAGCGGATGCCCTGAGATGTAGAATCCCAGCAATTCCTTTTCGTCCTTGAGTATCTCGTCCCGCGGGAATTCCGGCAGGTCCGGTATCGGTATGGATGTCGCGCCCTTGCTGCCGTCGTCGGAAGCGTCACCGATGAGCCGGTCGCACTTAACCCCTCTAAATCGG
>JAKSOH010000119.1 GCA_024405675.1 Victivallaceae bacterium
ATCATGGCCCTACTCCAGCTTCCTGAGTTCGGAGCGGATGATCTTGCCGCTCGGCGTCTTGGGCATGGCGGTGATGAAGCTCACCTGGCGCGGATACTTGTAGGGGGCGGTGTGGTCCTTCACGTAGTTCTGGATGTCGCGGCGCAGATCCTCCTCGGAGGCCTCGACGCCGGGGGCCAGCACCACGAAGGCCTTGACCACCTGGCCGCGGTCCGGATCGGGAACGCCGATCACCGCGCACTCCATGACGTACGAGAGCTCCATGATGACGCTCTCCACCTCGAACGGTCCGATGCGGTAGCCGCTGGACTTGATGAGGTCGTCGTTGCGTCCGACGTAGTAGAAGTAGCCGTCCTCGTCGCGCCAGGCGGTGTCCCCTGTGTGGTAGCAGCCGTCGCGCCAGGCGCGTTCCGTGGCCTCCTTGTCGCCGTAGTAGCTGTCGAAGATGCCGCAGACCTCGCCGCGGCGGCAGTGGACGACGATCTCGCCCTCCTCGCCCGGCGGCACCGGCTTGCCGTCCGCGTCGACCAGGCCGACCGCGAACTGCGGCGACGGACGCCCCATCGAGCCGATCCGGGGGGTGGTCCCGAAGAGATTGGCGACGAGCAACGTGGATTCCGTCTGCCCGAATCCCTCCATGAGCTTGAGCCCGGTGGCGCGTTCGAACTGGTTGAACACCTCCGGATTAAGCGCCTCGCCGGCCACCGTGGCGTGATGGATGCAGGAGAGGTCGTATCTGGAGAGATCCTCCTTGATGAAGAAGCGGTACATCGTCGGCGGGGCGCAGAAGGTCGTGATGCGGTGCTTCGAAAAGAGCCCCAGTATGTCCGCCGCGTTGAACCGGTCGAAGTCGTAGACGAACACCGCCGATTCGCAGAGCCACGTTCCGTAGAGCTTGCCCCAGAGGGCCTTGCCCCAGCCGGTGTCGGATATCGTCAGATGCAGTCCGCCGCGTTCGACATGGTGCCACCACCGCGCCGTGACGATGTGGCCGAGCGGATAGGTCATGGTGTGGACCACCGCCTTGGGATAGCCGGTGGTGCCGCTGCTGAAAAGCATGATGCAGGGATCGGTCGACTTCATGTTCTTCGGCCGCTCGAACTCCGCCGGGAAACCGGCGCGTTCGCCGTCGAAGTCGCGCCAGCCGTCGCGGCGGCCGTTCACCATGATCCGGATCTTCATGCCGGGGCATTGCGGCAGCGCGTCGTCGACCGCCTGGGCGATCTCGCCGTCGCCGCTGGCGATGATGGCCTTGATGTCGCCATGCCGGAACCGGTAGGCGTAGTCCTTGGACTGGAGCTGGTTGCTGGCGGGAACCGCCACCGCGCCGATGCGGTGCAAGGCGGTGATGGCGAACCAGAACTGGTAGTGGCGTTTCATGACGAGCATCACGTGGTCGCCGCGCCCGATGCCGAGACTCGACAGATAGGCCGCCGTGCGCTTGGACTCCTCCGACATCTCGCGGAAGGTGAAGTCGCGGCGCCTGTGGTCGCGTCCGACGTAGGCCAGGGCCAGGCGGTCGCCCTGCTCCGCGGCCAGGACGTCGAGGACGTCGTAGGAGAAGTTGAAGTCGTCGGGGATGTGGAACTTGACCGACTCGAGCCTGCCGTCGGCGTCGAGCGTCTCGTCCATGAACCGGTGGCATACGAGCTTGTCCTGGACCTGCGCCGCCGCGTGGCGGACGAAGGCCCGCTTGGGCTCGGGATGCGTCCAGCCGTCCTTCTCGCCGTTGACGACCACCGCGATGAACACGCAGGGCTCCGAGCCGACGCCGATCATGCCGTGGGGACGGCTGGAGTCGTAGAGGACGCTGTCGCCGGGGCCGAGGTATTCGACGCTGTCGTCGAAACGCGCCTTGAGCCGCCCCGAGAGGATGTAGTCGAATTCCTGTCCGGCGTGCGTGGCGAGCTCGACGTCGGAGTCGTCGGGATACGGCGGGAACGTCACGACGAACGGATCCACGGCGCGGTTCTTCATCAGGGCGCCGAGGTGGCGGTATTCGAAATCCTCGCTGCGCTTGATGGTGGTCCCGCCGCCGGCGCGGGTTATGGTGTAGCGCGAGAGCATCGGAAGCGCGCCGCTGACGAGCGCGTTGATGTCGACGTTGAAGCGCTGCGCGCAGCGCAAGATGAAGGTAAACGAGCTGTCCACCATTCCCGACTCGTGGTCGAGATACTCCTGTTCCGAGACCCCGGTCACCCGGGCCATCTCCGACACCGAGATGTTCAGGACGTTCCTGGCCTCCCGGATGCGTCTGCCCATCTGGACAAGTTCCTGTAGCATTTTTCCGCTCCCGTCCGCAGGCTTTTGAATAAAGAACCTTGCGGAACTACTTTATTGCGAGCCGTTCCGGCTACTGTTCATCCAAACAACGATTGTTGTTTTAACTTACACCAAGAGGAGGGGTAAATCAAAAATGGCCAAGGGCAACAAACTCGACCGTTTCAGGGAAAGGCTGGAGGACCTTGATCCGGAGACCAGGCGTTCCTACCTCGAGCGCCTGTACCGCGATCTCGGGCTGTTCGACACGATAATCAACGCCATCGACGAAGGCGTCATGGTGATCGACCGCAATCTCGCGGTGAAATACTACAACGCCCGGGCGAAGGCGATGCTGGGACTTCCGGAAAACGCCGCCGAGATTCCGATGTCCAGGCTGCTGCCGGACCTCGACTGGAGGCGCATCATGCCGTTCGGCGACGAGGGCTGGAGCAGTTCCAACCAGGAATTCGAGACGCACTATCCGGAACACGGGTTCTTCCAGGCGAGCATCAGACCGATGAACGGCGACAACACCCAGGCGGTGGTGGTCATACGCGACGTCACGAACGACCGGGACAGGGAGAAGGAGGCCCACGTGCGGGGATGGGAGAATTCGGCGCTGCGGTTCGGCGCGGTAGTGGCGCACGAGGTGCGCAATCCGCTCCATGGGATATACCTGATGCTCCAGCTTATGGAAAAAGAGAGAGGAAAGGAACTCGTCTCGGACCTGAAGAAGTGCGGAAACGAGGTTCTGCGACTGACCAACATGCTGACGAACTTGATGGATACCGCCCGCCCCGACGGCAACAAGGACTTCGTCCCCGTCGACCTGGCGACGCTGGTCAGGGAGGTGGCCGTGTCGCTCGAGCCGGAGTCGAGGGTGCGGGAGATCGCGGTCGAGGTGCTTCAGCCGAAACCGGTCCCCCCCGTCCCCGGGGCCGCGGG
>JAKSOH010000012.1 GCA_024405675.1 Victivallaceae bacterium
CTCGAATTCGCCGACAGCGCCTTCATGTCGGGCCTTGGAAGCGCCATGTTCTCGATCGGAATGATCGCAGGGCGGCTCGGTCCGGCATTCGTGTTCCCCCAAAAGCATCTGGACCGGATGTTGCTGACGGTCGCATTTGCCGGAGCCGTCGTCGGACTGGCGATAATCCTCGCATGCCACTCGTATTGGCTGATTTGCGTGGCGCTGTTTTTCATCGGATTGTTCTCGGGGCCGCTGTGGCCGAGTTCGCAGAGCCTATGCTGCGATGAACTGAACGAACTCGACAGCAACATCATCTTCATCGTGCTCTCGTGTGCTGGCATTCCAGGGGCCAGCATATTCACCTGGATAGTCGGAGCGACCGCCGATATCGCCGGTCTGCGCCTGGCGATGCTGTGGACGCCGATATGCTACGGCATCTACATCGTCCTGATCCGGCTGGCAATGCGACGGAAAGCCGACTGGGGGAATCTTCCGGTTCGCTAGACGGACTTCGGCAAAGGCACTATTGTCGACCTCGCATCGACACCATGAGTTTGCCGCATATCGCAAAAGTGATTCAATCGTCACGCGCCGACGCCGTCAAAACATCAGTTGCGGACAAGAACCTAGTAACCGACGAGTTCGTATCCTGTGTTTTTACCGAAGTCGGGCTAGATTGTCTCCGCAACGACATCCGCGCCGAGCGACGTCAGTTTTTCCACTAGATTGTCGTATCCGCGGTAGATCATGTCGGCCTTGTTTATGGTACTCGTCCCTTCGGCGCAGATGGCGGCTATGACCATGGCCATTCCGGCGCGGATGTCCGGACTGTTCATCTCCTGGGCGTATAGCGGCGTCGGTCCGTTGATGAGCACGCGGTGCGGATCGCACACGATGGCGTTCGCCCCCATGTCGATCAGGCGGTCCACGAAATATATCCTGCTTTCGAACATCTTTTCGAAGAACAGCGTCGCGCCGGCGCATTGGGTGGCTGCGACGATGGTGCAACTCATCATGTCCGACGGATACTGGGGCCATGGTCCGTCCGATATCTGCGGGATGTGGCCGCCGTAGTCGGAGACGATGCGGCGTTCCTGTCCGGCGGGGAGCAGGATGGCACCGGGACGGAGTTCAAGTTCCAGGCCCAGCCGCTGAAACACCCGCCGCAGCATCCAATGATGCCGCAGGGCGGTCCCCGTCACCTCGACCGGTACGCCGGCGGCAGCGCCGAGTGCCAGATAGCTTCCGGCCTCTATGTGGTCTCCCGTCACCTCATGAACTACGCCATGCAGGTGGTCGACCCCCTCGATCGTCAGCGTGTTGCTGCCGATTCCAGATATATGTCCTCCCATTTCGTTCAGCATGTCAGCGAGATCGCAGACATGTGGTTCCGCTGCGGCATTGAGCAACATGGTGGTACCTTCGGCCATTACGGCCGCCATGATGATTTGTTCGGTAGCGGTGACACTGCATTCGTCTAGGAAAAGCTCGCGTCCGCGCAGTCGACCATTTGTCTTGAAAATATAGCTGGTCGGGGTGTAGGTGAGGTCGGCTCCCAACGTCTTGAGACCGTAGAAGTGGCCATCGAGCCGTCTTCTGCCGATGACGTCGCCGCCTGGCGGGTAGATTTCCGCTCGTCCGGTTCGATTTATCAGCGGGGCCGCGAATAGCACGCTGGTACGGTTTCTCGAGCACAGCACCCGGTCGATGGAAGGGGACGGGATGTTTTTTGTCCTGATTCGCAGCCGATGGCCCTGGAAAGTATATTCAGCTCCTAAGCTGGCGGCGATGTCCAGCATGGAACGCACATCACGAATATCGGGGACGTTCTCCAGAACGACTTCCTCATCGGTCAGGAGAGTCGCGGCAATCATCGGTAGCACCGCGTTCTTGTTGCCACCAACGGTGATTCTGCCTCCGGTTATGCATTTGCCTCTGACGATCAGTCTTTCCATTGTCTGTTTCCTCCGCGGTGTGTTTTTTCGTATTCATTGGTAAAGTTAGTTTTGCACTTGGTCTTTTGCAAGCAGGCCAACGATGTCCATCCGGTTCCGGCGAGAAGAACAAGCGCGGGCAGCGCCGGGAGCTGGTAGCGCGGCGCACCGATCGCGCCCGGAAGCAAGAGGTAGAAGAGAACGAATCCAAGGAACAGCAGCACTCCCCCCCAACGTTTCGCCGCCAGGTCCATGACAAATGCGGCCAATGCGAGCACATAGGCTGTCAACGCCACGGCGGATAGCATGATTCCAACGGCGATCCAGGCTTCGCGACCCTTGAAGTAGTGGCGGATGGCCGCCTTCGCTCCGTCCTTCGCCAGCACGCCCATGGTGCCGCGCCCGGCTTCGGTTACACCGCATATCTCGAACAGTGTCGGTACGTCTGGTATCAGAACTCGCCAATTGAACTGCTGCCTCGCCGCCGCCAAGGGGTGCGAACGCAGTATGCCGAGGTAGCGGGACATCCTCCACCGTTCACGCGATTCCCAGTCCGGGAGCCTTGGGAGCACTTCTGCCTCTTCCTTGAGCAATTTCGTCTTTTCGGTTTCGAAATCGGTTCCGTTGACTTCCGCCAAAAGCATGGCCCCGTTCTGGTGCAACATGGCGCCGGTGTTGCAGTCCACGACCCATCCTGCGCCGCGCCGCGCGTTGAAGGCCATATGCGGCACCACCACGATGGAAAAGGCTGCGAGGACGGCTGCGGTGAGGAGGAGACGTTTCCGGAAGTCGCAGGGAGAAGACAAGAGCACCATCAATACGAGAACTGCGATGTGCGGGAACTCGATCGGGCGTATCAGCGTCGCGATTCCCGAAACAACCGCCATAGCGATGGCGCGTCGGGCATCCGGCCGTTCGGTGAAGCGCAACCAGAGCAGCAGTTCGATGGAAACGGCGAATGAAAACAACGTGTCGCTGAGCATCATCGGACCATTGGCGACGGCAGTGACATTCAACGAGAGGAGAATGGCGGCGACGAACGCCGCAAGGTTCCCGGCGCTGCGCCGTGTCGCCTGCCATGCGATTGCAATCGTCGCGATTCCAATTGCCGTGAGCGCCACGGAAAGGAAAAACATACTGTCGCATATGGACAGGCAGGCGGCGGCGAATGCGCTCCACCCGATTGGCCGTGAAAACACGGTGTAGCATCCGTGCATCAGGTCCGACGCTCCGCGCAGGTATTCGAAGCTGTCCGGCCGCAGCGCTCGGTCCGGATGGGCGTGCAGCGGAATCAGGACCGCGATTCGCGGCACGGATCCAATGGCGATTGCAACTGGGCAGGCAAGCCAGGACCGCTTCACTCGGCGGCTTCCCTGCTTATCACGACCATCGACCGGTCGTCGCTCTGGGAGTTCTCGTAGCGCTTGACGGCGTCGAATATGTTTGCGAGAATGCTCTTCGAATCGTCATGGCTGTCGCAAGCCTTCTGGAATGCTGTGGAAAGTCCGGAGACCCCGAATTCGCGGCCCTTGGAGTCGGTGGCCTCGGTCATTCCGTCGGAGAACATCAGCATCCTGGTTCCCGGCTCGAAGGCGATGCAGATGGTTTCGAACTTGGCGATGTCGTTGGGCAGTATGCCGAGCGCGGTCCCTGTCATGGAAAGTCGCCTGATGTGATGATGCACGTAGGTTATGAGATCCGTGTGGCCGGCCCGGCCGAATTCCATCGTCCAGTTCTCCCTGTCGAGCAGGCAGCATCCGAGCGTTATGAAACGGTCTTCTGCGGTGTCGTTGATGAGCTTCCCGTTCAGCTGGTACAGGAAATCTGTCAATGTCGTGAACTTGTCGGCGACGCCACGCGCAAAGCACCTGGTCATCATGGCCAGGAGACACGCCGGCACGCCCTTGCCGCAGGCGTCGCCGAGAAGGACGAGCGTCCGGTTCCGGTCGACCTCGATGATGTCGAAGAAGTCGCCGTTGACTTCCTTGGCCGAGTTCGAATCCGCCACTATCTCCATGCCGTCGACACGGACCACCTTGGAGGGGAGTATCGCCTCCTGGAGGCTGCGTGCGAAGCCAAGTTCCTGGTCGATGCGGTCCTTGCTCATGATGTCGTTGTAGACGTCGGTTAGCTGCATGACCATGACGATTTCCCGCGACAATTGCTCCAGCCGGTCCAGGAAGATGGCGGGGAACGGCTCCCACTTCTGGGCGGTGTTGTTGAGCGCCACGATCAGTATGTCGACTTTTTCGTCTTTTGAAAGATGCGGTACGACCATCATGCTTTCTAGATGGGAGCGGTTGATGTGAGAGACAAACCTCGGATCGACCGACGCATCGTTTATGCGCTCCTTGCAGGCGCAGTTCCAAAAGGATCCCAGCGATCCGCGGCCGATAGGGAATTCCTGCTCCGACATGAATTCCGTCAGCAGGCTTTCATTACCTATGATATTTTCGTCGTCGGTTTCAGCGAGCCAACACGGTCCGCTGACGCAGACACACGAGAATTTGCGATCGTGTCGCTGGAGGACGCATAGCGACTCGGCTCCGATCTTGCCCTTGATGTTGTTCGCAACCTGTTTGAGGGCTCCGTCTATTCCATTGTCGCCACTCATCTTGTAGACGACGGAATTGAGGAAGTTGAGCAATTCCTCATTCTCGTGCTTGAGATCGTCGAACTGCGTTCGCGCGAGAAATATCTTCCAGCGGAAGTGGACTATGGTGAGCAGTATCGCCAGCACCAGCATCGCGACAAGCGCCACCCAGCAGAGATCCCAGACGATGTCCGGAATCCCTGCGGCGATGTCGGCCATGGCGAACATGCCGGCGTCCGCCTAGTTGTGGTATTCCTGCAGACTCTTCAGGGCCGGCATGCCGTGGCGCGCTTCCCTGATACCCTCGGCAGTGGCCGCCGCTGCGGCAATCGTGGTCATGTACGGTATCTTGTACTGTATGGCCAGCATCCTTATGTAGCTGTCGTCAATCTTGCTGTCGCGGCCGATCGGCGTGTTTATAATCAGCGCAATCTCGCGGTTGCGAATGAAGTCGGATATGTCCGGCCTTCCCTCGTTGATCTTGTTGACGAGAGTGTACTTGACGTCGTTCTCCTCCAGGAACTTTCCAGTCCCCTCGGTCGCCAGCAAATCGAATCCCAGCTCGCAAAGCGTCCGAGCAATCGGTAGCAGGTACTTGCGGTCGCGACGATTGATGGAGAGAAGCACCTTGCCTTCCAGCGGTAGCTTCGATCCGGCCGCCTGCTGCGCCTTGTAGTAGGCCATGCCGAACGATGAAGCCATGCCCATGACTTCGCCGGTGGCGCGCATTTCCGGCCCGAGAATCGGGTCGACCTCGGGGAACATGTTAAACGGGAACACTGCTTCCTTGACGCCGAAGTATGACGACGGGGCCGGTTTCAGGTAGCGCTTGACGTCATTCAACGTGGATCCGAGCATCAGCTCCGTGGCGATTTTCGCCAGCGGGACGCCGGTGACCTTGGCCACCACTGGAACGGTACGAGAGGCGCGCGGATTGGCTTCGATAATCCAGACCTCGTCTTCGCAGACGGCGTACTGGACGTTCAGGATGCCGCGCACCTTGAAGTCGCGGGCAATTGCCGCGGTGTGGCTGGTGATGGTGTCGATGTGTTTCTTGGAGAGCGTCACCGGAGGAATCGAGCAGGCCGAGTCGCCGGAGTGGATGCCGGCAAGCTCGATGTGTTCCATCACGGATGCGATGTAGGTATCCTTGCCGTCGCAAACGGCATCGACTTCGCATTCAATGGCATGGTCGAGGAAACGGTCTATCAGCATCGGGTATTCCGGACTTACCTTGATAGCTTCCACGGCATACTTGCGGAGCATCGGCTCGTCATACAACACTGCCATGCCACGTCCCCCGAGCACGAAGCTCGGCCGGACCATGACCGGGTAACCGATTTCACGTCCGAGGGCCACCGCCTCATCCAAGGACCTCGCAGTTCCGCTCTGAGGTTGGAGAACGCCCAAGGCAATCATGCGCTCACGGAAATATTCGCGATCCTCCGCAAGACGGATGCCTTCCGGCTGCGTACCGAGGATGTTGACGCCGGCGTCCTTGAGTTCCTGCGCGATGTTGAGCGGCGTCTGTCCGCCGAACTGGACAATCGCCCCTTCTGGCTTCTCCTTTGCATAGATGGCGAGCACGTCCTCGGTAGTCAGCGGCTCGAAGTAGAGCTTGTCGCTGGTGTCATAGTCGGTGGAGACGGTCTCCGGGTTGCAGTTGATGAGAACCGATTCGTATCCGGCGCGACGGAGCGAGAGAGCGGCGTGCACGCAGGTGTAGTCGAATTCGATACCCTGGCCAATGCGGTTCGGCCCGCCGCCCAGCACCAGAATCTTCTTTTTGTTGGAAACCGGAACCTCGTCCTTGGCGCCCGAGTAAGTCGAATAGTAATAGAAGGCATCGGCTCCGGAGACGGGGACGCGGCAGAACGACACGTTGCATCCTAGTTCGGAGCGACGATCGCGCACGATTTTCTCCGGAACATTGAAGAGCTTGGCCAAATACTTGTCCGAGAATCCCCAATGCTTCGCCTTGATCAGCATCTCGTCATCGAGCGTCATGAAATTGTACTTGGCAAGCTCGACCTCGAAAAGCGCGAGTTCGCGGATTTCCTGCAGGAAATAGCGGGATATCTTGGTCAGTCCGTAGGCATCTTCAATATCGAGACCCTTCTTGAAGGCCTCGTAGAGGTAGAAGAAACGCTTGCTCGCCGGTTTCCCTGCCAGTGGACGGAGTTCGGCCAGGGATAGTTTCTCGATGTTCTTGTCAAGGCCGAGACCGCTGCGTCCGATTTCAAGCGAACGGATTGCCTTCTGCAAGGCCTCCTTGAAGTTCTTGCCGATGCTCATCGCCTCGCCGACGGCGCGCATCTGGGTTCCGAGATGATCCTCGGCCTGCGGGAATTTCTCAAAGGCCCAGCGAGCGAATTTAACGACCACGTAGTCGCCACTAGGCGTGTACTTGTCGAGACTACCATCGCGCCAGTAGGGAATTTCGTCTAGCGTGATGCCGGTGGCGAGTTTGGAGGAAATAAGGGCGATCGGGAATCCGGTTGCCTTCGAGGCAAGGGCGCTCGAACGGCTGGTACGCGGATTGATTTCGATGACGATTATGCGTCCGTCCTCGCGGTTGTGCGCGAACTGGACATTGCAACCGCCGATTACGCCGATGGCGTCAATGATACGGTACGCGTAATCTTGCAACTGTTTCTGGACTTCTTCCGAGACCGTAAGCATCGGGGCGACGCAAAAGCTGTCGCCGGTATGTACGCCCATCGGGTCGACGTTTTCAATGAAACAAACTGTTATCTTGCGACCCTTTTCGTCGCGAACGACCTCGAGCTCGAGTTCCTCCCATCCGAATACGCATTCCTCGATCAACACCTGGCCGATAAGACTGGCGGCGAGACCTCTGGTGACAACCTTGCGCAGTTCCTCGACGTTGTAGACGATTCCGCCACCGGTTCCGCCCATGGTGTAGGCCGGCCGAAGCACAACCGGGTAGCCGAGCTTGGAGGCAATCTTTTCAGCTTCCTCGACCGAGTAGCTGGGTTCGCTCTTGGCCATCGGCACGCCGAGCTGGTTCATGGTCTTCTTGAATTCGATACGATCCTCGCCGCGCTTGATGGCGTCGAGGTCGACGCCGATGACCTTGACCGAATACTTGTCAAGCACGCCGGCCTCCTGTAACGAGATGGCCAGGTTGAGGGCGGTCTGACCGCCGAGATTGGGGAGCAGGGCGTCCGGGCGTTCCTTGGCGATGATCTTTTCCATAGAATCGACGCACAACGGCTCGATGTAGGTGTGGTCGGCCATGTCTGGATCGGTCATGATGGTGGCCGGGTTGGAGTTAGCCAGCACAACTTCGTATCCGCTGCTCTTTAGGGCCTTGCAGGCCTGGGTTCCGGAGTAGTCGAACTCGCAAGCCTGTCCGATGATGATGGGGCCTGAACCGATGATAAGTATCTTCTTGATGTCCTGACGCTGCGACATGATGCCGTCCTTCCCTTAGTATGTTGGTTGTTATGATGACCTAAATCAACGTAATATACTCATTAGAGTATATCATATCAACCGGGAGTTGGCCTGCCAGTCGGGGTTTGCATACTTGGCGCGTCAATGTTAGTTTAACGGCGTTTGCAACAAGGAATATTCGATTTCATCACATGAACGCGTTAGATATCATCCGGAAAAGATTCCAGGGGCCTGCCCTGCTATTGCTTGCGTTGTTCGCGCACCCCTTGGTGTACCGCAAGCTATTCGTATCTCGCGTGCCATATTGGGGCGAGGTGGAGTTACTGGGGACGGGCGCAATCGCTCTGATTTGTCTGGGCATGGTTTTGCCGCGCATCCGAGGGAGCTTTTCATGGAAACGCCTTCCCGCAATTGACAGGGTGTGGTGGATCGTAATAGGCGCGCTTTTGGTCACGGCCATATCAAGACCATTTGTCTGCGGCGTACCGTTTCAATCGTTGCCATCGGACCTGTTCCATGTCGCGGTTCCGGTAGCAGGATGGTTATATGCGAGGGAGATAAGACGGACGTTTGCATTGTCGATGACACTGTTGTTGGGAATATTGATTCTCTTTACCATTCGTTCGGATTGTTTTCAGGGGTTGCCCGGGAACTGGAACTGGAACCTGACCATGCTAGCAATCACGATACCGGCGCCATTCGTATTGAGTGCCCCTTTGAAAAAGAGAATTCAGTTGCTACTTGTTTTGGGATTTGCAATTTCTGTCATCATTTTAATAGGTATTTCCCTCGTCAGGCCGGACATCGCACCCAAAGGAACGATATTTGCCGTCTGCGCAGGCGGATTGCTGGCGATTTGCGCAAGGCGCTGGCGTCGTCGCGGTATCTGCGCCGCGGTGGTTCTCGCAGCCATGCTGCTTGCGCTTCCTTTTGCCTTCGACCATTTTGCTTTTAAAAGCACAGACATTCGTATTCAGTTCGTGCGAAGCGCCAGGAATCTCGTCATCGAGCATTCGCCAATTGGAACGGGAACAATCCGATACGAACCGGAGTTGCAATGGCATCTAACGCCGGAGTTTCACTATTGTAGGTATCATACAGCTAGAAATCCGCATCCGCACAACGAATTCTGGTATCTTTTTGGGGCATGCGGAGTCGCCGGCGCGGTCTTTTTGATCATGTCGTTTCTACTGGCGTGGCGAAACAGCGGACGTTCCGCGACATCGGATTACATGCTATGGTGTTTCCTTGTACTTCTTCTCCATGGTCAAATGGATGTCTTGTTGTCGCAGCCGCTTCCGGGGACGATATTCCTTTTGCTATGCGGTACAATCCCATCACGAGCGAGGAGCGGCAATCGGTCGTTGCCAATGTCATTGGCTGGTGCCGTCGTCTTTTTGACCGGAGTGTTGTTCGCAACGCAGACCTTTTGGTCCGGATTGCTATATAGAGAGGCCCTGCTGGCGAAAAGCGTGACGGAACGGCAGCGTTTTGCCGCGGCTTCCATCGATGTAATGGAAACGGCGCGCGCGAGATATGTGAACGGAGTCAGCTTGCTTGATTTGCTACGCTTCCAGGAAAGCGCATTCGAGTTCGAAAGAATGCATGATCATATCGTTCCGCGCGGATACGTTCACAGTTTCGCCTACGAGGCGAGGGCGAGGGCGTCGCTCGGAGATTTCAAAAAGGCGATGGAACTTTTGGACAAGGAGCGTCATCGCTATCCGCATAGCGTCACATGCCAGTATTTCATACTGAAAGCCGCAGTGGATTCCCAAGCGGACATTCTGGTGATTGACACGGAGAGTCGTCGGCTAGACGAACTCATGCAGGAAAGACACCTGAACAGGAGCATGATCAGTGAAATCGTTCTCTCGCCGGAACTGGACGACGAGGGGATGATATTCAGATTCTGAGCATGCGTGTCGGACTTCCGGCGCCTTCGGGGCGCGCCGAAGAAAGAAGTTTTTCCAAATCCGACAACCTAGATAACGAGGAAGCCGCATCCCTGGCCGCGCCGCCGAATCCGCGGCCACGAAGGTAGTCATGAACAATCTTCCTCGCCATTTTTATGGCCGAATCTTCTCCATAAAGTTCGACCATCTCTGACACATGCGTGAAGCATTCTGTTTTCCATTCGTCTAGTGTCGGTCTGAAGTCCGGTTCTTCGATCATGCGGAATATCCAGGGGTTGCCCATGGCTCCCTGCGCCACCATGATGCGCGAGCAGCCACTGGCCATGCGCAGATGTTCGGCCGACACGGCATCGTGTATTCCGCCGTTTGCCACGACCGGCAGTCGCGTCGCTTCGGAAATTGACTTGATGGCGTCGGCGTCGACGTCTCCGGAATAGAATTCCGCGGCGGTACGGCCGTGGACTGTGATTCCGCATATCCCTCCATCCCGGAGCCGGACAGCGAGCGCCACCGACTGCTCCATGTCGCCACCTGAAACCAAGCGCATCTTGGCGGTCACGGGGAACGGACTCAAGTCAACGGCCCGCTCTGCCATTCTGACAGCGAGGTCCGGCGTGTCCAGCAATGCCGATCCGGCGCCTTTTTTTGTCACCTTGGGGACCGGACATCCGAGATTTAAGTCCAGCACTTCGAACTTGAAATCGCGAAGGAACTTAATTGAAGTCTCCAGCCATTCCACGTCAGAACCGACTAGCTGGACACCGAGAAAATTCTCCGAGTCACAACGGATCAAAGATTTCCTGGCCCGCTCCGGGCAATGCGCAATACTGGCGACATCCACCATTTCGGTGAAGGCGAATTTGCATCCCCAGCGCCTGGCGGAACGACGGTACGGCATGTCGGTATATCCTGACAACGGGGCAAGGATGACGGATCCTTCTGGATAAAGCATCGGCATCGCTCAAAAATGTCTTTCTGATCCGACTTCGCTTTTGCCGAGCAGCATGCCGGTCCAGAACATGATGAGCGCCGACATCACAGCTGAGTAGCAGGCGACCTTCGCCATATAGCGCCATGGAATCGGCCGGTTCATGGCGACGGCATCCGCAACCCAGAAGAACTGCCAGTTGGGAACAAAGGCATAGGCGGTATTGGAAAGAAAGGACGTCAACGGACCGCATCCGCGTCCGGAGAAAAGATAGCTCGACATCATGCCGAGTACGAACACGGCGCATCCAATGACCAGCATCTGCACGAATTCGTGCCGAATCGCCAATGCCCCGGACAGCGTGGCGAAGACTGGAACCGATAGCATCAGCACAATCAGCGCCCGGACGACGGTTGAAATCATGATTTCAGGGGCGGGAAGAAGCGTCCAGGCGGATATCGCCAGGACGATTGTAATCGGAAGCAAAAACAAGCATGATGCTTCTGAAAACGACGCTCCCCGCAAGTAGTTGGCGGCAAGCCCAAGAAGTGTCGCAGCGAATACCGAACCCAAGGCTACGAAGAAAAGCGTCATCTCCAGACGGAATTGGTCGACTGCGACGTACACGCTGATGATGGTTCCTGCCGAGCAGGTGGCCGCCGCCCAAAGCGCGGCAAGCGAGACGCCGATTGTTTTGCCAACGGCGAACTGGAATATGCCCACCGGCTTGGAAAGCAGTGTAAGAACGGTACCATCGCGCATCTCGCGCCCAACGGCGGCATATGCGCATATAATCGAACACAGAAATGAAAACAGCAATATGGTCGCCATGGAACTGTCGACGACCATTTTCATCTGCTCGGAAAAGGTGTATATGGCCAGAGCCGGATAGTTGTATATAAGAAGAAGGGCCGTCATAAGCATCAGCGCGTATACAGGAGAACGCAACGCCTCGCGAGACGCCCCGATGGCAACGACAACCGTATTCCGCATTTATGAACGCGGCAGAATCAAAGCACCGGATCCGCCGGCATCGTGTCGGCCGGCGCATCGGCGGGGACGGCTTCAGTCGGAGGAGTCGCCACCGGGGCTGTATCAGTAGGCGCCGTTACAGGAGCAACCTCTGCTGGAACCGTCTCTGCAGCCGGCGCAGTTTCAACAGGCGCAGTTTCAACAGGCGTTGCTTCAGACGGGGCGGCTTCAGCCGGAGCCGATTCCGGAGCTGCCGCTTCGTTGGCAGGCGTAACCGATTGATCTGGTTTCGTCGTCGGTTGAGGCTGGCGCGGACGGCTTATCGGGCGGTAGACACCCCCCTGGTCGAGAAGATCCTGTTGCAAACGACGGAAATCGTTCTTGAGATTGCTGAGTCCCATCATCCAAGTCACTTCATCGGCGACCCGGGCCCAATTTGTCGACTCGATGCGGATTACCGGAATCGTCTTGTCTAGACGTTCGACAAACGAATCGTCGACGAAACGGCGGTCGCCGAGAATCAAGATGCGCTTTGGAGCAAGCCAACGTACGAATTCGTTAACCCTATCCTCGCGGATCTGCAAGGCCTGACCCTTCTTAGGCGGGCAGAAGATGATTTGTTTGCCGGTGGCCGTGCTCGCAGGGAGCAGCAGATAGGGTTGTCTAGATTCGGCCTGAATCAGGTCGGCCAACAACCGGGGACTTTTGTAGTTGGATGTGACAATCAGCGTTTCCGGTTTCCGTCTCGGTCCGAAGATGGTCAACAGTCCTGCGTACGATGACAGGCATGCCGCCATCAGCAACATGACGCCAATAGTTCTAAATTTTGTCATTTTCTTTCCTCCAAATGGCTGTTAGCACTACCAAATGCAACAACTTAAACGTACAAGACCTTAGAATATAAGCGCATAACCGATTGTAAGCAAACGCCGTTTGACACGTCTTGGGATCATAGCCCGCAAATTGCCATCGCAGCCCGTATCCCATCGACTGCCGCCGACACGATTCCTCCGGCCGCACCGACGCCTTCGCCGGCCACGTAGAGATTCGGAACGCAAGTCATCCTGCGTTCATCGCGCGGGATTCTGACTGGAGAAGAAACACAGCTTTCCAATCCCACGAGTTTGCCAAGACGGATGAATCCAGGCATGCGAACATCGAAATCTTTCAGGGCAAAAGACAGCGCTTCACGCAGTCCTTGTGGCACCATGCGGTCAATTCTTCCAGATACGATTCCTGTTTCACATCCTGTGGCGGCCGAGCGCAGTCCTGCTTCGCCGCGAATAAAAGAAGCGGCGTCCTGAGCAGGGAACGAATAGTCATCTCCGCCAAGCAGGTATATCGATTTCTCAAGTGATTCAATTAGTGAATCCACTGTTTCCAAACTGCCGAACACCTCCGGTGTCCAGGTCGAGACCAGACAGCTGTTGGAGAATCTGCCGCTTCTGGAGTGGTCGCTGACGCCGTTGGTCGCGCTATGTCCGGCCCAGGCCGAGGCGTTTACGATACGTCCGCCAGGGCACATGCAGAAGGTACTGGTTTGCATGATGCCGTTTCTCCGCTTGCTCGCGAGATGGTATTCGGCGGCGCCCAGACATTTTGGACGACTGCCATGGTACTGAATCCGGTCCACGAAGTCCTGTGGATGCTCGATCCGGCATCCCATTTGGAATGGCTTAAGTTCGAATCCGGTCGATTGGGCCAAGGTACGTACAAAATCTCGCCCTCCAAGGCCGGGAGCAATCAGAACTGCTGGCGCCCGTAGCAACTCACCGGAGGAAGTGGCAATTCCTGCACACGCGCCGTTTTTCCGAATTATATTTACTACTCGGCAATTGTAAATAAATTGACCGCCGAGCGAAACAATTTTGTTTCGAATGCAACGGACTACTTTGCTTAGAACGTCCGATCCAACATGCGGGCGAGCGCGATAGCACATGGAGGTATCTCCACCGGATTCGATTATTTCATGTAGGACGAACGCGCCCAGTCCGTCCCTGGTTCCCGTGTACAGCTTTCCATCGGAAAACGCCCCGGCTCCTCCCTCGCCTATGAGCAAGTTGTTCTCCTCGTCGAGTTGCCGTGTTTTTAGAAATCTTTTCTGTCCGTTGATTCTCTCATCAACATTCGGTCCGCGCTCCACGACGACGGGATTGCATCCGGACATTGCAAGATAGAGAGCGGCGAACAGCCCGGCCGGTCCGGACCCGACTACCAGCGGATTGATTGGAACCGCACCTCTTGGCAGTGGAGGGGGAGTGTATTCCAAGGCTGAGAGTTCATCGGGCGTAGCATGCGGCAGACGTATGTTGTCGTCTGATATTTCGACGACAAGTCGATAGCGCAAGTTTACGTTTCTTCTGGAATCCACGCTGCGCGACAGTATGCGATATCCGGATATCACCGGAGCGGGAATGTCAAGATGTTCGGCGATGATAACGGAAAGCCGTTCGTCAATGTCCGGCGGCACGCCGCCGGCCTTGACGGAAAGGTCGGGGACGATGTGATGAAACATAATGCTAGTTTCTGATTTCTCCGAACGGACGCATTCTCCATTCAGGCGGTGTGCTTTGCGGTATGGAACTGTAACCGGCTCGTTCGCGTTCGGTGCAACCGGCAAGGAACAGCGCAACAATAACTTCAGTTGACAGCAAAAGTCGTGATAACATCAAGTCAAAACTAGAGACAATAGGACGATATCTCTATACACTGGAAAGCAACAACCGCTGCAAGAATGATGATTGCCGCGATATATATGAAGGTGACTGGCTTAATCATTTTCTCTCTACCTGGCATCGGCTAAATAAACGATGTCTCCGGTCTTTATCTCAATGTCATCACCAGCCGGGATGTTCGCTATGGAGCAATCTGCACCAACATCAAGCAATTTGACGCGTGCGATGAATTTGCTGTTCCTGTCTTCTAGCGCGCCTCTAGCTATGATGACCTCATCACCTATCTTGACCATTGGATTTATTTGTATGGTTTTCTTTCCAATTTTCTGTCCAATGGTGGTCTGGGACCCTATGTTAAAGCAAACATATCCATAACGTTCGTTTACAATCGAAACCTCTCCAACGCACTGACGGCGAGATTCCATTGAGCCATCCTTCCACGGAAGTGGGGCATCGACATCATCGTCATCGTATCCAAGGGCTTGCTTGTACCCGCGGATTGTGACTTTGTTTTGTTCAAGCGTAGACTTCTGTTCGGAAATCATCGATTCTTTGCTCGTGCCGTCCTTCTTTAATCTAGCAATGGTCTCCTTCGATTCCTCCAAATCTTTCAACAGCTTTTTTGTGGTGTTGCAATACGAGTACACCGCATCGCACACCTTCTTAGCCGAGTCGGATCCGTTTACTTCGCCATTGTTGGCGCCGACCAACGTAGATATTTCGCCAAGAGTCTTTTCATATGTGTCGACTTTTGTCGAGTTGTCGCGCAGTGCTTTGGTCAGCGGTGAAAGCGCGCTCTTATCACCATCGCGCAATTTGGAAGAACTCAAAGTCACGTTGAGTTCCGAATTCGCCACTCCAACAAGCTCCCGGTAAATTTCGTCGCGGTTATTAATCGAATCTTTTACCGCATCTGCCACCTTTTTTCTGGATTCCACATATGTGTCAAGACTGCGCATCTCCGCCACGGATGGAATGTCCTTGACGTTGAGTTGAGAAGCGATGCCGCGCAACGTGTCTACCAAATCGTTTCTTTCCGCCACAATCTGCGCCGAGCGCCGATGAAGTTGAGAGAGCTTTCCGCTCAGTTGATCGTAATTACGCGTGGAGAGAGTATCTACGTTGAGCTTTTTCGCCAATGCGTCCGCCGACGCAACGCTATCCTTGTCCAATTCCTTCGCCGTGCTATTTATCTCAATCGCAAATTTTTTCCAACCATCCATCAACTGGCATCTCTTTGCAAAGAGAAAACCAGAAAAGACGGCGCTGACAAGGGCGAGCACCAAAACCACGACAGCAATCGCAACGTTGAATTTCTTCATCTTGCTTTCCGTTTCAAGTTATTATTGACACAAGATAACAACATAACTATAATGTCACACGCAGACGTTGTCAAACGGGAGCGCTCGCATTCGCATTTCATATTCGACAAAAATGCCTGCCGTGTCCTGATTGCGATACGGCAGGCTGTGTTCTAAGCTAGCGATCGACCCTGGCCGATCCGCCGTTGACAAGTTTCTCTACTTCCTTCAATGTCGCCATGGAGGTGTCGCCAGGCGTGGTCATGGCCAGGGCGCCGTGCGCCGCACCATATTCCACTCCCACCGCAGCGTCACCGGTCTTCAACAAACCGTAGATCATTCCCGAGGCGAAACTGTCTCCGCCACCGACTCGGTCGAAAATCTCGAGACCGGGGCGGTGTATCGATTCGAAGAACTTGCCGTCCTGCCAGGAGATGGCGCCCCAGTCGTTGACTGTGGCCGTCCTAACCGTGCGCAAGGTGGTCGCCACGACCTTGATCGTCGGATAGACCTTGACCACGTTGCCAATCATCGCCTTGAAACTGTCGACCTTGATGTTGCTGATGTTCTTGTCGACGCCTTCGACCTCAAATCCGAGGCATGCGGTGAAATCCTCTTCGTTTCCTATCATCACATCGACATAGCGCGCGATTTCCTTGTTGACCTCGCGTGCCCGTTCGACGCCGCCGATGCTCTTCCAGAGACTCGGCCGGTAGTTGAGGTCATAGCTAGTGATGGTTCCGTATTTCTTTGCGCACTTGAGCGCTTCAATCGCCACGCCTGGTGTGGTATCACTGAGCGCGGCGAAGATTCCGCCGGTGTGGAAATGACGTACCTTGTACTTGCCGAATATCGTCTCCCAGTCGATGTCCCCAACCTTGAGCTGGGACACGGCGGTATTGCCGCGATCGGAGCATCCGACGGCTCCGCGCACTCCGAATCCGCGCTCGGTGAAGTTCAATCCATTGCGGACTGTACGTCCGATTCCGTCATAGGGAACGAACTTGATGAGTGACGTGTCCACCCCGCCCTGGAGGATGAAGTCCTCGAGCAGGCGTCCGACCGGGTTGTCGGCGAAGGCGGTGACGACGCCAGCGCGCATGCCGAAGCAACGGCGCAATCCGCGGGCGACATTGTATTCGCCACCGCCCTCCCAGACGTCGAACTTTCTAGTCGTATGAATGCGGCCGGCGCCAGGGTCGAGCCTCAGCATGATTTCACCGAGGGAGATGATGTCGTACCTGCAATCGGCTGCGTCAAGATACTGCAAAGCCATGGTATTGTCCTTTCTGCTACTTGCGAATGTACTTCGCGGCAATCGCCGCCGCTTCTTTAATTGTTTCCACCGGGCACTTGTTGAGCCAGGTACCGCCTACTGCCGCAACCTCGGGGATCTCAAGATAGCTCTCGACGTTATTCGGCTTCACTCCGCCGGTAGGCATGAACTTGATGCCGAGGTGACGATATGGAGCTATGAGCGACTTGAGCATCGCGGTGCCGCCGGATGCTTCCGCAGGGAAGAACTTCAGTAGCTTGCATCCGAACTCCATAGCTTGTTCGCATTCGCTGGGAGTGCAGACACCGGGGGCGAACTCGAAACCGCACTTGACGGCTTCGGCGACGACTTTTGGATTGAATCCCGGAGAAACGGCGAATTTCGCGCCGGCGTCAAAAGCGCGGTGCAGGTCGGCAACGTTGAGTATTGTTCCGGCGCCGACCACCATTTCCGGGAACTGCCTGGAGACTTCCCTGATGACCGATTCAGCCGCCTGTGTGCGGAACGTTATCTCGGCGGCACCGAGACCATTCTCGCAGAGACTGCGACACATTTCGATTCCCTCGTCCAGGTTGTTCAAAACGAGAACGGGAACGATTTTAATCTGTTCGAGTTTTTCTATCAGCGGCATCTCCAATTCTCCTTATATAAATTTAGGTAATGGTTTTCGAAAACGGTCGCAAGCGCATATTGCTTTAACGGCTTTCATGAGGTAATATATCCCGGAGCAACTTGCAAATCAACTTGCAAATGTTTCACAAGTTGATATATTATTTGAGAAATATGTTGTTTGGGAAACGGCATTGGCATGCAGGAAAACGGATTGCAATACTGGGATTTCTCGGTTCTACGCAGCCTTAGAAGGAGAGAGAACTGGAGCATAGCCGACCTTTGCGAACGTAGCGGTGTGTCGACAGGAGTCATCTCAAAGCTTGAGCGCAATCTCATATCGGCGGGATTGGACACATTGCACAAGATAGGCAAGGCGTTCAATATCACTGCGTCGGAGCTTTTGTCTCTGGCGGAACGCCGTTCCAGCCAGCGCGTCACGGAGCGCGACTACAAGGTCGGATCGTTTTCGTTTAGGACGATAAGGTTTGGAAACGTAGGATGTTTCTACGCGGAGGCGAAGGCCGGGACGCGGCATTCCCGCGCCGAGGCGCACGAGGACGAGTACGAGCTTTGCTGGGTGCTGGACGGCGAGGTCCAGATAGAACTCCCGGACGAGCGGCATCGTTTGACGGCCGGCATGTCTCTTCAGTTCGACGCAATGCTCCGGCATTCATATGAGGTGCTGCAGGACTGCAGGATGATAATGGTTCATATACACAAGGACAACCGGTTCTGACCGCGGGTCGGAATCGATTTTTACGAAAAACCTTCCAACAACAAACAAAAGAAAGGAAAGGAAGAGAAAATGGCAAATGTAATGGTCACCGGAGGCGCCCGCGGAATCGGCGCCGGAATCGTCGCGAAGCTCCTGAGCGAAGGACACAACGTATCCTTCTGCGATCTCGCCGAGGAGGAGGCGATGGTCGAGCAGGTCAAGGAACTGGCCGCGAAGTACAAGGGGCGTCCGCTCTACGTCAAGTGCGACATTTCGAAGGCGGAACAACGCCAGAATTTCCTTGACCGCACAGTCGAGGCCTTTGGCTCAGTCACCTGCCTCGTCAACAATGCGGGAGTCGCTCCGAAGGTGCGTCTTGACGTCATGGAAACAACAGAGGAGAGTTTCGAGCGTCTGCTCCACATCAATCTGCAGGGACCGTTCTTCCTGACCCAGCTGGTCGCCAACTACATGGCGAAGCATCAGGAGCCGGGACAGTGCGTCGTCAACATGAGCAGCTGCTCTGCAGAAGTCGCCAGCGTCAGCCGCGGCGAATACTGCATCAGCAAGGCCGGAGTCAGCATGGCGACCAAGCTGTGGGCCGTTCGTCTCGCCGAGTTCGGCATCAACGTCTACGAGATCCGTCCTGGAGTCATCAAGAGCGACATGACCGCCGTGGTCACCGCCAAGTACGACAAGCTCATCGCCGAGGGGCTCACGTTGACTCCGCGTTGGGGATTCCCGGAGGACATCGCAAAGGCCGTGGCTTCCTTCATCCGCGGCGACCTCGCCTATTCCACCGGCCAGGTTGTCTTCGTCGACGCCGGCATGCAGATACAGAAGCTCTAGGCCGAAAATGCTGACCAAGAAACATCATACCGTTGTGCTCGGCAGCGGCGCCGCTGGACTCGCGGCGGCGCTGCGGCTCCGCGCCGAGGGAATCGATGACGTCTGCATCGTCACCGAAGGGCTGACGATGGGGACCAGCATCAATACCGGAAGCGACAAGCAGACCTACTACAAGCTCGGCATCTGTGGCCGCGACCTGGATTCCCCGTATAGCTTGGCCGAGAGCCTGCGCGGTAGCTCTGCGCACGGCGACATCGCGCTTGTCGAGGCGGTCAATTCCGTGCGCGCTTTTTCCAATCTGGTTAATCTTGGCGTTCCGTTTCCGCGTGATGGATACGGCCAGTTCGCCGGATACAAGACGGACCATGACCCGTTGCGTCGCGCGACCAGCTGCGGACCTTACACCAGCCGCGACATGTGCCGCGCGCTCATCAAGGAAGTCAAAGTCAGGAACATCCCGGTTTTTGAAAACCGCATCGCCGTCAAGCTGGTTACCGTTTCCGGACGCGCTGCCGGACTCGTCGCGATTCATGCGAACGCCGACAAGAATGACATGTTCGAATACTACATGGCGGAAAACGTGGTGTTCGCAGTCGGCGGGCCCGGAGGACTCTACGATTGCAGCGTCTATCCAGTGGTGCATACGGGCGCCATCGGACTGGCGCTCCAGATTGGCGCGGAGGCAGCGTCGCTGCCGGAATCGCAGTACGGATTGGCTTCGATCAAGTACCGCTGGAATGTCTCCGGCACCTACATGCAGGTGCTGCCGAAGTTCATCTCCACCGACGCCGACGGCAGCAATCCGAGGGAATTTCTACGTGAATACTTTGACAACGTCGGAACGATGAACTCGATGGTGTTTCTCAAGGGATACCAGTGGCCGTTCGATACAAGGAAGATTCCGGACGGCAGTTCGATCATCGACATCCTGGTCTACGAGGAGACCGCCATTCGCGGCCGCCGCGTCTGGCTAGATTTCCGTGACAATCCCGAAGGGTTCGACTTCGCATCGCTCAGCGAGGAGGCGAGGACCTATCTGGAGAAGTCCGGGGCGGCGTTCGGCAATCCGCTCGAGCGCCTGCTGCACATGAACCCGGGCGCGGTGGAGCTCTACAAGGAGCACGGAATCGATCTGGCTACCGAGCCACTGGAAATCGCGGTGTGCAGCCAACACAACAATGGTGGACTCTCCGGAAACATCTGGTATGAGTCGACCAACATCGGACATCTTTTCCCGATTGGTGAAGTCAATGGTTCACACGGCGTGACCCGTCCGGGTGGATCAGCGCTCAATGCTGGACAAGTTGGCGCGTTCCGCTCCGCCGAATACATCGCGGCGAAATATGCCGGGCGCACACTCGACGAGACAACGGCGGCCGCCGAGGCTGCAAAGATTGTCGCCGCTTTCGAGGAGCAGGCGTCGCGCCCGGCGGCGCGCAGCTTCAGGGAAGAGCGCGCCGAGTTCCAGTCCAGGATGAGCACCTTCGGGTCACACATCCGCGACCGTCGGAAGATAGAAGGTGCGGCGAAGGATGCATGGAATCAGTATCGTCGGCTTGTGGCCGACGGAGCCGCCGGCAAGACCGTCAGGGAAACGGCGGAGATATTCCGCAACCAGCAGCTTTGCTATGCCCACGCGGTGTATCTCGACGCGATAAAGTTCCAGATGGAGTCCGGAGTCGGTTCCCGTGGTTCGGCGATGGTGGTCGATCCGAACGGGACGGCAATTCATCCTAAGCTGGGGCCGGAATGGCGCTTCCAGAAAGAGGACGCGTCCTTCCGCGAGAAGCAGCTCATAACGGTCGCCGAGAAGGGGTCGCGCTGGATACCTTGCCGTCCGATTCCGGAATCGGATGACTGGTTTGAGAACGTCTGGGCCGATTTTCGCAACAAGAAAATCTACGAGAAGAGGTAGAGATGGCCGGTTACGAGAGAGTGGCGTCCTTCGCGACGCCGAGCGACTTCCGAAAGTTCATCGAATCCAAGGGATATTCTATTCCGATGGTCGACGAGCTCCCGGAGAAGATGAAGTTAGCCGAGAAGGTTCAGTACCGCGGCCGCACCATCGGTAATCGTTGGGCGATTCTACCGATGGAAGGATGGGACTGTAATCCGGATGGTTCGCCGAGCGAGCTCACCCGCCGCCGCTGGCTGCGTTTCGCGACCAGCGGAGCCAAACTCATCTACGGCACGGAGGCGTGCGCGGTGATGAAGGAAGGCAAGAGCAACACCCGCCAGCTTACCATGACCGACGCATGCTATGACGGTCTGGCCAAAATGGTTGAGGAGATGCGTTCCGCCCATGCCGCGAAGTTCGGAACCGCCGACGACCTGCTGATCGGACTGCAGCTCACTCACTCCGGGCGTTTCTCGCACCCGAACGATGACAAGCGCTTGGAGTCGCGTACCGCATACCGGCATCCGCTGTTGGACAAGAAGTTCAACACCCCGGAGAGCGCCGTCGTCACCGATGACGAGATACACGGAATTGTCGACGCCTACCGGCGCGCGGCGGTACTGGCCGCCAGGGCCGGGTTCGACTTCGTGGACGTCAAGCAGGCCCACGGATATCTCGGACACGAGTTCCTGAGCGCGGTGGATCGTCCGGGGCCGTATGGCGGATCGTTCGAGAACCGCACCAGATTCTTTCGCGAAATCGTCCAGGGAATCATGGCCGATGCCCCGGGGCTGAACATCTCCTGTCGTCTCAGCATCTGCGACTTCCTGCCGTGGATTAAGAACGAGGCCGGGCAGGGCGTGCCGATGGAATGGAAAGGCGACTACCCCTACGCGTTCGGCGGCGACGGAACCGGATTCGGATGGAATCTCGACGAGCCGGTCAAGTTTGTCAAGATGGCACATGACCTCTGCGGACTGGATATGATCTGTGCGACCATCGCCAGTCCCTACTACAACGTCCACTACCAGCGTCCTGCGTATTTCGCAGTCGCCGACGGCTGGCCGCCGCCGGTCCATCCACTGGAGCAGGTGGCGCGTCATCTCAAGGTGGTGGCGGAGTTCAAGAGGCGTTGCCCCGACATCATGGTGGTCGGCTCCGGCTACACCTGCCTGCAGGACTACCTGCCGAACGTCGGCGAGGCGGTGCTGGAGGCCGGGCAGGCAGATTTCGTCGGCATCGGGCGCATGGTGCTCTCCTATCCGGAGATATGCGACGACGTGCTGAATCGTCGTCCGCTGGCCAGATGCAAGATATGCCGGACCATCGGCGACTGCACCAACGCGCCGCGGCACGGACTCGTATCCGGTTGTTATCCGCTGGATGGTTTCTACAAGGAACATCCGCATTGCGCCATGTTGAAGGAGGCGAAGGCTGCCAAGGCCGCGCGCTGACATCGGAATAGGCACAAGAGGAAATCGCGTGTCATCGACCGCGGTTTCCCCCCTTTTTTTTAACGGAATCGATTATGATTCCGGAAACTTGGCATAAAAAATGGCGGAGAGAGAGGGATTCGAACCCTCGGAGGAGTTGCCCCCTCACCGCATTTCCAATGCGGCGCCTTCGACCACTCAACCATCTCTCCGCTGAGTGCAAATAAGATATTTCATCTCACGGCGAAATTCAAGTTTCGCTTGCTTTTCCTGCGCGCGCTTGTATATTTATTATTTTCCGGATGCAAGTCTTCCGGCAGGATAAACGACTGAAAACAGGAGATTTTGAAATGGGAAGTCTTTTCAATAGCACCAAAGATCGTTTCAACAAGTACGTGATGCCGACCTATGTTCCAGGCCAGCTGTTCGTCCGCGGCGATGGCGCAAGGCTTTGGGACGACGACGGCAACGAATATCTCGACTTCAGCTCCGGCATCGCCGTGTGCAATCTTGGGCATTGCAATCCCCGGGTAACCGCGGCTATCCAGGCGCAGGCGTCCAAGCTGGTCCACGTGTCCAATCTCTACTATAACGAGCTGATGCCGAAACTCGCGGAGAAGTTGGTTACCGAAGCGTTTCCGGATGGAGGCAAGGCGTTCTTCGCCAATTCCGGAGCGGAGGCCAACGAGGCGATGATCAAGTTGGCTAGGAAGTATGGCAATGCCACCGGACGCAACATCATCATTTCCATGGTCGATTCGTTCCACGGCAGGACGCTGGCGACGCTCGCCGCCACTGGACGTTCCAAGTACCGCGTCGGCTTCGGTCCGGACATGCCTGGATTCGTACAGGTGCCGTTCGGCGACATCGATGCGCTGCGCACCGCGATGACGCCCCAGGTTTGCGGTGTCATGCTCGAGATGGTCCAAGGTGAGGGAGGCGTGCTTCCCGCCGATCCCGAGTACCTGCGACAGGTCAGAGCGCTCTGCGACGAGAAGGACGTGGTCATGATGTGCGACGAGGTGCAGTGTGGCATGGGACGCGTCGGCACCCGGTTCGCGTTCCAGAGCTTCGGAGTGACGCCGGATGTCGTCTCCATGGCCAAGGCGATAGCAAACGGCTTCCCGATGGGAGGCATCGTGGCAAGGGGCAAGTTCGGCGAGGTGCTGACCGCCGGAACACATGCGTCGACCTTCGGCGGCACTCCCCTTGCTTGCGCGGCGGCGCTGGCCGTCCAGGAGGCATTCGACCAGGACGGCGTGCTTGAAAACTGCAAGACACAGGGAGAATACCTGATGGCCAGACTGGCGGAGATGACCAAGCCCTATGCGTTCGTCAAGGGCGTGAGGGGACGCGGTCTCATGATTGGTGTGGTGCTCGATCGTCCGGCCGGAGATTTGCGAAGTGTCCTGCTAGAACATCGGCTGGTCGTACTCACCGCTGGCGAAACGGTGCTCAGACTGCTTCCTCCATTGGTTGTGACTAGGGAGCAGGCGGACGACGCGCTCGGACGCATCGCGGCCGGACTCGCCGGATATGCGGAAAAAATCAAGGAGAACTAGAGATGAAGAAGGATTTGCTTACCCTGCGCGATGTGACGCGCGATGAACTCGAGAACATATTCGAAGTGGCCGCCAAGCTCAAGCGCGAGCGGGGCAATTCAGATTACCGCCCGCTTGCCGGAAAGAGCATCGGGCTTATCTTTGCCAAAAGTTCCACTCGTACCAGGGTCTCGTTCGAGGTCGGTGTCGGAGAATTGGGCGGACGGCCGCTGTATCTGGACCAGTCCAAGATGCAGATGGGCCGTGGCGAGACGGTTGCGGATACGGCCAACGTGCTGAGTCGCTATCTGCACGGAATCGTCATCCGCACATTCGCCCACTCCGATGTCGAGGAGCTGGCGAGAGTGGCCACGATTCCGGTCATCAACGCGCTCACGGATGAATTCCATCCATGCCAAATCATCGCCGACATGCTCACCATCAAGGAATATTCCGGAAAGCTCGACAAGTCCATCCGAGTCGCCTTCTACGGAGACGGGCGTAGCAACATAGCGAATTCGCTTGTGCTGGCCGCCAAACTGACCGGATTCGAATTGGTGATATCTTCTCCTGAAGAGGTCGGGTACAGCAAGGAGCTCGCGGAGGACGCGCCGAACATCGTCTGGGAGAAGGATCCCATCAAGGCGGCCGATGGAGTGTCGTATTTCTACACCGACGGCTGGGTCAGCATGGGCTTCGAGACAGAGCGCGAGGAGCGCATGAGGATATTCCGTCCGTACCAGATCAACGACAAGGTGTATGCGGCGGCCCGTCCGGACGCCAAGTTCCTGCATTGCCTGCCCGCCCATCGTGGCGAGGAGGTTTCCGCTTCGGTCATGGACAACCCGCAGCGTTCCATCGTTTTCGACGAAGCGGAGAACCGCCTGCACGTCCACAAAGCGCTGATGTCGCTTCTGATGGGCTAGAAAACCAGTGTCCGGCAAGGAATCCGAAACCGAGACGCTGCAAGGCGAGATAGTCGGGATAAGGTTCGAAAATCCCGACAGCGACTTCAGGGTGCTCCGGGTTCGCTGCGACGGCAATGAGGTCGTCGTTTGCGGTACGTTCCCGTCGGTGTTCCCCGGGCAATGGTGCGTATTCCATGGTTCCTACCGGACTCACGGCGAGTTCGGACGCCAGTTCCATGCTGACAATGCGATGCCGACGCTTCCTGGAACATTGGACGGGTTGCGTCGTTTCCTTGTTTCCAGCGTGCCTGGCATCGGCCCGAAGAACGCGGAGAGGATTGTCGAACATTTCAAGGACGAGACGGTCAAGGTGCTCGACAAGGAGCCGGAACGGTTGCGCGAAGTTTCCGGCATCGGCAGCAAACGCGCTGCGGAGATAGCCAAAACGTGGATGGCCGGCGGCCAGCGCCGTGACGGCATGATATTCCTCCAGGGGCTGGGCGTGTCGCCAGCCGGTTGCGCGAAGCTCTACAAGGTTTACGGGGGAAATGCCCCCCAGGTCGTCAGGGAGAATCCGTACCAGCTGGCGCTAAAGATAGACGGATTCGGTTTCCATCGCGCCGACGCCATCGCCCTCAAGCTTGGAATCGCCCCTGATTCCACATGTCGTGTGGCCGCGGCTGTAGGGTACTTGGTCGGCGAGGCGGTAAACCAAGGTCACACCGGGATCCCAGAGGATGAGCTTCTGGCGAAAACATGCGAGTTGACTGGAGCCGCAGTCGAGCGCGTGCGCATGGTAATGGAAAGCGAACGCATGCGCGGCCTCATCGTTTCGGACATGGGCCTGGTATATCTCCCATGGTATCACAAAGCGGAAAGCGCATTGCCAGCGATAATCTCCTCGCTGGCGCGTTGTCGCGACTTTCGCGGATCGGTAATCCAGGCATTACCAGCAACTAAAACCAAATTCGAAGGCGAGCAGTTGGAGGCGGTGGTTTCGGTCTCGCGCTATCCTCTCAACATTATAACCGGCGGTCCCGGGGTCGGCAAGACCACGGTCATCAGCGAAATCGTCCGCCGTGCCAAGGTCGCCAGGCTCAAGGTGAGTTTGGCCGCACCGACCGGCAGGGCGGCCAAGCGGCTTTCCGAGGCATCCGGCATGCAGGCGACCACCATACACCGGCTGCTGCAGTACACCGAAGACGGCGGGTTCCTGCATGGCGCCGGAAATCCGATCGACGCCGAATTGCTAGTTGTCGACGAGGTGTCGATGCTGGATATATCGCTTGCCTATTATCTTTTTTCTGCGGTTCGGCGCGGGACGTCGGTGGTTCTCGTCGGAGACATCGACCAGCTTCCCAGCGTGGGACCTGGTACGGTGTTGCTCGACTTCATCGCCGGCGGAATGTTCCATGTGACGCGGCTGACCAAAGTATTCCGCCAGGCGGCCAACAGCTACATCGTTTCTAACGCCCACGCGGTCAATCGCGGGGAGATGCCGTATGCTCCGACCTTCGGGGCCGGACTCGGGGACTTCTATTGGATAGACGTCAACGCTCCGGACGCGGCCAGGAACATGGTCGGACGGCTGGTAAAGGAGCGGATTCCGGCTCGTTTCGGCTTTGATCCGGTGGACGACGTGCAGGTGCTGACGCCGATGAACAGGGGGGATTGCGGGACGATTGCCCTGAATTCCTATCTCGGAGATCTTCTCAACGGAGACGACCGCGTGCCGGGGTTCCGGCACGGCGGTCGGGTGTTCCGCCGTGGCGCCAAGGTCATGCAACGCGTCAATACCTATGAGAAGGGAGTGTTCAACGGCGACATCGGCCGCATCATCGACGTGAGGGGTTCCCAGCGTAAGTTCTCGGTGCTTTTTGATGACCAGACGGTCGAATACGGATTCGACGAGGTCGCGGAACTGGTTCACGCATACGCGGTCACCGTTCACAAGTCCCAGGGATGCGAGTTTCCTGCGGTGGTGCTGGTGATGCTCAATTCGCACTATGTCATGCTGCAGAGAAAGCTGATATACACCGCTATGACCCGCGCCAGAAAGCTGCTGGTGCTGGTCGGAAGCCGTCGCGCGATGGAGCTGGCGACGCGAAACGTGGTGGTGGAAAACCGGCATTCACGGCTTCGCGAACGGTTCGAATTGCAGAAAAAAGCGGTTTTCTGAACTTTTCCTAGATTGAATTCGCCGAATCGCTTGAAAAGATTTGCGGAGCGGCTTATATTGTACAACGCTTTGATTGCCGGAGGGCAGTCGGGTGGCTATTTGATGTGCTCGGGTGGCGGAACTGGCAGACGCGTATGGTTGAGGTCCATATGGAGCAATCCTTGGGGGTTCAAGTCCCCCCCCGAGTACCATTTTGTGGTTGCGGTGCCTACATAGCTCAGCTGGTAGAGCGCATCCTTGGTAAGGATGAGGTCTCCGGTTCGATTCCGGATGTAGGCTCCATAATATGGAATCAAACAGTGGTCTAGAAACGAATTCGAACCTAACGATCAGGAGGAAAAA
>JAKSOH010000120.1 GCA_024405675.1 Victivallaceae bacterium
AAAAGTACAAAAAAATAGCGTTTTTGTACATGTTCGGGTTGCCAGTTGTCGCCACGCGTGATATCTTAGTTGAAAACAATTGAAAACTTGGATCCGACAATGGCCAACTATTCGCAAAAGCAGCTTTCCGAACTGATGAACCAGTTCATCGTCTATGGTGACTATGTCGTGGCCGTGCCGTTTGGCAGCGGCCATGTCAACGATACCTTCCAGGTGACTTTCGACCAGGGGGGCATACGTCTCCACTACACCTTGCAGAGAGTCAACCGCAACGTCTTCTCGGATCCGGTCAAGGTCATGGAGAACGTCGACAAGATAACCGCGCACATACTGGATAGGATACGTCGCGACAGGCAGGAGCAGCAGAAGCGCACGTTGCGTCTGCTCCGGACGTCGAAGAACATGCCTTATGTCTTTGACAAAAACGGCGATTTGTGGCGCGCCTACGTTTTCGTTGAACGGGCGAGGGCGTACGACGTGCTGGAGGACAGCGCCCAGGCCTACCGCATGGCGACGGCCTTCGGCGAGTTCCAGAACCAGCTGGTCGACTTTCCGTGCAATACGCTTCACGAGACGATTCCGGATTTCCACAACACGCCCAAGCGCATCGAACAGCTCGAGGAGGCGATAAAGCTCGATCCCAAGGGACGGGCGAAATCGGTGGCCCGCGAGATAGACTTCGTCATGTCGCGCAAGTGCGAGGCCGGATATCTCATCAAGCTCTACAACGAAGGTGCGATTCCCGAGCGCATCACCCATAACGACACCAAGTCGAGCAACATTCTCTTCGACGACCTGACGGGCGAGGGCGTGTGCATTTTGGATCTCGACACGGTGATGCCGGGACTGGCCATCCACGACTTCGGCGACATGGTCCGCAGCGCGACGACCTCGGCCGAGGAGGACGAGATGGATCTCGACAAGGTGGAGATGCGTTTCGACATGTATGAGGCGCTCCATAGGGGATATCTGCTCGGCACCGGAGACATTCTGGTGGAGGCCGAGCGCGAATGCCTGGCGGAATCCGGCAGGCTGATAACGCTGGAGACGGGATGCCGGTTCCTCACGGACTACATCAACGGTGACGTCTACTTCAAGATCCGGCGTCCCAATCACAATCTCGACCGCGCCCGCAACCAGTTCAAGCTGGTGACTTCCATCGAGTCCCAGATGGACGCGATGAAGTCGCTTCTCATCCGCGGCTAGCGTCCCGAATCATCAGGCGGTTACCTTCCGGGTCGCGGAGAATCCACTTGCCGTTCTCGTCGGCCTTCTCCAGCGGATGGAATCCGTTGTCCGACAGCTTGGCATCCAGTTCGGCGACATCGTCTCTCGTGAACGACATCGAGAGCGTCCCGTTGTTGCCGTCGAGATATTTCGCGGTGCATTTCTCGAGCAGGAACACCACGTCTCCGTCCAGTTGGAACGCCACGGCGAAACTGCTGTCGAGGACGATGTCCCGGTAGTTCAGCGCAATCCTATAGAACCTGCGTTCGATGTCGAGATCGCGGACCTTGAGCGTAATCATGTATTTCATTGAGCGTTCCTCCCGGTTTTCGCATGGAAATCGAATGACAGTTTCTCGAGCCAGGCGCACGGATGGTAGGAGAGCTTGGATTTCCTGAGCCCCTCGACGCCGTCGTCCTCCTGGCGGTTGATGAAGTCGATGCGGCCGCGGTAGCGCGCCGCGAACGTCCGCATGACGAAGGGATAGACGCCATGGAACTCGACGTCCCCTTTCTCGACATGAACTTGCAACGTCCGGCCGCAGAGTTCGCCGATGGTCAGTGCGGCGATGCGACCGCCGACTCGCACGACCAGGCCGTCCAGTCCGGCGTCGCCGGCGCCAACTGCAAGCGCCATGGTCTGGATCATTTCCTCGCGTTCGATTTCGCCCGCCGGCTCCGGACGCCCGGAATAGTAGTGCTCGAGGAATTTTGTTATGTCCGCGGCCGGAACCATGGACAGATCGAGAACCTCTGCGTCCGGGCATTGCCGTTCGAACTGCCGGATGTGGTTGCGCTTTGCCGAATATCTGCCGCCGGGCAGGTCGATGAGATCCGATGCGTTGTACAGGTAGTCCCGCCATTCCGGAGCCTCGTCGGTTTCACCGCGGACGCCAATTCGCTCCAGAACCGGCAGCATGTCGCGCGGAACGCAGCACAGCGCGAAATCGGTTCCGGCCGATTCGGACAACTTCGCCATCGACTTGTTGAAATCCCCTCCCGCCGGAAGCATGTAAAAGCAGCATTCGCCTTCAACGCATCTCTGGTAGAGAACGCCGTCGTCGATGCAGAACTCCTTGCGGTCGCAGTTGCGCCAGAGGAACATGTTGCCTGCGGAATACTCGCACAGACGATATCCGGTTTCGGCGAGGATGTTCCGGACGGCTCCTGCGTCGGACAAGGTGAATTTCCTGAAATCCATCATGGTCAGAACCTGAACGGAACGTGGCCGTCCATCCGTTTCCCGCCGCAACGTTCGTAGAGCGACTCTGCTCCCGGAACGGAGATGCAGACGATCCAGTTCATGCCCTGGGCCTTGAGATGGTCGACGAGCTTCTCGACAATCCGCCGCGCGATGCCTTGCCCCCTGAGTCGTTCGTCCACGACGACATCGAGAACGTACGCGTCGCCGGCGGCGTCGGAGATGGCGCGCGCCGATCCGACGAGCCGACCTCCGCACCTGGCGCAGGCGAAGGCATGGCTGCCGGTTACGAGGCGGAGCATGTCGTCCAGCTGATATTCCGGGCTCCACCATCCGGCTTGCATGTAGAGCGGAACCAGTTCCGCCGGATCCGGCGTCTTCTCTGTTTCCACCGTTATCTCGTTGCAATCGTTTCCCATGTCGCACATCCCCCCGAAACATTTCTTTTCCATAGAATAACATCCATCGGCCGGAACCTGTTTTCAAGCGGGAGGACCCTGCAATCGGTAGCCAACGGCACGATATGGTGGTATCGTATCAGCGACGAGAATTGACAGAGGTAAACAAAGGGGTCGTCGACATGAGAAACAAGATAATTGCAACGGCGGCGGCGATGTTTTTCGCCATTGGATTCGCATTGGCGGGCAACGACATCGACCTGCATGTGAACGGGGATTTCCGCGGAGCGGCCGTCGGCCAGCCCACGGCCCCCGGCTGGCCGTGTGTTTCCGGCGCCGGCTCGCCCAGCATCGTCCA
>JAKSOH010000121.1 GCA_024405675.1 Victivallaceae bacterium
TAGAAAAACCTACAAAATCCGGCTTAGTGCTAAACTATTTTGCAAAACTCACAATACAAGACCAGACAGGATATCGAACAAGCGTTCAAAACATACGATAACACGTTGGATGCGAAGGCTAGCTATATGCGCGACCAACTGTCGTTTGAAGCTTGGCTTTTTATCAATCATCTTGCCCTGCAGATGCTATACGCAGTTTTGCAAACCGTGTTTGATAAAAATCTAAGCGATCAGTATTCCTTTGAGGACATCATGGCCTTTCTCAAACACATCAGGTTGAACAACATTTGCAACCAGTGGATTGTTTCAAACACGACGAAGAAAACAAAGGCGCTTTGCGACAAGTTGGGAATTGACGTCACAAACTCGCTTGTGGCTCCCTAAAATAAAAGTTACGGTTTAAACAATTGAGTCAGATGGAGAAATCGTAAGTTGCGCAACAACAAGAACGCATGATAAACGGATGCAAACACACGAAGGCATTGCTGCCCGCAAATATGCGGACCGCCACGATTCAAGAACGCCGATCACGGCTTAGGAAGCGTTTCTCGGGAAACGTCGCGCGGTTCTTCCCACGGGATACGAAGATGCGGCCGAGAAAATAGCTCGCGCTACCGCGGCCTGCGTCAGTTCGCGTCATCGAACGACACCCTGATGTTGCGGATGAAGTATTCCCCGTCGTCGGATGAATTGAAGGCAAGGGTAGGCGACATGACGTCCGGCGTCATGCACGGCCGTATCATCGTGAAAGTTCGCCATTCGTCGGAAAGCATGCACGACGATGCGTTTTCGTAGTCCCATTCCATGTGGCGGCGTTTCCACCAGAGCCCGATTCTGAAACTTCCGCGCCCCTTCGCCTCGAAAGATACTTTGACATAGTGGAACTGCGGGTCCGAAGGGAATGGTGCCAGTTCAAGATGGGGGTAAACGTAGTTGGCTTTCGTTCTTGCGATGCGCAGCGCCTTGGCGCCATCCGGCATCGTCACGACTTCGGCAAGGATGTCGCTCCACTTCTTCGCGTTCGGCCCCATGCCCTTGCGCATTGGTTCGAAGTTCCCGTCGGGAAACTTCGAGAAATCGAGATCCGCCGCTAAATTGACGGTGCGTTCAGCGTCCGTCGGCCGTTTCATTTCACCGACGCGTTCGATGGATAATTCCTCCAGCAGGCATAGCGTGCCGGGGGACATCTCCCTGCCTCCCTGGAAGAACGTTGCGTACGGCGTGATCCTGTCCTGTCCGGGTACCATGGCGAATAGCTTGCTGTATTCCGTGACGCCGTTGACATTCAGGAACAGTCTGGTGTGCAACAGGTTGCAATCGGGAATCCCCTTCTCGCCATGTGAGCTGGAGAACGCAACGACATCAAGACCTTCTCTACCGGCGGCCCGCATCCGGAAACGATATACCGCACCCGGTTCCAGCGGAACTTCCGCAAATCCGACGCTCAGGAACTTCCGTCGTTCCGGGTTGACGATGCGCCATAGGCCGCTGTCGTTTTTCACGGCCTGCGAAAATGGCACCATTTCGCCGGCCGGCATGGCGGGATGCGCGCACTTCTCCTGTCCGGGCAGGGCGAGCAAGTCGAACTTGTCGTCTTTGGCCATGCTGGCCGATGCCAGCACGATTGACAATATCGCGGAAATCCACTTCATCTTATTTCTCCAGCAGTTTCACAATCGGTCCGAACACGTTCGCCACATCTCCGGCTCCCAGCACGGCCACTAGAAGCGGACGCTCCTGCCGGTCCAGTGCCTGTTTCGCCAGTTCACCGAAGTCCGCCGAACCGGTTTCGGCGCCAATGGCCTTGGCCAGTTCCGCGGAACCGATGCTCCCGGTTTCCGTCCAAGCGGCGAACACCGGGGCAATCACCACCGAGTCGGCCGTCTTGAGAACCGATGCGAAGTCGTCAAAATAACGTTTCAGCCTGGCGTAGCGGTGTGGCTGGAAAACCACCCTGAGATGATGTTTCGGCCAGTTCTCCCTTAGCCATTCCAGTGAACACTTCACTTCCGTCGGATGATGGGCGTAGTCCTCGACTACGATGATACCGGGCGTTTCGTGGCGCACCGTCATCCTGCGGTCGACTCCCCCGAAGTTCCCCAATGCCTCCAGCGCCCGCCCTGCATCGATGCCGAACCATTTCGCCGCGGCAATCGCCATGTTGGCGTCGACGGCTTGATATCCGAAGAATTTTCCCAGCCTGCGTCCTTCCGGTTCTCTTACAAACTCCACTTTGTCGATTCCATGTAGCATCGTCCGGCATTCCGGAGAGTCGCCGGCGACGATGTGGTCGCAGTTCCGGGAGAATTCCCGGTAGTTTTCGAAAAGCGCCTCGCTTCCGCCCAGTCCCCAGGCATGGTCGTCGTCGCAGTTGGGAATGACGCCGAGCCACGGGCGCAGCAGCTTGTGCGTGCCGTCCGATTCGTCGGCCTCGGTGACGAACGCGTCGCCGTTCCCTGCCGCGTGGTCGGAACCGCCGCGTACCTTGGCTCCGATCATGAATCCCGGTTCCAATCCGCTTTCGGCTAGTATGTGGGCCAGCATGGCGCTGATGGTGCTCTTGCCGTGCGAGCCAGACACGGCGGCCGTCCTTTTGTAGGACGTCGAAATTAATGCGAGGAATTCTCCGCGTTTCATCTGGGGGATGCCTCGCCCGGTCGCCAGCTGACGCTCCGGATTGTCGGCTGGAACCGCGGACGAATGCACGAGGAGGTCCGCATTGTCCGGCAGGTTTTCCGCCTATGTCGGGGAACTGCGTGATTCGCTCAGGCGGG
>JAKSOH010000122.1 GCA_024405675.1 Victivallaceae bacterium
GGATGTCGTGCAGTCTCGAATCGTCCGTGTTTTATTTACTTGGCCTTGAGAACCAGAGTGTCATAGCAGTGCATGGCGCGGTCGATTTCGAGAATGCCGTCCTCGAACATGAACTTGATCTCGCGCCACTTCCCGTCTTCACGAAGTTCGAGCACCTCCGACGGTTTCGCGGCGCAGCGGATGCGGACACGGTCGATCGGGTCGTAGGCGGTGTCGAATACGCCGATGATCCTGGATTCGTCCTTGCACCGGCGGATCAGAAGCGTCTCCGGCTGGTCGTCCTCCAGGATGAAGTCGAACCTGCCATTCGAGAGTTCGTCCAGGCAGAGCCGGATGAACGGCTTGCGGCCGTCTGCCAGCCGGACGAAGGGCGAGGCGTCGATGTCGAAGGCCGTCACTAGCACCCGGCCGCCAAGCTCGTTGTCGAAGCATACGCTGCCCGGAGCCACGATCTCGACGTCCTTCGAACCGCCGAACGGCGAGAACCCGAGGTTGGTCAATGTCTTCGCCCCGGGCGCGAGGTCGCGGAGCAACGGGGTGCCGGGATGCTTGAAGTTGGTGAACCTTGTCTTGCCGTCCGCGGTCATCTCCAACGTGGACTTGAACGGTTCCATGACCGCCGCGCACCCCATCAATGCGGAGAATCCGCGCTTTGTGAGCTTGACCGCGGCCTTGCCGTCGACCAGGACCCGGCGGGAAAGCAGTTCGCGGATTTCCGCGTCGTCCAGCCGGTCGACGGATTCGTCGCCGCCGATGGCGTAGACGCGGTCGAGCTTGTAGTCGGTCGTTCCAGCGAAGGGAACGCCGTAGAGCGCGAACTGCGACCCCACCCAGGAGTCCAACGGGTAGCGCTGTTCGCTGGGGCAGGTGACGGGGTGCAGGAGGTGCGGACGCCTGAAGAGCGGTATCATGACGCCGTCCTGTTCTGATCCGGCGAGCGCGTCGGCCAGGGCCGGATAGAAACCGCGGTATTTTGCCAGGATGTCGGTGTACTTGCGCGATACGGGGATGCCGTTCTTGCTGGAGTTGACGAACCACAGCTTCGCTCCGTTGCATCCGGAGAATATGCTGGCCACGGTCTTGGCGTGCAGGCCGACGGCCGAGCGGCTGTAGAGCGAATGCGGGAAGGTGTCGGCCTCCTCGACCAGGTTGGGTATCTCGCGATACTGGGAGACCTGTCCCATGGTCCTTAGCACCGTCGTTGCAAAGTAGTCGCGCGGCGACGGTTCGCAATACATCTGGTTCGTGATCCTGAGCATCGGCTCGTGCCCCTTGCCGGAAAAGGCCCTGCTGGCTTCGAGCATACCCTGTCCGCGTCCGGCCATGCAGGTGGCTCCGCCGATGGATGGATCGACCGAGTCAATGCCCTGGCGGAGCATGGTGACGGCGGTCAGTGGAATCTCGTTGGCCAGCTTGAGAAAGGCGTCGTAGACGCGGTCCCCGCGCCTGCCGTTCCTGACCCGGCCGCGGACTTCCTGCTGCGTGTACTTCGTGCCCAGCCGCCGGTTCAGCTCGGCGATGTGCAGCGGGCAGAAACATTCCAGCTGCGGACAGTAGCTGCGCACATCGTCGTCAGTCATGATGAACGACGGCTTCGCCTTCGCGAGCTTCCTGCCGACCTCGCGCATGTATTCCTGAAACCTCGGATCCAGAACGCAGAACCGCACGTTCCTTCCGTCGATGTCGACCGAACGCTGCCAGGGCTCGATGTCCTTGTCCACCCGGGGCCAGTGGCCGATGATGCTCTGGACCAGGATGCCGCACCTTACGTCCCGGCCGGAAAGCCGGTCGCGGAACTTGCAAAAGCTGTCGATGTAGCGGTCGACCTTGTCGATGGCGGGCCGTCCTTCAGGATGGAGCGACAGGCAGTAGAGCAGGTCGCGGTTTCCGGTCCGGTCGCGGTATTCTGCCATCATGTCGGCCGCCACGGCTTCCTGGTCGATCTGGCAAGGCACGATGTTGAAGAAGCGGAATCCGCTTTCGGCGCAAAGCAGCATGGACGTGGCGGCGACGGCCGCGGCGACGGTCTTTTTCATGTGGGCTGATCCTTTCCTGTTTTTCCAAAACATGTCGTGGGTCGGTTGGTAAAATATAGCACGGCCGGACGTCCGGCGCGCTGCGTTTAAAAAAAATCGTTTCGCGTGTATTGTATGCATAAGGTAAAGACGGAGGACGATATGGAGGGAAACGTTTCGACACGTGCGGAGATTTCCACGGTCTCGGCGGATATTTCCAAGCGCATACAAGCGATCCGCTACATCGGGATAGTCGGCGTCACCATGTGCCATGCGGTGCAGATGCCGTATTTCATCATTCCTGAGGAGTTTCCGGAATTCAATCTGGCGGATTTTACGATGGACGGGTGGATAGCCACCACCCATTCGGTAGTGATCTACGGTTTCTTCTACGGCGCAGTGACGATGTTCTATCTCTTCTCCGGGTATCTGCACATGTCCAAGTCGCGCGGATACTGGGACACTGTGTTGCGCCGAATGCAGTCGCTTCTCGTCCCAATGGCCCTGTGGTCGGCGATTAGCATCGCGTTGCTTCATCTGCAGAACGAGGTGCTGGGAGTCCCGTACCGCGCGGACCTGCTGTCATGCCGCGATCCGTTGACGTGGTTCGAGGCGCTCGTCGGGGACTATTCAGAGCCGTTTGTGCGCGGCACGCATTGTCCTACGTTCATGTTCCAGTTCTGGTTCATCCGCGACCTCTTCGTGCTGACGCTGTTGTCGCCGGCACTCGACTG
>JAKSOH010000123.1 GCA_024405675.1 Victivallaceae bacterium
ATCACATCAACGGCGTCGATGATAGGAAGGCGCCGGCCGGCATTCAGCACGGCACGACTGAGTATGTGTTTGCGCGGATGGCCGAGCTTGCGGATATTCCCGGCGGCAGTATGCGTGTCCGGGGGGTCGTCAACAATCTCGGCGGTACCTTGTCCCCGATGTTGGCGGCATCGTTGTGCATCGGCAAAGCGCCGGTGGTCATCGATGTGATTGGCGGCCTGTCCAATACCGCGTCGGCTTTGTTTGGTGGCAGCGTCATAGCCGCGAAGATGCCGAGAGATGCCGTGCGGGAGATGGAGAGCGCTTTCTACGCGGCTCAGGCCGCTTCTATGGATGTTTCGCACTTCGAGGCCAGGGAAGGCGAGATACTGGCTGGACATAATCTCGTCGCGCAGGAATTCGCCATGGCGATTGATTCGATTGTTTCCAGCGGGGGTTTCACTCCCACTATGCGTCTTGTAGACTATCTGGGTAGTGGCGATGCCGCGTTTGATGACATGCGTGTCGGTGCCAGTATTTCGAAAGTGAGCGCCGAGGACCTCGACGACAATCCGCCTCGCAGGAGCGATGTCCTGGTTGCCTTCAAGTAGAAGATAGTTTCTATCGTTCGGCTGGCCGCCGTTTCCTCGTATGGAAACGGCGGTTTTTCAATAATGCCGCCGGTCTCCCGCCGACCGCGGACTGCGATTCCCTGTGATCCGGCAGGGGAACTGGCTGGTTCCACGCATGTGCGCGAAATCTTCGTTTTCGCATTGGACGGTGAAATTAGCGAAAACCAGTTGTCCGCCGTAGCCGATGACGATAGGTCATATGCCTTGCATCAATGCGCCGGCGAACATGGGAAATAAAAACCGGAACGTGGGCGTCCCGGTTTTTTGTCGAACGACGGTATTCGCTATTGTTTTTCGTGGACCGACTGGTGGAATCGAACGATGCCATTTACATCATCCATCCCATGCGGATGATGTCCCCACATCGGACGGCGAATGATTTCGATTTTGCCGCCGAGTTCCCCGAACCTTTTCGCGACGATGTCGATGTTGCTGGACACGCGCACGACGGCATCGTCCTCTCCGGTCAGCGCCATGACCGGTATGCCGTGCCTGACGATCGGCGCCAGGTTGTTGATCGGGTTGAGCGGCGAGGTCTTGAAATCCTCATGGCTCATCTTGAACTCCTTGCTCATCGTGTCGCAGCGACTCTTCGCCACGGGCTCGGGATCGGCGGCGTTGCACACCGGCGCATCGAGATATATGGCGGCGATGTCTTCAGGATGGGTTTCCGCATAGCGGAGTGAAAAGAATCCGCCCCAGCTCATGCCGATCAGATTGGTTTTCCTGGCAAGTCCAAGCGAGACGAGATAGTCGTGGAAATGCTTCATTGTCTCGACGCCGGCGGGACTCGCCGCGGTCGACAGCACGTCGATGTGGGCATGGTAGTATCCATGATTCAGCAGCTCGGTGATGCCGACCCGCTCGACAAAGGCCTCCGGCCAGATGGCGCACCAGCTCCAGCGCCCGTCCCCGGCCGGACACTTCGGCTCGACGATGAAGGCCTTGCGACCCTCGAAGACAAAGTCGTGACGCCGGTAGCCGTGCCACGTCACCGTCCCCTTCGCATCGGGGAGTTCATTCAAATTGATTTTTCCGGAACAGCATCCGCCTGCCAAAATGGAGAGCATCATCGCCACGAAAACCGACTTGTTCATGTCCAACCTCCAGCTAGTGTTCACAACGGGCAATCGCCATTGCAACTAATATAACGCAACTGCATTTCCCAAGCGAACCGGTGTCGCGCCGGTCACGCGGATAAAACAAGAGCCGCCGGAACGGTTTCCGGCGGCTCCATGGAAAACTGCGCAGGCGTATGCGCCGCTACTTGTTCATCTCCTTGAGTTTGCGCCTCGTGACGAGCCAGGTGACGTAGTCGGTGGTAATCTTGGTGACGCTCGACTGAATCTCCTTGGTGCCGCCAACCGTGGTGCCAAGTTCGCGGTCGAACTTGGAGATCCATTCCTTGTCCTGCTTCTTTTTGGACGCGGCCTTGCGTTCCACTTCCTTCTCGGAAACACCGAACTTCTTGCAGGTCACCGGGTAGCTGCTCTCGAGCGCCTCCTGGACGGTTTCGGTCTTGAGTTCCTTGACGGCATTTTTCAGCTGCGCCTCCTCGTCCTCGGTGAGGACGTATCCCTTCTTCGCAAGCGCCGACTTGATGCTTCCGGCCAGCTTGGTCTGGAACATTTCATTCATGACGTCGGCGTAATTGTTCACCATGTCGTCCTTGTGACTGGCGAAGACGGTGGAAACCGCCAGCAACGCGATGAGAATGCCCGGTACGAATCTCTTCATTTCAAATGTCCTCCTGTAGATGTCTTTTGGTTATTTCGATGAAACTCAACAACTGAGATTCAATATATCACGTTTCACATTGCGCGACCACCCGTCGACCGGGTGCGCCGGGAAAGTTTTCATTGGAAAACCTGTCCGAACTTCGCCTTCCGCGTTCAGGAGGCTTTCAACATCATGCGGAAAATACGTCGCACCGCCTTCGATGCCATTTGCGTGTATGCTCACGGCCTGGCAAGCCAAAACGACGGCCGCGTACCGGCGGCGCGATATGGAAAGCCGGCGGTATTTGCAATTCGCAACCAACGAATGTAGTTGTATGGAATGACAACGGACAGAAAGACAGGCAAG
>JAKSOH010000124.1 GCA_024405675.1 Victivallaceae bacterium
GAGGTCTTCACGGCGCTCGCCAACCGGCTCGCCCGCTGCTTGGGGTCCTTCGGCGGCACTCCGATCTCCAAGGCGCGGCGGCGCGCGGGGTATTCCAAGGCCCGGCACGACCTGTCGCCGAAGTTCGTCCGGCGCATATCCCCGGTACTCGATCTGCTGCTGTCAGGGAAGTACCGCAGATACGGACACGGCTGGCTCAACGCGATCCAGGACCTGTTCCTGAGGTCGGTGTTCAAGGGCGCCGGACGATGACGAAGACGGTGAATTGGAAGAAGAACGCCTGGACGCTGTGGTTCTCCCAGATGCTGGCGTTCGCCGGATACGCGGGCATAATCCCGTTCATGCCGCTCTACGTCCGGGACCGCTTCATGATAGCGGACATCGCGCTGCGCGGGGAATGGGTGTCGGCGGTGAACTTCTTCGGGATGATATCGTTCTGCTTCTCCAACCCGCTGTGGGGCGCGTTATCGGACCGCGTCGGCCGCAAGATAATGCTGCTCCGGGCGTCGTTCTGCAACGCGCTGCTCTTCCCGCTGTTCGCCGTGGTGCCGAACCTGTACTGCCTGGTGGCGCTGAGGTTCGTCATATGCATGTTCTCCGGCACCACCTCGGCGGCGCAGACGCTCATCGCGACGAACACGCCGGAGAAGCACCAGGGATTCGCGCTCGGACTCTTCAGCAGCGCGGTGTGGTCGGGGAGCATGATCGGCTATTTGTTCGGCTCGATGTCGGTGGACCGGTTCGGCTACGTCTGCGGATTCTCATGCTGTGGCGCGCTGTACCTGATAAGCGGGTTCATCGTGCTGGCGCTGGTGGACGAGAACTTCACCCCGCCGGAGAAGACGGCCGGAAGAAGGCCGCGGTTGTCGTGGCGGCTCGACCTGCTGGCCTGGACGATACTGGGGCTCTTCCTGCTGCTCGGGCTGACCAGGCGCTTCGACGAGCCGTACCTGTCGCTGCTGGTCGAGCAGATCACCGACATCTCGGAGACGATACGCGCGACCGGGGCCATCAGCGCCATGGCGGCGCTGGGCGGCATCGTGGCGGGAGTCGTCGTCGGACGGCTGTGCGACCGGTTCGACCCGATGGCGGTGCTGTTCCCGATGATCGGCATCAGCATCGCGTCCCTGATCGGGGAATCGCTGGCGACCGACACGGCGTTCCTGGCGGCCTGCCGGTTCGCGGCATACTTCGGCGCCGGCGGGCTCGACCCCGTCTACCTCAAGCTGCTGTCCGGCGCCGTCACCAGGGAAAAGAGAGGGGCGGCCTTCGGACTGTCCATGAGCATGAAGCTGCTGGGATTCGTGCTGGCGGCCGGATGCGGCTGGCTGGTGATCGGCGCCATGGGCGATCCAAGGATGATCTTCCGCGCGGCGGCGCTGCTCACCGCGCTGAACATCCCGGTGGCGCTGTGGATCATGCGGCAGAGGAGCCGCCGGTCCGGGACATTGCCGGGTCTGGAACCGAAGAAGTGAAGAAGCGGGGAAGCGGACGCCCCTGCCCGCTCCTCCTTGCAGCGACGGGCAAGGTCTCCGACCGTGGGGAAACGAAGGCGGTTTCATGCATGCCGCCGCCGGACGATGAAACCGAGCGCGAACGATCCGGATCGGGAATTCCACCTTTCCCGATTTCACGAGGTCCGGCGTGAACAACGGCCGTCGACGGGTGGCGGCAAGGCGGGGTCCGCCATGCCCCTTTCGTCAGTATATGACGCCCTTCGTCTTTTCGTACAAATCGAACGGCGCGCGGGATTCCTCCTCCAGCATCGGACCGACGATGACTACGTGGCGTTTTTCCATGTTGCCGCGCCAGTCCTCGCCCTTGTATCCCTCGTCGAAGCCGACCGCCTCCGGCATCTCCCGCGGCGAACCGTAGACCACCCGGTCCACGCCGCTCCACGGAATCGCGCCGGTGCACATGGCGCACGGCTCGCAGCTCGACACCAGCACGTATCCATCCAGGGAATGCCTGCCGATCAGGCTCTGCGCGTTGCCGATGGCCGTCATCTCGGCATGCGTCCACGACTGGTGCGACGGCACGACTACATTGACTCCAAGCGCGACCAGCCGGCCGGTTTTCGATTCGAACACCGCCGCCGCGAACGGTCCGCCGGTCTTCCGCCTGACGTTTTCCGTCGCCAGCCGGATCACGTAGCGCAACTGGGCCTCGTCCCCCTTGATTTCCCTGCCGCAGTCGGTCGTTTCAAGCTTGCGCAGCCACTCCGGTATCAGGATGGCATCGACCAGCTTGTCGTCCCCGATTCGCCCCCGCGCCGCCTCGCCGGCCATGGTTCCCCCCGCCGCCAGAAGGCAAAGCAGGACACACAACGAAACAACTTTCATATTCACTCCCTTCTGTCATTTCCCCGCGGCCGGTGCCGCGGGACATGTCCAAAACTGTTTTCCAAAACACCATCACGGACTTCTCGATGGCAGGTATTTCAAGCGACCATGCGAAGAACACCATGATGCCGATGAAACATACTATGTCCGTTCTTGCGTCAATTACAAGATGGACACCGGACGGAATCATTGAAAATCCTGAGAATCCGGGCCAGTCCATTCAATGCGTCCGGCCATGTCATCGCATATGCTTGTTTCGCAGGCGATTGCGTGCGTCTTCCCACACAGAAACGTTGTTTTTAACGTAATAGGTCAACGTTAAGCGCGTCAAGTATCT
>JAKSOH010000125.1 GCA_024405675.1 Victivallaceae bacterium
GCGGCAAGGTCTCCGAGGTCGTTCCGCTTCTCGAGGAAATGCGCCGCGGCGCCTACACCATTGAAAACGCCGTGGCGGTCGACCGGTTCAAGACCGAGTTCGCCGCCGCCATGAAGAAGCAGGACAACGCTTCCGCACTCAAGCTCGTCGACGGGGAATTGAAACGCATGCCGGACAGCCTGGAGCTCGCGGTGGCGAAGACCGACATCCTCGACCGCAAGCTCAATCGTCCGGAGGAGGCCCGAGCCGTCCTGGAATCGTTCGTGAAGACCCATCCGCACCAGCTGCCGGCTCGCGAACTCCTGATCGCCTTCCTGCGCAACCATTCCCTGTTCGAGCAGATCGAAGGCGCAGCGGCCGAAGCCGCCGCCGAATTCGCGGCGGAACCGGCCGCCCTCGTCAAGCTAATCGGAAGCGAGCTGTCCTGCCCCCCCGACTTCGCCTGCCCCGCGGCGTTGCGACACTACGCCTCGGCGATTTCCAAGTGCAAGTGCGACACTCCGCGCCAGCAGGCCGTGTCCGATATCGTCATGTCGCAGGTCATGGGATATTTCGGAAACCACGAAAAGGCCGCGGAACTCGCGGAACGGGCCGCCGGATCCACCGATGACGACAAGACCCGTGACGCAGCAGCGAAACTCGCCAGGTTCCACAGGAGCGTGCTCGAGGCCGCGAAGAAATTGGAGTGACGTCTTGGATCGGTTGTCGTCTAAATCTCCGTTCTTCCGTCACGCGGTTCCAGTTTGGCCACGTGGACGCCGCGAAAGCATGAACGACTTCGTTCTCTTCAGATGCCGGTTCGCCATGCCGTCCGATGGCCGCGCCCTGCTCCATGTCGCCGCATCCACCTGCTATCGCGCCAAGGTCGACGGCAGGTTCCTCGCCCATGGTCCCATGCGCGGCCCCGGTGGAATGTTCCGCGTCGACGAACTCGACATCCGCTCGACCGGCGGCGAGTCCGTGACATTGGAAATAGAGGTCTCCGGTGCCAACGTCAACAGCTTCGACTTCATGGACCAGCCGAGTTTCCTTCTGGCGGAAGTCACCTCGGACAACGAGGTCCTCGCCGCCACGGGAAGCGATTTCATCGCCTACGACCTATCCCAAGAACGGATAAAACGGGTATCCAGATTCAGTTATCAGCGCATGTTCTTCGAGGCATACCGGGTGAATCCGCGTCGTGACGATCTCGTCGAACTCGAATTGGAACGCTGTCCGGATGTCCGTCTCCTGCCGGCGCGTCTGCCGCAGCCGGAATATGCCGTCGACCGCAGCTTCCATCGGATCGGGACGATCCGGCGCCGGTATGATTCCGGTGCCGGATTGAAACGGGACAACTCCGTGGACAATCTCTGTGGCGCCAACGGCACCCAGTCGATCCAGAACCGCGCGTTGACGCTGGTGGGAAAGCAGGGATTCAAGGGTTTCCCCATGGATGAACTCGAGGTCAACGCGTTCCTCGAGCTCGGACGCTATGTTCGGGATGACTCGGGCGACATCGAGTCCGTCGTGTTCGAAGGGAATTCCGAAAACGCCGGATTTCCAATGGTGCGTGTAAACTGCCTGGAGCCGGGTCGCCTGGTGTTGATGTACGATGAACTGCTGCAGCCGGACGGCGGTGTCGATCCGCTGCGTCTGGATATGACGGGCGCGGTGTTCTGGGACCTGACTGAACCGGGGGAATATGCGCTGGAGGGATTCGAGCCCACTGCCTTCAAGTTCGCCGAGGTGTTCATGCACGGCGGCAAGGCGACGGTGACCGATTTCGCCCTCCGCGAATACAAGGCCGGCCGCATCGACATCGGTCCGCGGAACGATGACCGGGACATTTCGCTCATATTCCGCGCCGGATGCGAAAGCTTCCGTTGCAACGCGGTCGACGTCCTCACCGACTGCCCCACCCGCGAACGCGGAGGATACATCGGCGACTCGTTCTTCACAGCGAGAGCCGCATTGTCACTGACCGGAAGCACTCTTCATGAAAAACTGTTTCTGGAAAACTATGCGCTCGCCCCGCGCCACGACGGGCTTCCTGACGGGGCGTTCCCGATGGAATACCCCGGAGACCATCCCACCGGCCAGTTCATCCCCAACTGGGGGATGTGGCTCGTGATGGAATTGGAGGAATACCTGGAACGTTCCGGCGACACCGGTATGATCGATGCGTTCAAGGGGAAAGTCAAGAATTTCATCTCCTACATGGACGGTTTCCTCAATGACGACGGTCTTCTCGAGGACCTGCCCAGCTGGGTGTTCATTGAGTGGAGCAAGGCCAACACCTTCGCCGGCGGCGTCAACTATCCGTCCAACATGCTCTACGCCCGCGCCCTGGAGGCCGCGGGCAAACTGTATGGCGAACCGGGCTGGACAGAACGCGCGAAAACCATGCGCCGAACCATATCGGAACAGTCGTTCGACGGCGAATGGTTCCGCGACCACGGCGTGAGACGGGCCGACGGCCCACTGGACGTACCCCCCGACCGCACCGAGACCTGCCAGTACTATGCATTCTTCCTCGGCGTGGCGTCAAGGCAAACGCATCCCGTCCTGTGGAACCGGCTGGTGTCGAAGTTCGGCCCGGAACGCGTCAGAACCGGCATGTGGCCGGACATATGGCCGTCCAAGCTTATCATGGGCCGCCTGCTGCGGTTGGATCCT
>JAKSOH010000126.1 GCA_024405675.1 Victivallaceae bacterium
CGCGCAAAATGTCCTCGATGGAGAACCTGTAGAAGGCGAGTTTCCTGTCCTTCAGGAACTTTTCGATGGTTTCCTCCGGTATGGCCACCATCTCTGGATCGAACCAGGCGCTTAGTTCGGAGCGATCGCTCATCAGCTGGGAGAAACGCTTGGCCCGGACCTGGCTCGCGTTGACCGTGGTGTCCTCGTCGCACTTGTGGTGGGCGTAGACGCCGACCTTGCCCGCCAGCCGGCCGAATTCGTCGGAGGCCTCGAAGGCCTGGCGCATGACGTCGGGGGATTCGGCGAGACGTCCCTTGAAGGAGGCGAATTTCTCGGCGAGCGGGCGCAGCCGCTTGAAATCGCGTTCCCATGCGGCATCGTCTTCGTACATCGCCTGGAGGTTCCAGGTCGGCAGTTTCTTGTTGTCGTTCATGATGAGCTCCCTTGGTTTGCTACATACAAGTCTACAAGATTAACTTAACCCGTCCGGCCGTCGACGGCTACCCGGAAAGCAAATCGAAAGGGCGAAGCATCGCGAAAAAACACCGGACGAGGGGTTTGCCGTCATGTTTTTTCAACACTATATTACTTCGTCAAGCGAAACAATCCATTGAAACCCAGGGGGAATGATTATGAAAAACATGTTCGCACCGCTGCTGGCGCTGCTGGTCGCCGGATTCGGATGCGCCTCGCCAGTCGAGAACTACGTCATCGAGGCGGAAGGCATGGACGACCTCGGGAACTTCGAGACCAATCTGGGCGACGCCTCCGCTGGCGCGCTGCTCTATTCCCATGACCCGGGGAGCTGCGCGAGAGGAGTCTACGCGATTCCGCGGACAGGGGATTACAAGCTGTTGCTGCGCGACCTGAGTTTCGGCGACCGGACCAGGACGTTGGACGTGTACGTCGACAAGAAGCTGGTCGGGTCCGGCGGCGACGAACCGGGCAGGGGGCGTCCGCTGCTCGAGTGGTGCGAGATCGCCGACATCCATCTCGACAAGGGCAATCACGAGTTCGCGCTGCAGTCGACCGGCCCCAACGCCCGTCCGGACGCGCTGTTGCTGCTGCCGAAGGGCGCTCCCGTGCCAGATGACAACATGATGCCGGAGAAATTCCGGAGACTCGGCGCGGCGAATTGCGTCGGGGTGATGTCGTACAACTTCTCCAGCGGGCGACCTCCGTTCGGGGCATATCATTGCGGCGACGAAATCGTATTCTCGGTCAATCCGACCATGGACGGCAAACCGCTCGACCGCTTTGAAATCCACTACGCCATCACCGGCGACGACGGCCAGAAGTCGGCGGGAAAGATCCCACTAACCGGAAAGCCGGTCTCTATCAAGACGACGCTTGGAAAGCCCGGCTTCGTCTGCCTGGCCATGAGCCTGCGTGACGCGGACGGAAAGCTCGTCCTCGGTGCGCGCAAGTTCATGAGCTGCGTCGGCGCCGACGAGGACAAGATTCCCCAGGTGGCGGAGCCTGAGGATTTCGACGCGTTCTGGTCGAAACAGAAGAAAATGCTCGACACGGTGCCGATCGAACCGCAACTGAATGAAATTCCCGGTTCCAATCCGGAGGAATACCGTACCTATGAAGTCGTGGTCCCGTGCCCGGGCAGGGCTTCCGTCACCGGATTTCTCGTCATTCCGCGCGACGCCAAGGAGAAGTCGCTGCCGGCGCAGGTGGGATTCCAGGGATACGGCGTTCACATGCCGACGCATGCCTTCCCGATGGGGAAGCGCATCTATTTCGAGATCAACGCCCACGGCATGCCGCTGAAAATGGACAAGGAGGAACTGAAGGAATATGCCGCGAAACATGCCCGGTACGCGCTGGACGACACCGCCGACCCGGAGAAGGCGTATTTCCGCGACATGGTGCTCCGCGTCCTGCGGGCGCTGGAATTCGTGCGCACGCTTCCCGAATGGAACGGCAGGGACCTGATGGTCTCGGGCGGAAGCCAGGGCGGGCTGCAGTCGCTGTGGGCGGCCGGACTCGATGACAAGGTGACGTTCTGCCGGGTCTACGTCCCCTGGTGCTGCTCGATCGGCAAGGAGACGCTGGGCATGATGCCGCAGACCTGGGGCGTGACGTACACGGAAGGCGCGCGTTACTTCGACGCGGCCAACCATGCGAAGCGCATCACCTGTCCGGTGCTGGTAGACCGCGCCGGCCTGGGAGACTTCATCTGTCCGCCGTCCGGCATCGCCAGGATGTACCACAACCTCAAGGCTCCCAGGAAAATCATCTGGTTCGTCGACAACGCGCACGGAGGACCGACCTACAAGGTCGACACGTTCCCGACGCAGAGCGCCGATTTCAAGGTGCCGCCGGCGTTCGCCGACGGAGGGAAATGACGGGCTTCGTCGTGGAAAAGAGAATATCGTGAGAAAAGTGCAGATGTCTATGTCGGTTGTGGCATTGGCGACGTGATGCTCGTGTGTTCAGCTAAAAAGATTCGACATCAGGGACTGCGCGTATGCGATGAGCGAGAGATCCCAGATTCTATCATTTCACGAAAAAGAACTCTTTGTTTTCGGAATTTAAACCGTAACTTTTATTTTAGGGAGCCACAAGCGAGTT
>JAKSOH010000127.1 GCA_024405675.1 Victivallaceae bacterium
ATCGCATTGCTCCACTGGACGTTCTCGCCTCCGGCGCAGGGGGAGATCGGAACCGGCGATTTTCTTACGATATATTCCATCATCTGTCGATCGGCTCCATCACGTCCACGGTGGTGTGCTCCCTGAGATCGCGTACCGCCGCGCGATAGGTGTCCATGTGCGGCGCCTTCTGGTGGATGCGGAGCGCCTCTTCGCTTTCCCAGGACTCCAGGATCGTCACGAACTGCGATTTCGCCGGATCCAGGTCTCGGCAGACATCGTAGCGCAGGCATCCCGCCTCCGCCTTGACCGTCGGTACGTTGGACATCAGTGCTTCGAGGAATTTATCCATGCATCCGTCTTTTATCTGCATTCTAGCAACTACGTTAACCATTTCATCGTCCTTTTTAAATCAGTTGTCCATAATCGTTCGCGCCTGTCCGGCGCCTAGTTGACGAAAACCGCTCCGCCCGTCCAGTAGTCGAAGAACCGGCACGGGAACAGCGGACCTCTGATCGAGCTGGGCAATCGTTCCTCCACCTCGTCGATGCGACCGACCATTCCGGTCAGGTACTCGTTTATGCGGAGTGCCGTTTCTTCCAGGCGGCAGATCATTGTGGCGTTGCGGGACTGTATGACTTCCAGTCCGAGCGGGGACGACTTTCGCAACCATTGTTCTCTGAATGACCGGTCGAATTCCCTTATCGCCGCTATCGTCGCAGGAACGAGCTCCGTGGCGACTTCGCGCAGTTTTACCATGTCGCCCGAGTCGTACGCCGACTCCAGCGCGGCGCGCAGCTCAAGCTTCTTCTGCAGTGCGTTTATAGTGTTGAGCGCATGGATCATGTCGCCGGCGCCGTTGCGGTCCAGCGACTGCATCACGATGTATTTTTGCTCGTCTAGATGGTCGAGCAGCTTTATTTCGAACTTGGGGTCCTCGCGGCGCAGCGCGTCGAATCCGATTCCGTTGAGGGGATCGTCCCAGAACAACGCCGGCGCCCAGGTCCAGTATTTCCTGCCGTTGCATTCAAACTCCGTGTCGAGATTGCCTGCCGCGATATGGGCCTTCAGGTCGCCTCCGCAGATGACGTCGAAACGTATCGCCGTGCGGTCGATGTTTTTGTCACCGAATGCGAGGTCGGAGACGTAGACGATTCCGGCCAGCGCCGAATCATATTCGCAATACGCCCCGTCGTCCCCCCACATGGTGAAGATAATCTGCCTTGTTCCGGTCTTGCGGCAGGCCTCGATGCAGGGAACCACCGTCCGGCTGGTCGTGCCGTGGTCATACCAGAACTTCCCCCAGGTGTAGATGCCGCTCGCCATCACCGGTTCCGCGCCAAGCTGGCGGTGCCTCCTGATCATCTCCTCGTAGATGCGTCCGTCCTCGCGGTAGTAGTCCCAATACACCTGCTCGACGTCCGGATCGGTCTTGAGACCCTTCGGCGGATTGAATTTCTCGGACCAGTAGGCGTGCTCGTCGTTTGTCAGCCGGAAGAACATGTCCGACCACATCATCGGCTTGAGGCCGTGCTTCTTGCATATTCCCTTGACGTTTGCCAAATGGCGCTGCAGTATGTCCAGGGGCTTCTCGTATCCGTGGATGTCGAGATGCCTGCCGCGTCCGAGGTCGTGCGCCTCGTCCATGCCGATGTGGATGCGGCGGCTCCGCAGCGTTCGGTCCCAGAACGATATCATCTTGTCGATGAAGTCGAGCGTCCCCTTGTCGTCCGCGAGCATCACGGAGTCGGTGTCGCGGTATTTCGCATACGGAAGCCAACGCAGCGTCTGGCGCATGTGCCCAAGGGCCTGAATGCATCCCACGACCTCGATGCCGAGACGCGACGCGTAGTCGTCGATCTCGCGGATCTCCTCCTCGCTGTATCCGCCGCGCATGTATCCGAAGAGCGGTTCGTCCTCGATCTCATAGGTGTTTTCCGCATACAGCATCAACAGGTTCTGCCCGCAAAGCGCCATGCGCCTCAGCCAGGACTCGATGTTGTCGTAGAGCATGACCTGGTTTCTCGATACGTCCAGCATGACGCCCAGCGTGTCGAATGGCGCCTTCTCGGAGGCGTAGATTCCCGACATCGCGTTGCCGATTCCGCGGGCCGCTGCGGAAACCGTGGTGTACTCGATGACTATCTCGCCGCGAGACTTGGTGGTCTTGACCGCCATGTCCTTGCCGGGCGTCTTCTTGAACGTAAGCTTCATGCCGCGTCCGTGGTCGAATATCGGATATTCGTCGGCCAGCGTTTCCAGCATCGGCACCAGTTCGTCGGGCGTGCCTTCCCTCTGCCAGATGAATTTCGTCGTGTCCATCGTCGTTCCCTCCCTTTTTGCCTTTGCAAGACAATATGACATATCTTCCATATTACAATATGCCATGCGCATGGTTGGTTCAACCCGGTATGGTGAAATCTAATCCAGACTGCACAACGGCGGGGTAGCTGAACTTGTAACAAGCA
>JAKSOH010000128.1 GCA_024405675.1 Victivallaceae bacterium
TGTTGCATTGTCCAGCGCCGTAGTAGCAGGCGACGTCGAGCGGCTTGTCATGAACTCCCGAGAACATCGCGATGTTGAATGCCGCCGAATCGATGCCGCCGCCGCCACGCTCCGTGTCCCATGTTCTCCAGGCCCAGTCGAAGTTGTAGTGCCATTCGTTGAGATGCATTTCCGTGTCCCTGAAGCCGCACTCGTCCATGATCGCCCGGATCCGGTCGAGGTAGTCCAGCGCCCCGCGGGCGTCGTAGCCGTAGAAGTGGAACGAGATGAAGTCCGGCTTCACGCCCTCCTCCTTGCACAGCGCCAGGAGTTCGCGGAGGTTCTTCTCCCCCGCCGCCGTTCCGCAGAGTTTCTGGTACCCCGGGCCGCCGAACTTTTCGTTCGGAAACTCCTGCTTGAGCTGCTTGAGCACCGTGACGAAGAAGCGGTTGAACTGCGCCAGGTCGCCCTTCCACATCTTCACCCCGATGTCCGGCTCGTTCCAAATCTCCCAGTACGGGATCCCCATCCGGTAGCCGTTCGCCCAGCCGTAGTTGTAGTGTCGGACGATTCCCGCCAGTATCTTCGCGTAATGGACGGCGTCCTTCGGCATCTCGGAATTGAAGTGACGATTGTCCGGCGTGTTCTCCGTGCTCACGCCGAGCCGATAGTAGGGCAGCGTTCCGCACGAGACCAGGTTCTCCAGGAGGAAGTCGGTCGGGCCGAAGCAATAGTTCGACGGATCCGACGGATCCTGCTTTTCCAGGGGGAACACGAAGACCGTGTCCACCACCCGTTCCCCTGGATTGAAGAGCGTCTGGTCATGCGTCCTCGACATGGAGAACCCGAGCTTCTTGAACTGGGCGTTGCCCTTGTGGTAGTTCCCCATCTCGCTGATGTTGGGCATGTAACCGCTGCCGTGCAGTTCCTTCCTGACCGCCCCCGCTGGACAATCGAAGCGGACCGCGAGTTCCGGCGCGGCCGCCAGGGAAAACGTGAACACGCCGCAAAGCGCCGCGAAAAATCCTGTTCTTGCCATGGTGTCCTCCTCTTAATGCTACCGGCCGCGTCCTCTTCCTCCGCACATCGCGATGCCAATCTTGACCGGAATCACCTCGCCCCAGAAGATCGGCCGCGCCGCGTCCGCGAGATTCGATCCGTTTTTGAGAGCATCCGCGTCGAAGGCGATATCGTCCGGATACTCCGGCACTTCGTCGAAATTCGCGGCCTCCTGCGGTTCCTTGTCAAGGGTCGCGCGCAAATTCGGACAGAGATGCGTCAGTATTCCGCAGACGACGGAATAGATCCCTCCGTCGATCTGCCGCACGCCGAGCCCCGGGGCGTCGGAGTGCCGGTACAGTTCCTCGGCGACGAACAGCATAAGACGCTCCGCCACGTCCGGCGCCAACGGAACGCCGGAATGTCCGCTGTGCCAGCCGATTTCAGAGAACTTCTTCTCCAGTTCGGACGCCTGCAGGATACCCGTCTTCTCCGGACACTGCATCGCCTTTATTGCCATCATGGCGTAGTGGACCTTCTTTCCGTCACGCCTCCACGAGTCCCCTTCCTCCGGCTCTCCGGTGAATTGTCCCAGGGCCACGATTCCGTCCTCGTCCGTCCCGACGCGGCATAGTATCCACCAGTCGCCGACTTCGAGTTCCCCGTGGTCGTAGATGCTCCAGTCTAATCCGAGCGGACTGGAATCCTTCCTTCCCAGCAGTTGCACTCCATCCAGGAACACCGGCGTTGTGAACGACGATATCGCCGGATTCCAGCGCAGTATGTAGAGTTTTGCCATATCCCTCTCCTACATGATCTTCAGATAACAGATGTCCCAGCCGCGGATTTCCGGAACAGTGACCGTGCATTCCGCCCCGTTGCGGCGCAGCTCGAGCGTTCTTCTCCCCGTCGACGGAGCGACGTATTCCACTTTGGCCGCGGTTTCCGGAACGCCGCGCAGACGCAGCTCGAACGCGCGCTGCGTCCCGATCGTCGTGTTGGTCACGGTGACGCAGCGCAACTTCCCGGAATCGTCCACCCGGGGAACGATGTTGCACTGCACCGGTTCGGCCGGGATGGCCGGCAACCGGCCGCCGGCCATCTCGTCGAGCAGCCGGTAGAGGAATAGCACCCGCCCGCTGCTCGTGCATATCAGCTCGAAGCCGCCGGCGCCGAGCAAGGCGGCGCAGGTGCCGTTTCCACGCTTCATGAGCACGGTCGCCGGATGCGGCGAATCGCCGAACCGGTATTCGCCGAGTATCCGCGCGTTCGCCGACGCTGGAACCCTGAATGCGAACGCCGGGGCGTGGTAGGACGCATGCCGGTCGACGGGAAGTCCCGCG
>JAKSOH010000129.1 GCA_024405675.1 Victivallaceae bacterium
GATGGTTTTCATTCCTGCCATGTCCGGACGGGTCAGCACCGGACCGGGGATCACGCAGCAGCAGCGCACGTTGTGCGGGGCACCGAGAATCGCCAGCGACTTGGTCAGGCCGTTCATGCCGGCCTTCTCCGCGCCGTAGTCCACGGCGGAACCGCCGCCGCCCTCCTCCCCGGTCACGGATCCGAAGTTTACGATGACACCGCGCTTGCGCTCCATCATGCCGCCGATGATCGCGCGACAACAGTAGATGGCGCCGCGCAGGTTGACGTCGATGCCCCAGTCAATGACCTCGATGGGAAGGCGCTCGAAGCTGGTCTGGTTGCGGCAGCAGCGTCCCGACATTCCTCCGGCGATGTTGAGCAGGATGTCTATCGCCCCGAACTTGTCGATTGCCTGTTTCGCCGCGCCCTCCACTTCGTCGTAGCGGCGGATGTCGGCGACAATCGGCAAGCAGCTGCCGCCAGAAGCGGCGATCTTCGCGGCCGCGTCGTCGAGGCCTTCCTTGTTCACGTCGACCAGGACGACATTGGCGCCGCGCGCCGCGAGTTCCTCGCCGGACAGCCTGGCCATGCCCGACGCGCCGCCTGTGATGAAGGCGGTTCTTCCGGAAAATTCACCCATTTCCTATTTCTCCTGAAGTTGGATTTCGCCCAAATGCAGTCCGATGCCCTTGCGCACGGCCGCGAAATCGCGGATCTCCGGCTGATCGTAGGGTTCGAAATCGTGATGACGGTACACGCCGAAGGTAATCGCCCCGCCGCACTGGAGGGACGTCATGCGCTGCAACCGGCCGTATCTTCCGCAGCACAGGTAGACGAAAGGCGTCGCCAGGTTCCGGTAGAGACGAACCGTGGTGGCCAACGACTCGAGATATTCCGCGTCGCTGTCGGCCCTGGCGACCAGTTTCACGACGTCGCCGCCGCGGGACGCGAAATCGCGCAGCTGTTCCTCCACCGCGTCGGCCTTCATGTAGCGCTGGGGATGAGAGGAAATTATCACCTGGCTGCCAGTTTCATGGACCATGCGTATCGCCTCGGCCTGGCGCGCGACGGCCGCGGGGTCCACGCCGCGCTCGTCCGGCGCCGGCCCGAAGAGATCGCCGACGATGTCGATCATTCCCGCTCCGGCCTCGGCGGCGACGAGGAGATGCGCCATGCGCTCCTCGTCGTCCAGGTGGAACCGGTCGTTGCGGTAGTCGAGGAACATGAACGGAAGATCGACAGATTCGACGATGCGCCGGAAATTGCCGATGGTGCGCAGTTCGACGGGAAACTGGAGCAGTTCGACCGCGATCGCCTCTGCTCCGTCGCCTGCGGCGTTCCGGGCCTCTGCGATGGATTCCTCCACGCTCCGCGGAGCGAAAAGATGGCAGAGCAGCGCGTGGTCGTTCGACAGCGGGAACAGTCTTTTCATCGCCTGTCACCCGAAGATCAGGACCACCTTGCCGATGTTCTCGTTGCGGCGCAGGATGGCGTGCGCCGACTCCACTTCCGAAATCGGCAGTGTCGCATGGATATGCGAGACGAGCCTGCGGCTGGAGAAGAGCGGCCACAAATCGCGGCGCAACGATTCCAGGATGCCCGCCTTTTCTTCGGACGAGCGGCTGCGCAACGTGCTGCCTATGAGCTTGATGCGCTTGCGCCAGATGGTCTCGAGGTTTATCTCGGTGCCGCCTCCGGCCAGCGTCGCGATCATTATCCAGCGTCCTCCGAACGCCATCGTCTCAAGGCAGCGGCCCATCGCCGGTCCGCCGACGCAGTCCAGCGCCACGGACGGCGGATTCTCACGGAGGACATCCAGTATGTCGGTCTCATGGTAGTTGACGGCGATGTCGGCGCCGAAGCCACGCACAATCTCGGCCTTCTCGTTGCTGCCGACCGTGGTTATCACCTTCGCCCCCAGTTGCTTCGCGAACTGGATGGCGGCGATTCCGACGCCGCTCGCGCCGGCCTGCACGAAAAACACCTCCCCAGGCCGGATTCCGCCTGCCTCGATCATCAGGTTGAGGTACACCGTCGACCAGACCTCGGGAATGGATGCGGCCTCGGCCAGCGTGATGTTCTCTGGAATCGGAACGACCATTCCCGCGGGAGCGGCCACCTTCTCGGAATATCCGCCTCCCCCCAGCAGCGCGCAAACCCTGTCGCCAGGTTTTACAGCCGCGCCATCCGGAGCCTCCAACACGATTCCGGCGACCTCCAGTCCGCACCATGCGGGCCATCCCTGTGGAGAAGCGTAGCAACCGTCCTTCTGCATCAGGTCGGCCCGGTTCACCGCGGCCGCCTTGGTCCCGATAAGCACCTCGC
>JAKSOH010000013.1 GCA_024405675.1 Victivallaceae bacterium
CCGGCGACACCTATGAATGGGGGTGGTTCGGCAGCGGGCAGCCATTCAGTTACGTCGCCGCCCCCAACGGAGTGTTCGTGGAGTTCCCGGACAAACCGATGTCGGCATCATGCAGGCAGACGCGCAAGCAAGATGATGCGGCGATTGCGGAGGCAATTTGCATCAATGTCGGAGCGCAACCGGCGCCTTGTTCCACCAAGGGTGTATGGCACGTATTCAGTCCGGGGCCAGAGCAAGGCAACAACACCTACATAGCCTGGCCGCAGTTCGTAAGAAAGCATATCGTATCGAAAATCGGCACAAAACAACACTCGCCGCTGCCGACTGCCACGCATCTCAACAGTTCCTCGGAAGAGGAGCAACTGTCTACAATAGAGGCGGCCGGAAAGTCGGGATTCATGCGCTACGCCATGCCGATTTGTCCATCGGCGATCGAGTCGATTCCCACATGGGGCAAATTCTACGATGCCATCGGCAAATCAGGTATGACGACGTGGCCATGGACGGCTGGCGACTACACGCACGGCAGTTCGGAAAAACTATTCGGACACAACGACTGGTTCATACATGTTCCGAAAGGAAGCGCTGCGCACCGCATCGCGGAAATAAAACCGGGTAATCCTATTGAAGACAACGGATTTGAAATATATCAGTATGGAGGACATTATCCCGTGGTGGACCTGACCAATCCGGACTTCCAGAAGTGGTATGCGAAAATTCTTGACGAAGCTTGCGCCAACGGACTTACGGGGATTTACCTTGACATGTATGGAAAGGCATCCGGAAACGTAAACTACTTGAAGTTCCCGGCATCCCCAGGCATTGAAGGCATGCTCAACATAGCCAGAGAATTCGATCGCCACGGAATGCCTGTTGGAGTAGAAGGAGAGAACCCGATGTTCCTGGACACCTTCTGGTTCAGGGAGCGTCTCTATGCGCCGCACGCAGGCAAGGAATTCGCACTGGTCGGAATGCAACCGCGTACCGACGAAAAAGGTGACGGATTCGCGCTGGACTTCTTCAGGATGGCAATGTACAACTGCTACATGTACACACAAATCGACGGCTACATACAGGGCTTCGAACGTTTTCCCGGAGAATCAAGGATGGTGGAACGGATACTCAGGCTTGTTCCCACCTGTTCCATGCTGGCCCGAAAAATCGGCATACCGCAAGTCAGGGAAACGCCATTCGGAACCAGCTGGATCAGCCAGACTGGTGCCGCGTTATTCTTCTGGCACAACGTCGAGGAACTTGAACTCGCCCTGCCCCGCGGCTACGTGCTGAAGACAATGACAAAACCTGACGGCTCGGTCATGGAGCTCTCAGGCAAGGTACTCAAGAACGTATCCGGCGACAGCATTGTCTACATAGAGAAAAAACAAGATTAGCCAGTGGCGACGTCGTGGCCGAACTAGAAAGTACTATGGATGAGATACCTGGCATAGACGAACTCTTTCCCGACGAATGGCGCTCGTTCTGCAACGGCCCGCTTGCCGTGCAGGTGGAGCGTTTCGGAGGAATCAATTCCATAATCCAGATCGACATACGCGAGGAACAGGGGAAACTGTTTCCAGATCGAGAACCGACTCCATGGATGTCCAGATCTGGAAGTGGAACATTGCACCGCCCGCTCTTTGCCCCGGGACTGCGTTTCATGGCCGAAAACAGGCAGTACTGCCCTCGTAACGCTCAGTTGTTTCCTTTCGGTTTTCTATCGGACGAAATGTCAATGGTAGTGACACGAAATGGTCTGACATTCAAATTCAACGGACATGGAGGTTGCAGATTCCGCCTAGTCATTAGCAAGGCGCACATGCGAGAAGGAAAATACAATTCGCTGCAAAACCAACTTGCCGCATATCATGCCAGCAACATTCGTCTCCTTCCATACGAGCTAAGGGGAAAGAACTTCAATCCCAGCGTTCCGTTTCCAGACGGGAAGATGCTATTCGAACGTTCGCAACCGGTATTCGACAAAAACAGCAACACATTGCTTTTTAGCGCGACGAAGTCATATGCAGATCGCAAGGCGAGCGCGACATGGGCAATCACCGCAGATATAGAACTGTCGTTCAAAACAATCCCAGGGGGCTGGGTGCTTGCCGGCGATGCATCCAAAGGAATTCCAGTACACATTGGATGCGGATTTGCAGAAACAGACGATGATGCGGCAAAGACGGCGTTCCAATCGGCCAACGGATTCGACAACATAGCAGCCAGGGAAACGGCATCATGCGCTTCATCGCTGGACGTGGAGCTGGAAAAACTTCCGGAAGCGCGACAATTCTTCGCTGCATTCCCCGGTTTCCAGCGCAAGCTAATCATCGCCGAAACCGAGCGAGAGATGATGGTACGCGCCGCCAGCTTCAACTACCAGTTCTTCGCACTGTGGGACGATGTCTATCCCATACGGGACTTTCTTTTGAACGGAGAACCGGAACGATCGAAGAAAATGCTGCGCTACATGCTGGATTACCCATGGGTGGAGACCTGTCCATGGGTGACAATGCATCTGATCATCACGCTTGGGGAATACCTGTCGTTCGTCGACGATCCGGATTTCGAACGGGAATGCCTGCCGTTCTTCCGAAAATACTTCGAATTCAGCCGGAGATTTGCGGATCCATCCACGGGCTTATTGAAGACCAGCCTGAATTGCGGAGTCGACAATAGCGAGGAAGTCGGCATGACGTCGCTCTTCTATCCGTCCTGCCTCAACGGCTGGTGGTACGACTCGTTGCGCTCGCTGGAGAATTTCGCCATCGACTGCAATGACGAGGCGCTCGCCACGGATTGCGCCGAACTTGCCATGAAGGTGGACGCCAGTTACGAATCGGCGTTCTTTGACCAAAAGGAAGGCTACCTGCGGCAGGCGAGAACCGACGACTTCGGACTCCCCGCCATCGATGTATTCCTCTATACGCACACCATAGGAATGGACTACAACTACGGACGCCACCTGTTCCGCAGACTGCTGCCGCGGCTGGCCAGCTGGCAGGCGACGCGACTCCATCATCCGATGGGCCATACCGCCGTGCCATGGGACAGCGCGGTACCATGCGAAATGTGGAAAGCCGCGCACATGAGTCAACATTACGGACACGAAGGGAAAACCGCGCGCTGCGGCGGACGGGCCGATGAGGCGGTGCGGATTATGAACGGGTTCCTGTCCTACTTCGCGCACCACAAGCTGGCCATAGAGACCCTCAATCTCACCGGAGAGGAACGCGACGTCACCATGACCTCCCGCTGGCAGGGATTCGGAGCCACGGGAATAGCGCAGGGAATACTTCGCGGCGCCTGCGGCCTGGATTGGACACGCGGTGGATTCGCCTGGCTTCCTGCGGATGAAAACGGGAAAGTCCGCGTCACCGGACTCCTGTTCCGCGGGGTGGTATGCGACATCGAAGTGACGGGAAAAGGAGGATTCATCGACCGCTTCACCGTGAACGGCGAAGAAATCTCGGGAACGCTGCAGATCCCCGAAGACGTGTTTCCGAAATCCGGACGCGCGGACATCGTCCTGCATCGGAGCGAAACTGCCCCAAATCACCCGGTGCTACTGCAGGCGACCGACATGCCGATACGGGATGTAGTGACGTCAAACGGACGACTGGAGTTCACAATTGGGAGAACGGCACATGCACCGATTCTGGTCCAAGCGCAGTTGGAAACGCACATGATGATAAACGACGCGGAAGTCTCCGGGGAATATCTGGCCGACCAATCGCTATTCTGGCTGGACTCCAGTTTCCACGCGGGGGACAGGATAATCGCGATACTGACGACAACGTCCCGTTAGCGGACTACCCGGTAGAAGTCCAGTTCCCTTCCGGATCTGGCCAGACGCACCGTCGGGTTTTTCTCCAAATCGCAGGCACAACCATTCCTGGGAACCACGACGAAATCTACCGGCAGCTTCCTGAAGTCATATCCGATTGGCGAAAAACGTATTCTGACGCGTTCCGGAAACGTCACCTCCGCCATGTAATCCACGGTCATTTTCGAATCCATGACAGCATCGACGTGTTGCATCCTCCGGAAAAGCTCCGATTCTGGAAGTCCTTTGTAGAACAAGTCGAACACCTGGTCGTCGCAGACGTGGAAATATCCGTTCAGCGAACGTCCGCCGGTCATGGCGTTGGCCCCGGCGAGGAAAGCGTCTCCGGTTGCGACCAGCATCCTGCCGCCGTATTCCTGACCGGGAATCTCCCGACGCCACGAAGCGGTTGCATCCTCGATTGACTTGGGGGCAACGCAAACCGGATTGAACACGATTCCCTGCGCGACGTATGCTGCAGCCAGAAACGGCACAAATGTCCCCGGCCGGTTCAGGGCGAGAAATGACAACATCAGGCATACGACGCCGGACACTCCCACGGCAACCGCCATTGTCGCGGGACGGAAGTAAATCCTGAAGCCAGACCACAGTTCCACGGGGGCGGCAGCCAGCAGGGAAAACGTGAGCATGACGGAGAGAAAGGCGAGACAAACCGACCCTGTTTTCCCAAAATGCGCAAGTCCCTTCCGGTCATGATAAATTGTCGCCGCGATTATCATCTGGGCCAGGACCAGCACGGCTCCCAATCGCGGCGGATTGCAACGTCTGAGGCCGGTTGCCATGGAGACGAGCGCCGGCAGACCGATGAACTGGTATATCCAGATGGCGAAAACACAGGCCGCGGAGGCACAGAATACGCGATTGCGATGCACCCCCCGGAAATTAAGCGCGGCCAAAGCGAAAATCGCAACGACCATGGTCAACGGCGACTGTAACTCGCACTGATTCGAATATCCGGTCTTGACCAAGGTAAGCGGGGCCAGCCACCCGCGGGAGAATTCCCATGCGGCCATGGCGCCTCCGTCACAAAACCGTCTTCCGGGGTAGACGGATGCGGCAATCCGCCCAACGGACGCGGCGGCATCCAGGTACCATGGAACGAGAACGACCAGGAACAGGATCAGCGACGCGGATGCCGCGATTCCGATCATGGTCCATCTCCGTTTTGAAGCGAACATCCCGGCCACGCATACGACACCGACCAAAACCGCCGCCGGATATACAACGGGATAGTAGAGAGAAAGCGCCGAGCATGCCATTCCCCACCCGGCGACCATCCCCGACACAATGGCCTCGCCGACATTGGTCATGCGTCCGGCGCGCAACAACATGCCGCCGGCGAGACAGATTCCGGCGATATTGTAGGCGGGCCAGAACGACCAGGCGGAGGAACAGCCGCAGAACGCCGCGCCCAATCCCAGGAGCAGATTGACCGCGCGCTGCCCCGGACAAAGTTCATCCAGAAACTTCGCGACGGCAAAGATGCAGAAAAAAACAGGGAACCACCAATACCAGGACAACGCCCGGCGCAAATCGAAGAAGAAAAACCCCCAGACGGCCGGCCGGGCAATCATGGAAAAGTGCCGGACTGGAACCCCCAGGTCATGCACGGCCAGCCCGTCGCGGCCCGCCAATCCAGTGGAGAAATCCAGCCGGGAAATGCCGTCGCCACCATTGGCGCAAGCCAGCGCGAAGGCGGTTCCATGAGCAATGAACTCGTCGCCACGGATTCCCCTATACACACCCGCCAGCTTGCGTTCCCCTACCAGGGACATCACGTCCGAGAATCCCGGGCAATTGCGATACCAACCAAGCGACGACCCGGTTATCCCGAAGGCAACCAACAGGGCGAACACGACAACGAGAACCAGTTCGCGCCAACATCTACAAAGGAATTCCATGGTCTCCCCGACAAGGCATGTGGTTCATTATCAGCGAATGGTAAATCTTCATTCCCGATGACATAACGGAGCATCGAAACCAATTTTTTACAACGTAGGGGCGATGTTTGAAAAACAACCGCCGCAACATATATTAGCGACAAATATTTCGGTAGCCAACGACAAACATACACGAGGAGCGATCATGAAAACACATGTTGCCGTTTTGCTATGTCTGGTCTCCGCATTGTGCCTCGCCGCCGGTCCGAAAAAACTGGCCCCGTTGATGGGAAAAGGCAACCAAAAGATATTCCTGTTCCATGGCGGCCGTCCCTGGCAAGGAGACGAAACCTGCAAGTTCCTGGTCGCGGCCGGAATGTGCGTATACGACAACAATAGCGCATACCTCGACGCGCTCGGAGGGGCCACGATCAAGGCGCACCCCACGGACAGGGTGGAGCCGGTGGCCTTCGACGGCCTGACGCCGGCGTTCAATAAGCTCGACCCCAAGAAACACGCGGCGGCGGTGTTCCACCTGATTCCTGGAGCGAACTACCGCAAGATATTCACCAAGGAACGCGTCTCCGTGCTGAAAAGCTATATTGAGAAAGGAGGAAACCTGGTGGTGTTCCGCCCGTTCCCGGCCGGAGTCATCGACGACCTGCTGCCGGTCAAGCCTGGAGAGGACGTCCAACTGGAAAGCGACGCCGAACTTGTGGCCAACCGCCCGGAAGGCAAGATATACTCATGTCTCCCGAAAATCCTGCCGATATACGGATTCTACCAATCGGCCGAGCTACGTCCCGGTGCGGAGGCGATCAGCATCATAAAGGACGAGTGCGGAGATACCGTGGCCCCGCTCATAGCTCGCACCAGAATCGGCCGGGGCACGGTGACGTTCTGCAACGTGGAAAGACGCCTTCCCAGGCAGATCAAGGAGTTTGACAACTGGGGTTACAAGGCCGCCTTTTTCGCCGCAGTCATCGCCGATTCGGCCCGACTCGGCAACGTGGAACCGCAAAAACTCCTCGCGCGCATCGAGGATTTCCCCGAACGACACGAAGTCCGCGAATGCACCGTTTCCGCCAAGGCTCCAGAAAACGGCATCTTCGATTCCGATGGCGACGTCAAACTGGACGGACGCACCGCGATTTTCGCAAACGGATGCCGAATCCTCGTACGCGACAACGGGCGCGTCGACATAACGGCGCCGGGTAAGTCGGCGCCATACCTCGTCAACTACGGCATGCCGGACATCATGTGCTCGAACACCCAGGCGGTCTACGATTCCGCCACCGCCGAAGCGACGGAAGTGAAGACTTCGTCGAAGACGGCCGGCATAAAGTGGAAGCTGGCGAATATCGGGACGAACGGCCGGGAACTGGTACTGGCATACGATTCCCCGAACGCCAGGATGCGCTGGACATTCAAGGGCGGTCGGCTCGAACTCGACGGCCGGACGTTCCAGGGAATCGGCGACCGGGTCGAGGTGGAATCCTGCCCGCTGCTGGTAAGCGGCATCCAGGTCGACGGGGAGCTGCATCTGGAAAATCCCCTGTTCGCCCACCGGAACGACTGCTACCAGCCTCCGCGCGGCTACACAGCGTTCGACATGACGGGGGCATCCGACGCCACCACCAGGAGCTACGCCGGACAACCTTTCGAAATGGTGGTGTGCAAGGATTCGCTCTACATCGGCAACCGCTCGTTTCCGGAATACCTCACCGCCTGCCTTTCCAGGCAGAAGGGTTCCGCGTTCATAAAGACGGCGCACCACACCACGCTGGGACGCATCAAGGCCCCGTTCTCGAACAACTTCTACTGGCACTGGCTCGGCGATGGAACGGAACGCGGTCACAACGACTACCTGGCGATGTACCAGTTCATGCGTTCAATGCTCCGCCGGCAAGCCGGATTGGACGAACTTCCCGGATATCCCGTCGCCAAATACGGATACCTGAAGAAAGAGGAGGCGACGGAGTTCATCCAGGAAGCCGTCAGAATGGGATTCCGGTACATATGGCCGCCGATGCCGGAAAGCCCGCTGGAGGAAATCGATTCGAAGAAGAACATCGCCACCTATAACGAGATACGCGACGCCGGGGCCGGCGTGTGGCTCTGGACCGCCGGCAGCTACGTGCAGGGGGACGGCGGCAGGATCATAAGGGAGCATCCCGACTGGTTCGTCAAGGACGAGAAGGGGAAGATACTGCAGTATTTCGGCACCTATCCGGTAATCGACGTAAACCGTCCGGAACTCTACGATTTCTGCATTCCGATTTTCGAAAAGGCGATGGAAAACGGAGTGACATGGTTCTACCGCGACATGGACGCCGGAGCCGGGAGCATCATCAACTACGGTGTTCCCATCAGTCCGAGCGGAGTGCCGGCCCAGATAAGATTCTACCGGTTTTTCCACGACCACGGCTGCCGGGTAAGCGTAGAGGGGATGAATCCGCTGGTCCTGGACGAATACATGTACCGTCCATCGTTGTACACCAGTTTCAGCGGCAGGGAGTTCGCCATGGTCGGACAGACCCCGAACGCCGATGTGCTCGGCGCGACGACATTGGACCAGTTCCGCCTGGCGATGTACAATTGTTTCCTGACCTGGCCTCCGGAGGGGCTGATATTCAATATCGAACGCATCCCGAACGAACTGGGGCGTTCCAGGCGCGCCAGCGGATTCATAAGGAAATTCAACGAGACAATCGACCATGTCGGAATGCCGTATGTAAGGGAAACCGAATTCGGAACGGTCTGGATCGGCAATAAAGGCGGGGCGCTGTTCTTCTGGAATCCGGCGAAAAAGGTCACGGTTGAACTTCCGGACGGATGGAGCATCCGCGGTGTGAAGGGGAATGTGCTTACCGACGTCAAGCCGGATACGATAATCCTGCTCGACGCGAAGTAGGCGCCAAATCAGGGCGCATGCACGCATGCGCCCTTGAACGGGCCATGCTCGGGATATAGATTATCCCGGTAGTGAAGTTCAATAAAACAGCAGGTGTATCATGTCCTCGGAGGTAGCATCCCTTTCCTTCTGGATAACTTTCGCCGTCCTCATCTTCGGGATGATAGTCCTGACGCTTCTCTCGTCGAAGTACGTACACGGCGTGGCGGATTTCATGTCGGCCAACCGCATGGCCAGGAAATACATGCTCACCGTGGCCACCGGAATGACCGGAGCGGCGGGAATGATAGCGGTATGGCAGCTCACCTACAAATCCGGACTGTCATACTACTGGTGGGACAATCTCGGGGCACCGGTCGGACTGGTGGTGGCGGTAACTGGATTCATCATCTACCGGTTCCGCGAAACACGCGCCCTCACCCTCGGCCAGTTCCTGGAAATGCGCTACAGCAAGAGATTCCGCATCTTCGCCGGATTCCTCAGCTGGCTCAGCGGCATAGTCAACTACGGCATATTCCCGCTGGTGGTCGGCAAGCTGATCATAAACATCCTCCACCTGCCTCCGACCGCGACAGTCCATCTTTGGGGAGGAGCGGTGCTGAAGTTCCAGACGCTTCCTTCGCTGATGTTCTTCAATCTCGCGGTGGCGGTGTTCATCGCCTGCGTCGGCGGACAGGTGTCGATCATGCTCACGGACTTCTACCAGGAGGTCATATGCAAAATCATCCTGGTGATGGCCACATTCTATCTCGCATACAAATTCACGACGATCGACATCTTCCCTGGACTTCTCGAGTCGCCGCAGCTGGTCGACCCGTTCAGCAGCGAAAGCATAGAGGACTTCAACATCTGGTACATCCTCATCGGGTTGTTCGGAAGCATCTACAACGCGAAATCATGGCAGGGGGGCTCGGGATACGGATCCTCGGCCATCACTCCGCACGACGCCCAGATGTCCGGCGTGCTCGGACGCTGGCGCCACCTTGGAACCCAGGTCGCGTACTGGTTTCCCGCATTGGTCGCCTACGCCGTAATGCACAATCCCAAGTTCGCCGACACCGCGGCGGAACTGACCGCCGCCATACCGGCGGGAACCGCGCTGGAAGGCGGCGCGATTACCACGGCGCTCATGCACGTCGCCCTGCCCGAATGGCTGTACGGGGCGTTCGCGTCGATAATCTTCGCCTGCAGCATCAGCATCGACGACTCCTGCCTCCACAGCTGGGGAAGCATCTTCGTGCAGGACTTCCTGCTGCCGGTCTACGGGAAGGAGGTCAAGCAAGAAACGCACATGACCTTGCTCAGGCTGTCGATCATCGCCGTGGCCATCTGGGCATTCTGCTTCAGCATGTACTACCCGCTCAAGATGGACGTGTTCATGTTCTACGCGATAACCGGGGCGATATACCTGGGCGGCGCGGGAATCGTCATCTTCGGCGGACTGTACTGGAAACGCGGGACCACCGCCGCCGCCTGGACCGCGATGATCACGGGAGGCGTGCTCGCAGTCGGCGGAATGATCGTCGAAATGACCTGGGCGGACAAAGTGGTACACTACTTCCTCAGCCGGTTCCCCGGCAACGCCTACCTGATGAACAACATGGATGCCTTCCCCATAAACGGACAGTACATGTATTTCTTCGCCATGGTGGCGGCGGCGATCAGCTACGTGGCGGTGTCGCTTCTCTTCCCGAAGCCGGATTTCAACCTGGAACGCATGCTGCGGCGCGGCATATACCGGGTGGCGGACGACCACAAGGACGCGTCGGGAGCGCCCGAAGGACAGCGCGACTGGAAGGAGAGAATCGGATTCTCGAAGGAGTTCAGTCCCCGCGACGCCTTCCTGTTCTGGTTCACCATCGTCTACTGCCTGTTCTGGTGGGTGGTGCTGCTGATCGGGACATTCATCTGGGGGCTTGGGAAGCTGTGCGGATTCTCCATTTCCATCAACTTCTGGACGTCCTACTGGACTATGTACATCGGCATCCAGATACTGATAATGATCGGGTCAACAATCTGGCTAACCATAGGCGGACTGGTGAACGCCTGCCAGCTTCCCGGCGACATGAAGAACCACAAGTCGAATGAATCGGACAACGGAACGGTATCCGCGCAAACATTTGGAGGAACGACACGATGAAGCGGAAAATAATCGCGATGGCGGCGGGAATGCTGCTGGCGGGAAACATATGCCACGGAGGAGACATGGACAAGAACGCATGGACGCACTGGACCGACGAAGAGCTCTTCGCCGTGCCCGAACGGAAGAGCGACGCCGGATACGAGGAGTTCAGGACGCAGGGACTCGAGTCGTTCCTGCTGGAGGGGCTTCCGACGGCGGACGGGAAAAAGACCTACGCATACGCCTACTACGGACGTCCCGAGGGGACGCCGCCGGCCGGCGGATGGCCCGGCGTCGTGCTGTTCCACGGAGGCGGCGGGACCGCGTTCAAGGACTATGTCAGGATGTGGAACAAGCGCGGCTATGCGGCGATAACCGTCGACCACTACGGCCAGCTTCCGGACGAGAAAACCCCGCGTCCGCAGCGTGCCATGCTGCCGATCTCCTGGCAGGGGATGTCGCCCAAGCCGTTCGGCGAGGGAGACAAGGAGATGAGATGCATGTGGGTGCGCAACGCCGTGGCGCTCATCGTCCGCGCCCATACCGACCTGCTCAGCCGTCCGGAAGTAAACAAGAGCAACACCGGGCTGCTGGGAATCTCCTGGGGCAGCGTGATGGGCAGCATCGTGGCGACGCGCGACAAACGTTTCGCCTATGCGGCTCTATGCTACGGCTGCGGCAACTACGATCTCAGCGAGGACAAGAACAACACCTTCTTCAAATACCGCAACGACCCGTGGGAACCGAAGCATCATGTCGGCAATCTCGCCGTTCCGACCTACTGGCTGGCCGGAACCAACGATGACGCGTTCGAACTGCCGGGCTGGCAGAAGACGGTGGATTCGGCGCCGGGAACGGTCGGCGACTCCAAGGTGGTGAAGCTCGACCACGACCACACCGGCTGGGCCTACGAAATGGTGTGGCGTTTCGCCGACTACAAGTCATCGGGCAAGGACACCCGTCCGCCGCGGCTTGGCGCGACGGAAATAAAGGACGGCATGGTGACGGCGAAGATCGTCTTCCCCGGCGACGGGATCAAGAAAGCGGAACTCTGCTACACAACAGCGCAGAAATCCGGGCTAAAAATCAAATGGGAGACAATTCCGGCTGAAATAGCCGGCGATGAAATACAAGCTGCTCTTCCACAGGATGCCAAGGCGGTGTTCATCAACGCCTACGACCGCGACTGGGAAGGTCCGTGGCAGTGGCCGGCCAGTTCGCCTTATACAAAAATCAAGTAGCGTTCTGGAACAGGTTCGGTGGTTCAACTGCTTCTCGTCCCCGTCGCGCTGGCGGCGGACGCCTTTGCCGTGTCGATAGCGGTGGGGACGCTATGTGGCGCGGCGCGCTCCAGGTGGCCGATGCTATCGGCGGCATCGCTATTCGGACTCTTCCAGTTCATGATGCCGCTTCTTGGATACTCCGGAACGAGCTGGATGTTCACCAAAGGCGGAACCATAGGACGAATTGTCGCCACGGTTTGCCTCGCCGCCATTGGAGTAAAGATGATCATCGATCGCGCCAAGAAGGAACATGGCGCCGTCGCGCCAATCCAGCAACTAGCGCTGGCGGTGGCGACGAGCATTGACGCGCTACTGGTCGGGGTCGGTTACGCCGGACTGGAAATCGGCATCGGGGAAACTTTGTTCCGCTGCATTGTAATTGGAATCATCACCTTCCTGATATCGATTGGCGGATGCGCCGCCGGATACATGTATGGAGAGAAAAACACCCGCCACGCCATGACGGCGGGCGGGTGTATCCTCATCTTGATAGCGGTGAAGTCGTTGTTCTGACTCCACTACTTGTCGAAGTCCAATACCGAGCGGTTGTAGTCAGCCGGCGCCTTGAAACCGAGCAACTCGATGCAGGTGGCCGCAAGACTGCTGATTCCGAGTCCTTCCACGAGCTTGGATGAATATTCTCCCTTTGATTCCGGGTCGTAGACGATGCACGGCACCTGGTTGAGCGAATGGCTGGTCTTGCGCGACGGCTTGCCGGCCTTGTCCAACTTGACGGAACCGTCCTTCTTGTGCTCAAGCATATCGTCGGCGTTGCCGTGGTCGGCGGAAATAACGAGGACTCCTCCGGCGCGGCGAACCGCCTCCACCAATCTGGCGAGAGCGAGATCAAGCGCCCCCATCGCGCAGAGCACGGCATCAAAGTCACCGGTATGCCCGACCATATCGCCATTGGGATAGTTGAGACGAATCATATCATACCTGCCGCTGCCGATGGCATCGACCACGAAATCGGTGATTTCGGCCGACTTCATCCACGGACGCTGTTCAAACGGAACGACGTCGGAGCGGATCTCGACATATTCGTTCCGGAACGATTGCCGTTGAAGAAATAGGTGACGTGTCCGTACTTCTGCGTCTCGCTGACCGCCAGCTGGCGGATGCCGGAGGCGCAGAGATATTCGTCCATTGTACGGTCGATCTGCGGCGGATCGACGAGGAAGCGGCGCGGAACATGCAGGTCGCCGTCGTATTCCATCATTCCCGCGTAGCATACCTTCGGCCGGCGGCCGCGGTCGAACTTGTCGAAATCATCCTGCTCGAAGGCGGCGGTTATCTCGATGGAACGGTCGCCGCGGAAATTGAAGTACACCACGGAATCCCCGTCCATAATCGGTCCGACCGGCGTATTGCCGTCGTCAGAGATGACAAACGGCGGGAGATCCTGATCAATGGCCCCGGTGCGCTTGCGCAACGTCTCGACCGCCTCATGGGCCGACTTGAACATCTCTCCGGATCCATGAACATGGGTCTCCCATCCGCGACGAACCATATCCCAGTTGGCTCCGTAGCGGTCCATGGTAATGCACATGCGGCCGCCGCCGGATGCTATCCTGCAATCGATGCCATTCTCCCTGATTGAAGCGAGAAATTCCTCGAACGGATCAACGTAATCCAAGGCGCTGGTCTCCGGAACATCGCGTCCGTCAAGCAGTATATGAATGCGGATGCGCTTGACTCCAGCATCGGCCGCCCTGGAGACCATCGTCTTCAAGTGATCGATATGGCTATGGACATTGCCATCAGAGAAAAGTCCTATGAAATGAAGAGTGGACTTGCCGTCGATAACATTGGAAACTATTTCCTTCCAGGCGCCTCCCTCGAAGAGCGAACCGCCGGATACGGCTTCGCCGACTAGTTTAGCCCCCTGGGAAAAAACGCGCCCGCATCCAATGGCATTGTGCCCGACCTCGCTATTACCCATGTCGGCATCGGAGGGCATTCCGACGGCAGTACCATGCGCCTTGAGACGGGTATTCGGACACTCGGCCAGCAACCGACGGAACGTCGGCATGTTAGCCTGCGCAACGGCGTCTCCATCGGCATACTTGCCATACCCAACGCCGTCCATTATCGCAAGAACGACCGGACCGCGACGCCTGGCTATGGTTCCTCGCTCCAACGCATTCAATTTCACTTCTGACTTTGACATTACAACTTCTCCTCTTGTTTACGCATATGCTTTTGCGCATAATCAAAACTCGCAACTACCTCTTGAGAATCATACCGACGTCCCCTTGCTGAGATCAAGTTTGTCGATATATCCGCCGGCGTCAATGCCAACCGCTCCGCTCCTGATTCCACCATTCATGGGGAAAGTGCCAGATCCGACCGGAACGACAACAGTTTCGACATATGGTGCAGTGTCTCTAATTCAAAAGAGAGGTCGTCCTTGCAACTCGCCGGCGTCCGCCGGACACCGTCTAGAAATCTGGACACATGACTCCATTGTCGGCCACGGCATCACGGAACAAGACCTTTGAAACATTCTCCTTATCCCGTTCCACATGCTGAATTCCAATCAATGACAAATGTTCAAAACAAACCATTCAAACGGTGACTGTAAAACCACCGTGATTTACAAGTCCAAAAAATCGCGGAGGAATTGCAAACATCACAAGCGTTCCACGAATTCCCCCATGCGGTTCGGCCAACGAAAGCGACTAATCCTGGTGATTTTCAACCGGATGAATCTTTTATCAGCCGCGGCGGTTGCCACGGGGAGGCCCCATGACTCCGCGTTCGCTGGTTTCGCAGAAGGTCACGAACTCGCGAACTTCCTCGGTTTGTTTTACATCGGTCTTAATCTTCTCAAGCGCCTTGGTCTGGAGCATGCCGCTGCGAAAATATATGCGGAACATATCCTTGAGCGCATCAAGCGCCTCCCCTTCAATTCCAGCGCGCTTCAAGCCGACGAGGTTGAGCATCTTGACGCCACCATTGCGCCCCTCGGCCATTACAAACGGCGGGATATCCATGCTGAATGCGGAAACGCCGGAGATGATGGCCAAACGACCGACCCTGCAGAATTGGTGAACAGCAACGCATCCGGAGATAAACGCGCTATCGAAAACTTTCACATATCCAGCGAGCACGGAATTGCCTGCGACTATGACATTGTCACCTATGGAACAATTATGTCCGGCATGAGATCCGTTCATGAACATGCAGTGGTTACCTATCCTGGTTTCCGAACCATGCTTGCTACCGGTATTGATTACGCAGCCTTCGCGAAACTCATTGCAATCGCCGATATTCAGGTATGTCTCGTCGCCATAGGTCGCGGCATGATCCTGTCCCATTTGGCCGAGACTTGCAAACGGGAATAGAATGTTGTTAGCGCCCAAAGTGGTAGAACCGTCGACGCAACAATGGGCGACAAGACGGCACTTCGGGCCGATTTTCACATGGGGACCGATATAACAAAGCGGACCGACCTCGACCGAATCATCGAGCACCGCTCCCTCGCACACCACACTTGTTGGATGAATTTTCGCCATGATATTGGCTCCTTGCGTTATTTTGCTGATTTTTATTGTCGGTAATATACACCTCATGCGGGAGCGTGTAAATCAAAAAATCGTCGAATGGCAAAAAGTTGTCTGCCCTATTGACTGCATGCAACTCTCTACAAAGCGGCGGCTTGCAAACTTGCATACTCAAAACTAAATTTTGTCACGTCATGTCATCACTGAAAGGTTATTTCACAACGATGGACAAACGTCTGGTCATCATTCTCGACCGACTGCGCAGCGCGCACAATGTCGGCAACAGATTCCGCATAGCGGAAGCGGTTGGAGCCAGTGAAATAATCTTCTGCGGATATACTCCGGCCCCGCCCCACCCAAAACTTGAAAAAACAGCCGTGGGAACCGACAAGATGGTGCCAAGCAGAACCGCGCCGGACTCCACGGCAGCCGTGCGAATGCTACGCGACGAGGGTCCCATCGAAGTGCTGGCCGTCGACAACATTCCGGGACGCAGTGTGACCGTATGGGAAAGATCGTATGCTAGGCCGCTTGCGCTTGTGTTCGGCAACGAGGCTCTCGGTATACTGCCCGAAACCCTCGAAACAGTCGATGGCGTAGTAGCACTGCCTATGCTCGGACAGAAAACCAGCATAAACGTAGGGAACGCCGCAGCAGCGATTTTATACGAGATTATCAGGAACACAGTTTCCGAAGGGAATAGCAAAAAATGAGAATAAGAATCGTCGGAAAGAATTTGTCGGAAATACGCCCGATTCTCTACCGCTACGGTTTCATCGAGGATGACCGCGACTTCGAAATGGTGATAACCCATGGGGGTGACGGCGCGCTACTCGGAGCCGAACGGGATTTCCCCGGAATCCCCAAGTTGCCCATACGCGACGCCGCCACGGCGCGCCCGTGCAAAAAGCACTCTTTGCTCGATCGTCTGGAGCATTTCAGATCCGAAGCAAGGACCACCACCGAATTGCCGAAACTGCTTGGGGAATTCAACGGAGAAACGTTGCTTGCGCTCAACGATATAAGTCTTCATAGCGCCGATCTGGCATCGGCGCTACGCTACCGGGTGCGCATTGACGGCGAACTCTATGCGGACGAAGTAGTCGGCGACGGTGTCGTGCTTTCCTCCGTCCATGGTAGCACAGCATATTATCGCAGCATAACCCATAGCATGTTCCGGGTTGGAATCGGACTGTCGTTCAACAACTCCACGGAGGAAATCAGCCATCTGGTTTTGAAAGAGACCAGCAAGATAGAGGTGGAGGTGTTACGCGGTCCCGGAATTTTGGTGGCGGACAACGATCCGCATCGCATAATCGTTCCGGAGGGAGGAGTGATTTCGCTATTTCAAAGCGATTCCCGCGCCATCATCTACGACTTGGCGGAATTCATGTGCCCGATGTGCCGGATGATACGCCACCCGCACAAGCACCCGGTTCCGTTCGTACAGTAACTCAGCGACGACGGCCGCCGATGGATTCCAGGACTTCCGAGTCGGAATAATGGATTTTTGCCCCAGAGATTTCCTGATAGTCCTCGTGTCCCTTGCCCGCAACAAGTATCATGTCCCCAGGAGCTGATTCGGAAACAGCCTTTTCCGTGGCAGTCCGTCGATCAGGCTCCACGGAATACCCGAAGCCGGTCATGCCCGACCCGATCTCCCGAATGATATCCATGGGATCCTCGTTTCTGGGATTGTCGCTGGTTACGATGGCGTAATCGGCATGCCCGGCGACGGCCTTTCCCATCCGCGGACGCTTGGTCCTGTCGCGATCCCCCCCTGCTCCGAATACCGCAATCAGTCGACCGCGGCAAATTTTCCGCAAAATAGAAAGGACATTGACCAGGGCGTCGTCGGTGTGGGCATAGTCTACGAATGCGACCGCCCCGTTCGGCATGTCGAAACGCTCCAGCCTGCCCGGCACGCCAGAAAACGTCCGGCATCGTTCCTCCAAATCGCCGAAATCCATCCCCAACGCATGAGCCGCAAGAATGGCGCCAGTCAGGTTCATTACATTATGCATACCAAGCAGAAATGTGGAGAACCTGTACACCGAACCCGACAGGTTCAAGATGAAAGCGGTGCCGTCCTGACCGCAAGCGACACCACCGATTCTACATTCGACATCCGGATTTGTTCCAAACGATATAATCCTGCGTCCGGAAAGTTCCCCATATAATCTCCTGCCATATGCGTCATCGACATTCACCACAGCATAGCCATCCTTGTCCAGCAATTCGGTAAACAGTCTGCGTTTGGCTGCGAAGTAACTCTCCATGTCATGGTGATAATCGAGATGATCACCGGTAAGGTTGGTGAACACGGCCGCGTCAAGCTTCAAGCCAGCCACCCGGTTCTGACTCAGCGCATGGCTGGAAAACTCGGAAACTGCATATTCTAAATCAGCGGAACGCATATGCGATAACGCCTTGTAAAATACTTCGCATGACGGAGTCGTCGCATTGGAACCCACGGTGGAAAATCCGTCGAACCGGCTTACCGTGGATATCAGGCCGCAACGACTGCCGCCAAGGAAGTGGCGCAGCATGTATGCGGTGCTGGTCTTGCCGTTGGTCCCGGTAACGCCGGCGGTTTTCAGGAATTCATCCGGACGTCCAAGCGATTCCCTGACCAGCAGCGGAAGGGCAAGCGACGAATCCGATGTACGTATGTAGTTAGGCAAATCGATATCGCGGTCGCCTACGACGTACATGGCCCGATTGGCTACGTCTTTGATGAAATCGTGCCCATCCCGCGACGTCCCCCTGACCGCGACGAACACGCCTCCCTGGACAACCTCGCGTGAATCACCCGTCACATGCGCGGGGACCTCGATTTCCGCATAACTTCTGGAAAGTAGATTTTTTCCAAGCGCCGAACCGAAAGTACCGCTCATCTCGCCGATTCCGGCAATGCCAGCTCCACCCTGGATCCGCGCGATCCCTTGGCGAACACGACGACGTCTTCGGACAGCAATCCGTCCAGATTCACATTCTCCGAACGATCGAAATGTCTGTCGCTCCTGCAGCCGGAATATCCATCGCCAATGGTAACCAGCTTCACACAGGGGAGCAATCGCAACGCCGCCTCGGCCGTCTCGCTATGCAGACGTCTTGAATTCCCTCCCAGCTCCCGCATCTCGCCGAGAATCAGAACAAGACGCGTCGTGTCCATGCCGCGTGCCAACAGCTCGAAGCTAGCCAGCATGCTGGCCGGATTTGCGTTATATGCATCGTTCACATAGGTGACTCCACCGATTCTAGTGGTGCGCATACGCATCCCCGGCAAAACCGTGCGGGGCAGACCGTTTACTATAGTTCCCTCATCGACTCCAAGCGCCAGCGCGGCGCAAGCAGCGGCAGCGGCATTGGACGCCTGATGGGCTCCAGTCAGATTCCATTCAAGTTCGTGACGTTTGCCTCCGGAAAAATCCAATGCGAAACGGCTGCCGAAGATATCCCCGCCAAGATATTCGCATCTCACCGCCGATCCGGTACCGGATCCAAACGTCATCACTCGCAATTCGCCGGCCGCCTTGACCAGTTCGGACCGACCGGCGCATTGACTTGGCATCACTGCCACGCCGTCCTTCGGAAGCGAGGAGTATATGGATCCCTTTTCCCTGGCAACTCCTTCGAGATCGATCAGCCGCTCCAGATGACATGGCGCGATGGAATTTACCAGCGCCACGGAGGGTCTGGCCATATCGGTCAAAATCTTGATTTCCCCAGGAGAACTGGTCCCCATCTCTATCACGGCATATGCATGCCTAGAGCATATTCTAAGCAGATTGGATGGAACTCCGATATGGTTGTTGGTGTTTCCGGACGTGTAGAGCACCCTGTCCTCGTCGCCGCCGCAAGCCTCCACGAAGATAGCGTGAAGCATTTCCTTGACGCTGGTTTTTCCAACACTGCCAGTGACTCCGGCCATCTTCAAATCAGGATACTTCGACCGGTGGGCTGCGGCTATGGACTGGTAGGCCTTGATTGAATCCTCGACCACAAGAAGCGGGATGCATTTCGCCACCATATCCAGGTGACGACGCTCCACGCATGCCGCGACTGCTCCGTTGTCGCGCGCCGCTTCCACAAACCTATGCCCGTCGAACCGGTCACCAGGAATAGCCAAAAACATCATCCCCGGCTGCTTCGCACGGGAATCGGTGCATACGGAACCAATGCCGCCTGGCGTCTCCGTCCAGACACCGCCGGTGACGGAAGCCAACCATGACGGATCGAACGGCGAATCCGTCATTGCTGCAGGTTCACTATCTGGCGGACCTTGTCATTGCGGAACACAAGGCGTACCGTGTTTTCAGGGCTGGTCCAATAAAACCATGTGTCGTTGCGCATGTCGGGAGTCCGAATCTTGGCCGGTGGACCATAGGACAGCATGACCTGCGCCTGGTCCATTCCCTCCACAACCTCGCCGCGCAAAATGCGGGTACGTACCTTGTCCGGAACCCCCGCCAGCTGTTCCTCGCGGTTTTTGGTGGTAAAGGTATCAAGCACATATTGCCTGACCGTGCACATACGATATCCGTCGTCGAATATGATGCGGTATTCGCGCCCCTCCATATCCTTGAACCTAACGTTCTCGGTCCACGGATCGATGGCAATCGGCTCGATTTCGGTTCCGATGGGAATCATACTGCCCTGCTGCACGTTGAGACATCCGATATTGTTCGGATCGGTGTACCAGATGTTATACCTAGTATAAAGCTTGTCGCCAATCATCAACTGGAATATCTCAGGGAACACCTCTGGATCGGCGCACCCGCCGCAAAGCGCGGCGAGAACAACGGCGATTACCGCCGCAATCGACTTGGTCTTCATATGCTAAAGCTCCTCCGGTAGCTGCCCGACCGATTCAATCGGTCACTTTCCTTCCTTTTTTTCCAAGCGGTTCACATCATTTTCCGCAAACTTGATAACATCGGCGAAACGTCCCGCATTGGCGTCATCCGCCTCGACAAGGGACTTGTGCGCCTCGGCGATGGTCTTGGCGGTGGTCAGCGCATCGATTCCGGTGCAACTCGATCCACCCAGCGCGGTTTCCCGGGGATCAACCTTGGTGAAGGTAAAAAGCATCGCGACGCCGAGGTCGGTCAGCAGTTTCTTGAGGAAATCGGATGCATTCTGGAGTTCCATTGGAACATTAGCGCGTTTGGCGCGCATCGCCATCATGGTCAATACGCCCATGAAAGTGCTGTCCATGGCCTCGCATCTCGATAGGTCGATGCGGCAACCGGAAAAGTCTCCGTCTCGCTTGGCCAGCTCCCGCAGGGGGACCGCATATTCGAAATTTGCGCGGCCCTTGACGACCACGTAGTTCATTCCGTCGGCCCCCGTGCTGATGCTGAGGTCGAGGGAATTCATTTACGCTCCTCCAGCACGGCCTTGATGCGACGCACGCCGCGACTCGAACTCTCCTCCTTCAGTATCCTGAAATGACCGAGCTCTCCGGTGCGGTGCGCATGCGGTCCGCCGCAGATTTCGCAACTGACATCGCCCATGCGGTAAACCTTCACGCGATCGTTGTACTTCTCGGTGAAGATTGCCATGGCTCCGGTCGCCTTGGCATCCTCCAACGCCATCTCCGTGCAGGTAATCTCAAGATCGCGGTCGATTGCCTCGTTGACCAGGCGCTCGACTTCGGCGAGCTGTTCCGGCGTGACCTTGTCCGGATGACAGAAGTCGAACCGGAGACGCTCCGGCGTGATGTTGGACCCGCGTTGCTCGACGTGGTTACCGAGCACCTTGCGGAGAGCGGCCTGCATCAGGTGGGTTGCGCTATGCAATCTCGCGGTGGCCTCGGAGTGGTCGGCAAGACCGCCCTTGAACTTCTGTTCGGCACCGGCCCGCGACTGTTCCTGATGCTTCTTGAGCGCCTCCTCATACCCCTTCATGTCGACGGTGAAATTCTGCTCCTTCGCCATCTCGACGGTAAGTTCGATTGGAAATCCGTAGGTTTCATAGAGGTTGAACGCGTTCTTGCCGGAGATGACCTTGTTGGCCACGAACGCCGGCACGCGGTCGATCAGCTTCTGGAACTCCTTGGTTCCGCGATCGAGCGTCGCCGCGAACTGTCCCTCCTCGCGGTCCAGCTCCTCGACGATGCTGGCTTCGTTGCGGACGAGTTCCTGATAGAACTCTCCGAACTGGGCGATGACGACCTTCGCAATCCTGGAAGTGAACGCTCCCTCAATACCGAGCTTGCGTCCCTCTCTGATGGCGCGGCGTATCAGGCGGCGCAAAACGTAAGGCGCTCCCACCCTGCCCGGCTGCACACCGTCCCCGATGATGAACGTCGCGGCGCGCAAATGGTCGGCGATGATCCTTTCCGCCGGAGTCCGTTCGGCCGGTGCGGATATGCCGCGGATTTCATCAAGCGCGGAAAAGATGCCGGCAAAGACCTCGGTCTCATAGCAGCTCGCCTTGCCCTGAAGCACCGCGGTGACTCGTTCGAGCCCCATTCCGGTGTCGACGTTGCGACGTGAGAGTTCGACGTAGCGACCGTCCTCGGTCTTGTTAAACTGCATGAACACGTCGTTCCAAATCTCCACCCACAACTTGTTGGACGGATCGAATTTCTCCGGCGCCGGCTTCGGACCGGTCCAGTAGAACATCTCGGTGTCGGAACCGCAAGGACCGGTATCGCCGACGGGCCCCCACCAGTTGTCCTTCTTCCCGAGCCGCGCGATGCGTTCGGCTGGAATACCGAGGCGGTTCCAGGTATTGAAGGCCTCCTCGTCGAACGGGGCGTCCTCGTCGCCGCCGAAAACGGTGACCGCCAGCTGCTCGACCGGAATGCCGAGCTCGGAAGTGAGGAACTCGAACGAGAATTCGATCGCCTCCTTGCGGAAATAGTCACCGAGACTCCAGTTGCCAAGCATCTCGAAGAAAGTCAGGTGCACCGGATCTCCGACATCGTCGATGTCCCCGGTACGCACGCACTTCTGGCAGTCGGTGAGCCTGGTGCCGGCCGGATGGTCGGCTCCGGCGAGATAAGGCACGAGCGGCTGCATACCGGCCGTGTTGAAAAGGCAGGTCGGATCGTTCTCCGGAACGAGCGACGCGCTCTTGATCTCGACATGTCCATGACGCTTGAAGAAGTCGATGTACTTCCTCCTGAGTTCCGCAGCAGTAATCATCTCTATAGTCTCCATGTTTGTTGGTAAAAAACTATCAGTCCGGTCCGGGAATTCCGTACCGCATCAGGAAAAATATAGTACGCTACAGCGCTTTCTTCAACACACATGCACGAGCGTACGCGTCATTTGCCACGCGCCCGGCAATGCACTATATTAGTCGGAAATCGACATTGGTTCGAAAACAACAAACTTTCTCAATAAAACGGAGGAAATCATGGTGAACATCGATTGGGATGCGCTGACCTTCCAGTTCAGCAAAACGAAGAGCGTCATCAGGTTCAAGTACACCAACGGAGCGTGGGACGACGGACGTCTCACCGACGACTACACGGTCACGATGTCCGTCGCGGCCAACGTGCTGCACTACGGACAGGCCATCTTCGAAGGGCTCAAGGCTTTCCGCTGCAAGGACGGCAAGGTCCGCATCTTCCGCCCGGACGAGAACGGCCGCCGTCTCAACTCCTCGGCCCGTCAGATCGTCATGCCGGAGTTCCCGGTGGAGCGTTTCGTCGAGGCCTGCCGCCAGCTCGTGGCCGACAACATCGAATACGTTCCCCCGTACGGCAGCGGCGGCTCGATGTACATCCGTCCTGTGATGTACGGAACCACCCCGCAGATCGGAGTCAACCCGGCTAGCGACTTCGAGCTGGTCATCATGTGCATGCCGGTCGGATCCTATTACAAGAACGGCATCAAGCCGGTCGACGCCATGATATCCCGCGACTTCGACCGCGCGGCGCCGCACGGCACCGGTCACATCAAGTGCGCAGGGAACTACGCGGCCAGCTTGCTCTCCGGCAAGACGGCCAAGGAAAAGTACCATTGTCCGGTTGCGCTGTTCCTCGATCCGGGAACCCACACCTATATCGACGAATTCGGGACCAGCAACTTCCTGGCCATCAGCAAGGACGGCAAGTACGTCACCAGCCTGTCTGAATCCATCCTGCCGAGCATCACCAACAAGAGCCTGATGCAGGTGGCGGAAGATCTCGGAATGCCGGTCGAGCGCAGAAAGGTCCGCGCCGAGGAACTGGCCGACTTCGCGGAAGTCGCCGCCTGCGGCACCGCCGTGGTAATCACGCCGGTCGGACGCATCATGGACGGCGACAAGGTGTACGACTACCACCTGACCACCATCGGACCGGCGCTCAAGGCGATTTACGACCGCGTGCTGGCCATCCAGCACGGCGAGTATCCAGACACCCACAACTGGATGGTTCAGGTCGACTAGGGAACCGTCCGAAACGGATTATCCGACATCACGGGGCGGACGGTCGCGTCCGCCCCTTTTTGTTGAAACGACAAAGGAACATGACAACATGAAAAGACTTTGCTATGACCATTCCGGTTTCGAGAAGTCGCTCGCGGCGTTGTACGGCAGGCCGGCATATCCGCCGGAAGCGGAAAAAGCCGCGAACGAGGTGATTTCGGCGATTTCAGAGCGTGGCGACGAGGCGGTGGCCGAATACGCCGCGAAATTCGACAAGGTGAACCTGAAACCATCTGAATTCCGGTTGAGCAAGGAGGAGATCGACGACATTGCGTCTGATTGCTCGCGCGACAACCGCAGGGCGATCAAGCGGGCGCTGGAAAACATACGGGATTTCGCCTTGCGCACCAAGCCGCGCTCCTGGACCGGGTCGCCGCGTCCGGGAGTGATGGTCGGTGAGAAGTTCACACCGATGCGCCGCGTCGGCGCATACATTCCGGGCGGCACCGCACCGCTCGTCTCGACCGTGCTCCACACCGCAGGCATCGCCGCCGCGGCCGGAGTCGAGGAGATTGTCGCGGCGACACCCCCAAACGGAGTGCATCCCGAGACCATATACGCGATGAAGCAGGCCGGAGTCACCGAGATATACCGTCTCGGCGGAATCTACGCCATCGCGGCCATGGCCGTCGGAACCGAAACCATCTCCCCTGTGGAGAAAATCGTCGGTCCCGGCAACGCCTATGTCACCGCCGCCAAGAAACTGCTTTTCGGCAAGGTCTCGATCGACCTCGTCGCCGGGCCTTCCGAAATCATGGTCATCGCCGACGGCCGGGCCAATCCGGCGTTCGTCGCCGCCGATCTGCTGAGCCAGGCCGAGCACGGAAGCGGGCTCGAACAAGCGGTGTTGGTCAGCGACTCGACCAAGCTGCTCAATGCCGTCGAAAAGGAACTGGAGCGCCAGAAGGCGGTCCTGCCGCGACTGGCGACAGTTGATCGGGTTGTTGAGAACGGCATGTTCTTCATCAAGACCAAGGACCTTGAACAGGCCTGCAAAATCGCAGGGGACTATGCGCCGGAACACCTGGAGATACAGACCGAGGATCCGGACAAGTATGCGAAACTGGTCTCCGCCGCCGGAGCAATATTCCTCGCCGACTGGACGCCGGAATCCTGCGGCGACTTCAGCGCCGGACCGTCCCACGTGCTGCCGACCGCGGGAAGCGCCAAGAGCTTCTCCGGACTTTCGACGAGCGCATTCATGCGCCGCTCGAGCATCGTCAAGTACTCGAGGACGGCCTTGCAGCGTGAGATAGACATCATCGAACATTTCGGCGCGATGGAGAGACTGGCGGCGCACGGGTTCGCCGGGACAGTCAGGAAATCCAACGGCAAATAGGCACGGGAATCGGCGTGACGGATGAAGTAAGGAAAGGCGCGCTGGTGGCATACCACGGCCACCTGGCGGTTGTCGTCGACGCGGATGCCAAGATATGCATCGACGTCGACGGTTCCTGCAAGGAAGTCCGCAGGAAAGACGTGGAACTGCTGCATCCCGGTCCCGTGAAAACAGTCCCTGCAGGCGACGTCGCGCAGTGCGACCTGGACACTGTCGTGGAGTTGATGGGCGGCGAAACGGTCGGCTTCGACGATTTCGTATCGCTGGCATACGGCGACTGCACGCCCGGCAACGCGTATGCCGCCTATCTCCTGCTGCAGGAAAACGTATACTTCAGCGGCACGCCGGAAACCGGCGTCCGGGCCTATCCGCGGGAACACATCGCGGCGAAGCTGGCCGAGAGACAACGCAAGGCGGAGGAAAGGAAACGGCACGCCGAGTTCCTGGACAGGGTAAGGCATCGTTCGATCCTGGACTCCGACCGTCCGGCGATCAGGGAAATAGAGGAAGTGGCGCGTGGCCAGGCCGACCGCAGCAAGTTGATGAAGGAGCTTGGCGTGGAATGCAGCGAGGAAAAGGCGCACCGCCTGCTGCTCGACCTCGGCGTATGGAGCTATCTCGACAACCCGTATCCGGCGAGGTTCGACATCGACATGTCACCCCCGCCGGAAGGCATCATATCCGACTTTCCGAATGAACCAAGGCTCGATCTCACGCACCTGGAATCATTCGCCATCGACGACAGGGGGGCCGACGACCCGGACGATGCGATAAGCTTCGACGACGGGCTGGTATGGGTGCACATAGCGGATCCGACGGCGCTGATCGACTTCGAATCTGAAACGGCGTTCGAGGCGAGGCGACGCGGTGCCAAGCTGTACCTGCCGGAGGGCAACGTGGAAATGCTTCCCGAATGGATGACGGCGAAATGCGCGCTGGGACTCGCCGAACATAGCAATGCGCTGAGTTTCGCGATTCGCATCGACGGTGACGGAATCGCGCATCTCGAGCGAATATCGCCAAGCGTGATCCGCGTTACAAGAACCAGCTATGACGAGTCCAGGACGGTGTTTTCCGGCAAGCTCGCCGGACTTGCAGCCGAACTCGAGCGCTTCGAAAAGCGGTGCCAGGCAAACGGTGCGAGGTCGTTCGGCATGCCGGAGGCGAAGCTGTCGGTGGACGACACTGGAACTGTCAGCATTTCGATTATCGAAGACACCAGGGAAAGGCGTCTCGTCGCGAACGCGATGATAGCCGCCGGCGCAGCCGTCGCCGAGTGGGCGCAATCGCACGATGTCGCCCTGCCCGTTGTAACGCAGCAGTCCGGACAGGCGGAAACGGACGCGGCAAAAAGCATAGGTGAAAGACTGGCTTCCGTGAAAAAAAGCAAATCAAGCGAAACATCGCTGGTTCCCGGACGCCATGGCGGACTCGGTTTGGACTACTACGTGAGGGTGACCAGTCCGCTCAGGCGATACCACGATCTGATTG
>JAKSOH010000130.1 GCA_024405675.1 Victivallaceae bacterium
TCTCCGGCACGGCCGACAACGATACCTTCACGTTCGGCGACGGATCGACCGCGTCGTTCGAATCCATCGACATGGGCGGCGACGACGACAAGGACAGGCTGGTCATCGGCAAGTCGTCCGAAGTCCACGCCGGCGACATCAAAAACGTCGAGCAGGTGACAATCGGCGACGACAGCGTGTTCTTGATCGGTTCGGGGGCTTGCATCGAAGGTGCGGTCACCGGATCCGCGAAGGACAACCATCTGGTGGTGAACGCCGGCGGGTACATCGACAGCCTCGATCTCGGAAAAGGCGAAAACACCGTCAACTTCACGTTCGACGGAGTCACGTCTACCGAGGATAGCATTCTATCAATCGGCAGCTACCAGAATGTCGAGAACTTCATCATCAACAATCAGAAAGCCGGATGGGACAAGGCTTCCGGAGTGGACATCGGCGACGGACGCAAGGCCTGGCTGACGCGTGACGAGAACAACGGCATCACGCTGTCATGGTCGTTGTCCTGATTGTCCCCCGTTCCTGCATGAGTTGGCGCTTGCCGATCAATACCAGCAGGGTAGCTATTGGAAAGATACAATCAACAGGAAACGCATATCATGATTTCCCCGGACAAGTTCGAGAAGGGCGCGCTGGACATAGCCCGCCGCAAGCTGGTGACGGAAAGTTCCTCGGAACTGGTGTCGGTCCCGAGGATCGGCACGGGAGGAGGGTTCACCGACATCTTCCAATGGGACACCGCCTTCTCCGCGTTGTGGGCGAAGTACTATCCGCGTGAATTCTTCATCGAGAACTCGCTGGACAACTTCTACCGCCTCCAGGACGAACGCGGCTTCATTTCCAGGCAGTACCTGCCGGACGGCCGCAGCCTATGGGGCAGGGAGTATCCGATTTCCTACGCCCCGCCGCTGCTCGGGTGGGCCGAGCTCGAACTCTACAGGGAGACCGGAGACCGCGCCAGGCTCGCGAGGGTCTTTCCGCATCTCGTCCACCAGTTCCACTGGAACATCGAGCACTACCGTCGCGATGACGGACTTTTTTTCACTGATTCCTGGGGGTGCGGCATGGACGACATTCCGCGCTGGAACTCGGTCTCCGAACTGACTCCGGAGGGTGGCGTTCCAGTCGATCGCGGCATAATCGCCATGGAAGGATCCGAGGGAGACAAGAAGTTCCAGTCGCTGCTGAAATGGAACGAGGCGCATCACTTCGACTGGAACCGCCAGGTCGGCTGGTGCGACGCGTCGTGCCAGATGGCATTCGCCGCCTTGAAGCTGTCGTCGATTGCCGCCATCTGCGGCGATGCGGAATGCGAACGCGAGATGCTGGAGTTCCACAGCGAGGAATCGGCGATCATCAACGAACTCTGCTACGACGAACGCGAGGGATTCTACTTCGACAGGCTGGGAGAGGGCCGGGTCATGCACCGGCACGTCGGCGCCTTCTGGGCGCTGGCGGCCCGCGTGGCGACCGACGAATCCGCGGGAAGGCTGATTTCCGAACTGAAGAATCCGAACCGGTTCGGAATGCCTTGCGGCGTGCCGGGCATCGCCGCGGACGATCCAGAGTTCAATCTGGAGAGGGGCTACTGGCGTGGCCCGGTCTGGGCTCCGGTCAACTACATGGTGCTGCGCGGACTCGCCGCCTACGGCGAGGATCGTCTAGCGAAGACCATCGCGCAAAGAATCCACCATGCCGCGATGGAGCTCTTCGAATCGACTGGAACCGTCTGGGAAAATTACCGACCGGACCGCAGCGACATCCCGTCGGCGAACGCCAACCGCGACTTTTGCGGATGGTCGGCGCTGATACCGGTGACGATCCGCCGCGAGTTCCTCGAATGAATGGACGTTCAATGCTTTAGAGATATCGCATCACGACGATACCGGCGTGCACTAACTGAAAACCAAAATCAACGGGCAGTCAATTAAAAGTTTCCCAATTTTCGCCTCTTGCGCAGAATTTATGGGTCTTTTGCAGAATCTGTGAAAAATCTTGCTTTGAAAGTGATGTTTTACCCAAGACGCAAAAAGCTGCAACACCACCATGATATAGTCTTACGCTTCTTCGTATATATGAACAATTACTGGTAACAAGATAAAATTATACTATGCGCAATAGACATCGTTCAATTATTTGAGTGTCAAAAAATCATGATCTTAAAAATGCATAAAGCAACGAAATCCTACTTGATTGCATTATTTAGACCGTAACTTTTATTTTAGGGAGCCACAAGCGAGTTTGTGACGTCAATTCCCAAC
>JAKSOH010000131.1 GCA_024405675.1 Victivallaceae bacterium
CTGGTCTGGTTTTCCCGCTGTCGCGTTAGAAAGTGACCACCAGTAACTCCCCTTGCTTCCTCGAATTCTAGATTGACGCTTTCTCCTGACGCTTTCAGTGTTACATGTCCATTTTGAGAAACAATCGTTTCTCAGCCTCTTCACCTGCTCTTCAATTATGTTCGCGAGCCATGGCACGATGATTCGCACGCAGAGACAATATCTTTGTAAAATCTGATCCAAATTGCACAAATGACAGGTTGCCGCACTTGCGCCAGACCATCCCTGCCGTTTAATATACCGACTCGCCACGGTGTGAACAAATTGTTTTTGCCTGTGATTAGTGATACATTCAAAGAATGCTTTGAATGGGAAACAGGAGGGTGCTGAAATGTGGCATGGACGGACGAAACGACTGAGCGCGAGGAAGAACTTCGCGTTCCACGCCCGCATCCGCATGTTGCAGCGCCATGACGTCAAGATCACCAACGAGGACCTGGCGAAAATGGAGGCAATGCTCCGCAACGGACGCGAGACAGTGCTCATTTCCCGTTCCGGATGCAGCGTCAAGGTTGCGGTTCCCTACCGCGACCGGGTGTTTCCCGTCATCTACGACGAACATCGCCGCCAGATCGTGACATTTCTCAAGGAGGAGTTCCTGACGCCGACGCAGAAGGAGCGTTTCGACATGTGCCATCCGCACATCGATCTGCCCCATACCGTGTTCAGGAATCCGGTGATACCGGAGGACATGGTCCTCCCCGTGTTCGATGAAGATCCGGAATCGTAGGAGACGTTCGCTCCTGCCGGCCCGGGCGAGGAGCCGTCGCCGGAGGATGACGGAGACCTCCCGGTCGAACTCGATCCGGCGGAAATCATGGCCGCGTGGTTCGAAGGGGCAATGAAATGAAGCCGGTCGTTTTCTTCGCGGCCGTCATGGTTTTCCTGGCCCTGAACGCATCGACGACCTATTACCGCGACGCCGCCGGACATGTCGTCGGGACGTCGACCGAGCACAACGGGAGGACGATCTACCGCGATGCCGCGGGCCACATGGTGGGAAGCAGGCAGGACGATGGCGGGCGCTCCGTCTACCGCGATGCTTCGGGCCATGTGGTCGGCAGTCGCCACGAGAGCGAACGCGGCTATGTCTACCGCGATTCCGCCGGTCACGCGACCGGTACGAAATCCGACGACATGTTCAGGGATTTCGCCGGACATACGATGTGGCAGTCCTCCGAAAGCGGCGGCACCACGACCTACCGCGATCCATACGGTCACGTAATCGGAACCAGATATGAATAGACGTCCGGACAGGACGCAAAGTAAAACAAGGAGAATCGTCATGAACAAGGATCTTACACTTCTCGTATTGGCGGCCGGAATGGGGAGCCGCTACGGCGGCCTCAAGCAGCTGGACCAGCTCGGTCCCGGCGGAGAGACGATAATGGACTACTCGGTGTTCGATGCGTTGCGCGCCGGATTCAAGCGCATAGTCTTCGTCATCCGTCGCGACTTCGAGGAGGATTTCAAGCGGGTAATCGGAGCCAGGTACGCCAACCACGTGGCGCTCGAGTATGCGTTCCAATCGCTCGACCAACTGCCGGGCGGATTCAAGGTCCCGGAGGGACGTACGAAGCCCTGGGGAACCGGTCATGCGGTGTACTGCGCCCGCGAGCTTCTCGACGGACCTTTCGCCGCCATCAACGCCGATGACTTCTACGGCGAGGACAGCTACCGCCAGCTGGCGGGATATCTTTCCAATCCCCCGGCGCAGAAGGAAATCCGAGCCTGCATCGCGGCATTCGCCCTCGGCAACACGCTCAGCGAGAACGGAACCGTCTCGCGCGGCATCTGCCAGGAGAGCGACGGCTGCCTGACGCAGGTCGTCGAGCACACCAAGATATTCCGCCGCGACGGCAGGATATTCAGCGCGCTCGAGGACGGCACCGAAGTCGAGTTCAAGGGGAGCGAACCGGTTTCCATGACCTCCCGGGGATTCATGCCGGAGTTCCTGGACGAGCTCGAGGAGCTCTTCCTGGGATTTCTCGCCAAGCGCGGCACGGAGATGAAGAGCGAGTTCTATCTGCCTTTCGCCGTGGATTCGCTGATCCAGGCCGGCAAGGCGCGCGTTCAGATGCGCCACAGCGCCGACAGCTGGTTTGGCGTGACCTACCGCGAGGATCGCCCGGTGGTTCAGCGCGAACTTGGAAAGCTGG
>JAKSOH010000132.1 GCA_024405675.1 Victivallaceae bacterium
TGAGCGCCGCGCCGAATTCGTCGGCGATGCGGCGCCCGACCGCGCGCTTGGCGTCGATGTCGGAAATGTACGGGGCCCATGTCTCCTGGGCGACGACTCCGTGCATGGGATAGAACGGCTCGAGCAGCACCAGCCTGACTTCCGGTAGATCGCGGAGCGTCCACTTCAGCAGCATGCGGTACACCTCCTCGAAACGCTCGGTATCGACGCCATTGGACTGGTCGACCTCGTGCCACACGTCGTTGATTCCAATGAGTATCGTTATCAAGTCGGGACGCAAATTGATCGCATCGACCTTCCACCTGGCGTACAGGTCGGACACCCGGTTGCCGGATATGCCGCGGTTCATGAACTCCAGCCCGAGCTCCGGATGATCGGCGGATAGCCGTCCGGCGGTCATGGTGGCGTACCCCCCGCCCATCATAAAATTGGGTACGACGTCCTTCGAACGGTTGACATCGGTGATGGAATCACCCTGGAACAGGATTCTGCGTATCATAGTTCACTCCATGGTTAACTTGTACAATGGTCTTGACAAAGGCTGGACCAGCATGCCGGCCAGTTCGCGGGCCGTTCGTCCGTCCGGAGACTTCTGCTGGAAATATTCGGAAAGGAATTCGTTCATGTCCGGAATGGCCAGCGTGCACGGCGGCGGATTATCGCCGTAGGCCGACTCGAGTTCGCGCCGCATTCCGTCCAGAACCATTCCCACGCTCCAGAGATCGGGGGCAATTTCCATCTCGGTGGCCGGCACGGACCATTTGCGCGACTTCGCGTAAGCTCCGATCATGAAGTGAAAGCGTATCGACGGAAATATGCGGGTTCCGCCATTGTAGCGCACGACTCCGGATCCAAGCAGTTCCAGCGCTTCGTCCGAAAACACGGGTTCCCTGGAATCCGGACCGGAACCATCTGGAACGGCAATTCCTGCGGATTCGGCCAGTGTGAAATGCCTGGCCATCTCGAGCAGCAGCTGCGGCGAGGCCTCGCGTATGCCGGCGCGCCGCAGCGCATCGGAGACATGGGCGACCACGGAGGCGATGCGCGACTTGCCGCAACTGAGGTGATTGGCAAGTATTTCCGCAATCTCCTCGCGCGCCGATGTGTCGACGGTGATGACGCCGCCGTTCCCTGGAACGGCGAAAAGTCCAGCGACATCGCCGAATCCGTTCTGCTCGAGCGCCCGGACCACAGCGGAATCGAGTTCGCCGCGTTCGAACAGCATCTCCGGCCGTCCGCCATGGCGCATCGAATACTCCACGGCGAGCGCGATATCCTCGGCCAGATAGGCCGAATCTCCGCGGCCGACGCCGATGAACCCGCTTGCGAGCCGGCTCTGCAACGAGGAAACGGAGAACGGCCGGCAAATGCCGTCCGGCTCGCGGATCAGTATGTTGGTCTCCGTTGCGATCATCGGGGGATCACTTCAGTTTCAGCACATCCTGCATGTCATAGAGTCCGGACTTCGCCGTGAACAGGAACCTGGCGGCGGCCAGCGCGCCGCGGGCGAAGGTGTCGCGGCTGGAGGCCTTGTGGGTCAGCTCCACGCGTTCGCCGCCGATCGAGAATATGACGGTGTGGTCTCCGACCACGTCTCCGCCGCGCAAGCTGTGCATGCCAATCTCACCGCGGGTGCGGGCGCCGACCATGCCGACGCGCCCGTGGCGGATGTCGCGGTCGTAGTCGAGACCGCGTTCCTCGCAGATGATATTGGCGAGACTCACGGCGGTACCGCTCGGTGCGTCCTTCTTCTGGTTGTGGTGCATCTCGACAATCTCGACATCGTAGTCGGGTCCGAGAATTCGGGCCGCCTCGCGGACGAGCTTGAACAGCGTGTTGACGCCGACACTCATGTTGCTGGCGAGGACGATTCTGGCACCCTTCGAGGCAAGCTGCGCCAGTTCGGCGCGTGTCGTGGCATCGAGCGCCGTGGTGCCGATCACCGCGGCGACACCGGCCGATGCGGCAGCCCGAACGCATTCGAGCACTCCCTCCGTGGCGAAGTTGATGATGAGATTACTGTTGGCGAGACAGGAAATGAAAGAAT
>JAKSOH010000133.1 GCA_024405675.1 Victivallaceae bacterium
GTTTGACAGTCGTACCAACCTTTATCACCAGGACGTGGATGAGATCACTGCATTTCTTACTAAAAAACTATATGCAACAAAAATTCCCACAAATGAACGCCTGGAAGAAGCTCCAAGCTTTGGACTGCCCAACACAAAATATAGCATAAGTTGCGGATTCATGCCAAATTCTCCGTCGCATTCCTGGCTGCAATTCAACCTTAGACTTGCGTTTTTCCATGTAAAACATACACTACAAACTCCGCCGGCGGCCATGCGTCCTCTGGCGCCGGCAACGCAATAGATGGTGTCGGTTCGTGTCGCCGGCACGCAGTCCGCCACTTGGAGAATCCCGCCGTTCGCGAGCACCCTGGCCAAGGCATCCTCGCCTTGTCCTTCCCTCCGTACAACTCGCATTCAATCGGCCCCCTGTCGTCGAGTTCCATAGGATCGTCCTTGCCCGTTGGAACAAGATTCCCCGTGATACTTTGACGGATGGCCTGACGCCGCGGACATCGCTTTTCAACGTGGCAATCCCTGGCCCGGACCGATCCGCAGCGCAAGGTTCCGCTTCTGTTTCGAAGCCCCGCTTCCACAGGCTGGCCGGTCCCCTCCGGGCGCAAATCCGCCAGGGGGAAGGCGATGGATGTTTCCCCGCCGGGGATCGTCCTTTTCTCCTCACGCCTGACTTGGCAGAACTTGCATTGGCATGGATTACTGGATATTTTCCGGGTATCATCGTGTTTCAATCATCATTCGGAGAAAACACCAATGGACATTCTCCAACGCCCGTACGCATTTCTCAAGGGGAAACGGGACATATTGCTGAACTGGCTGGCGGTCACGGCATTCTTCGTGCTGCTGCTCGTCATCGACAACATCGGGATGAAGGGATTCGGCAACCGCTTCCTGCAGGGACTGTGGTTCTGCTTGCTCATGGGCGCGATTCCCGTGATGCTCCCGAAGATTGCCGCCAGGGTGTATGTCTGCGTGTTCGTGCCGCTGTTCGGCATCGTATCCATGGTCTCCTCCGCGCTGAGATACCATTTCGCATTGCAGATCGACGGCGACATCTTCGCCGTGCTCGCCGCGACGTCGCCGAAGGAAATCCAGGAATTCGTCGGCTACTTCTACGGATTCTGGACAATCGCGATACTGCTCGTCTTCTTCGTCGCGATCACCGCGGCCACCGTCCTGCTGTTCCGGAGACCATGGCGCTTTTCCGTCTTCGGCGCGATCCTGGGGTTCGCGATGCTCCTGCCGTACGGCGCGAGGTTCGCCTACATATACGGCTCCGGCAAGGACCGGACGAAGCCGTTCCGGAGGAACTTGGCGCTCAACCTGTGCAGCGGATACTACATGTACAACCGGGATTTCCACGCACTCACGGCCATGGCGCAGTCGCCGGCCGTCCCGGGAAACATCGCGCTGGATCCGAAGGCGCGCGACATGGTCGGCGTCATCGTGCTCGGCGAAAGCGCCTCCAGGAAGCACCTCGGCCTCTACGGATACTCCAGGAACACCTGCCCGCTCCTGTCCGGGCTCGGGGACGGAGTCATCGCGTACGACGATGTGCTCGCGGCCATACAGGGGACGACGCGCGCGGTGCGCTACCTCTTCACCCAGAGCACGATCAAGGACAAGCAGAATCCGCGCTGCACGCTCTTCGACATACTCAAGCGCGCCGGATACGACATCTCGCTGTTCAGCAACCAGTGGCGGTGGGGAAGATACGACGGCCCCATCGGCGTGGTGTTCGCCCATGTCGACGAATCGGTTTATGTCAGGGAGACCCACGGGAAGTCGACCGGTTTCGACGAGGACCTGCTCCCCTATCTCCGGAACGCCATCGGAAAGACAAAGGACGCCTCCGGACCGAAGCTGGTGCTGCTGCACCTCACCGGCAGCCACACCAAGGCGAAGTCGCGCTATCCCGCCGACTTCGGCCC
>JAKSOH010000134.1 GCA_024405675.1 Victivallaceae bacterium
TCGACTAGGATGTCGGCCGCTTCGGCTCCGGACTGCAAGTCGAGCCAGCCGCCCCACCGCACGGTGCTGCCGGTGATGCATCCTCCGTCGAGCGACGCATGTCCGCCAGCGCCGGCGGCACTGCCGGTTCCACTAGAAGTCAGCAGTATGCCGGATGCGGATCCGGAGAAGATGATCAGCCATTGGGGGGCGGAGGTCGGCGCATCTAGCACCGCGTCCTGAAGCATGCCGCCGGCGTAGACCTCTATCTTGCCGTGTCCGCGCAAACTGCTCGTTCCCGCCGTGAATTTGACGTCACGTACATATCCGCCGTCCGATATCTTCAGCGTAGGACCGCCGGCGTTGTTCTTTCCGCCGTTGTCCAGGGATATTCCGGTGGCGGTGCCTCCGTTCTTCACCTCCATGGTGATGCCGGATTTTCTGAGGTCGCTGTAACTCTTGGCGTCGTAAATCTTTATTTCGTCGGCGTTTCCGCCGTCGACAACGATCTCCGTGTAAATCGCGCTGGAGTAGGATTCTCCTGTGATGGTTGCGAATGTTTCGACGGAACCGTCTTTCTTGGTGATGGTTACAGCTCCGTTTGCGTAGTCGGTGAAGTCAATGCCCGTGTCCATTGTATCCTCCGGAAAACGTGGTATGCTAACAGTTTACGGGTACTATACATCGCACTGTTGGTGTCGGCAAATTAACGTACTGGAGGCACGAATGACCTTAGCGATCCGGCCGGATCCGACTCCTCGTCTTTGCACAGTTTCCGCATCCTGACTTGTGTAGGAGCAGGGCGGGGTCATCGGCCAGGTAGGACTTCATTGCCTCGGCGAGCCGGCCGGCCTCGATGAGCACGACATCGGCGTCGCCGATTTTTACATCGCATACCAGTCCGTCGCGCTCGATCATCTGGAAATAAGGAGCGAGACGTCCCAGATGGTACCAGCCGCCACGGCATCCGCCGGGGTAGTTGACCTCTGCGTGGCTTCCTGAACCAAGCACCCTTACCATGACGCTTTCCATGTAGGTGGCGTACCAGGATTCGCAGGCGTGGATGAAGGTGTTCGAGTCGATGGACCTGGAACCGACGAGAAGTATCTTGCCGTTCCGGTCGCGCAACTTCGCCCAGGGGCCGTCCGGGGCGAAACAGTCATACGGATTTGTCTGCGAGATGAAATTCCGCGCGTCCCGGCCCCAGGCGAGTACGGAATGCGTGGGGCAGGCGCTGCGCACGACATCAGGGAATTTCCAAAACAACTTCGGAAGCACTCCAATCCACTTGACGATGGGGGTGGTCTCCGGATCGTACTCGTATCCGACGCCGTCGTCGACCGCGTCGCTCAACGCCGGCATGGCCAGAATGCCATCGCCGGTCACCGCGTCCTGCAGCGCCCCTATGAACGAGGCGGCCCCGCCGTCGATGATTCCAAGAGATTTCACGCTGGCGTGGACCATGACGGCATCGCCGGATGCTATGCCGGCCCTGCGTAGATCGCCGAGCAGGCTTCGCCGGGTGCTGACTCGACGTTT
>JAKSOH010000014.1 GCA_024405675.1 Victivallaceae bacterium
CCTTGGGAAAAGATTTTTAACAGAAATTGCGGCTACCTAAAACAAAAGTTACGGTTTAAAATGGAGATTAGCCCCAATCGAAAATTTGACATGCTCCATGTCCTCCCGCCACCGGATGCTCAGTCCTTGGTTTCGATTTCGTTCGACCTACGATTGTCCCTCGCGATGAAAAAGGCCACCACTAGCCATGCGACCAGCATGAACAGGCAGAAGAACCAGACCGGTCTCCACCCGTAAACGCAGACCAGCGCCAGCGCCGTTGCCGTCACGCCTCCGCTCATGATTGGCTCCTGTAGCAGCTGCTTGCAGCCAAACGAAGTGTGCGCATCGGTCTTCATCTCCGGGTCAGCCGTGCGCAGCAGCATGAGACCGGTGGCCGTCACGCCGGTCGCCTGACCGAACTCGGCGATCGCACGTTCGAACCAGTAGGTCTTGAACACCTTCGGGGCGATGAGCAGCACCACTCCGACCGTCCACAACGTGCCGAGCGTGACGATGACGAGAAGCGGAATGGCGTTTTCGCAGACCACGGAAAGTTTCACCGTGGTCATCGCCGCCACCACTAGGAAGTCAAGCGAGGCGCCGGAAATGCGCAGCATCTGATCATGGTTGATGAGATACGAAACCTTGAACTTCCCCATAATCCGCTGGATGACGAGACCGCCGAGCATGCTAAGCGGAAAGAGCGGAAATCCAGAGAAGATGCGGATTTTGGAATGCGGGAAAAGCAGGATCTCGCACTTCTGGAGTCCCACTAGGATCAAGTAGCCGATGAAAATCGCCAGTCCGATCTGCGTGATGTGCCAGGCCAGCGAATCTACGGAATCGCACTGCACCGTCTGCTCTCCGGCAGACGGACGGGCGTCCTCATGGTAAAGTCCGAGACGCTCGATCCTGTCCCGGTCCTTGAATCTCCGCACCCCCGTAATCCAGTTCCTGCTCAAAGCCAGATTGACCAGCATCATTCCAAGCACGATGCCGATTATCATGCCGGCGGTCGCTATCGTGAATCCGAGATCGGCCCCGGCCGACCACTCGTAGAAGCGGAACGTTTCGATCAGTCCGCCGACGGTTCCATGCCCACCTTCAAAACCGATTTCCAGCAGATTGCCGAACATCGGCGGTATGCCGAAAAGCGGTGTCAGCAAAAGACCTGTCACTCCGATTCCGACGACGTACTGCCCCCATGACAGCAGTTGTCCAATGCAAAGCTGGGGCAGCGCGATTTTGAAGACCTTTCCAAGCGACGGGGCGGTGGCACCCAGGAAAAGCGTGGCGAACACCACATTGATGAGAAATCCGGGAAGATCGTACATCGCGTCCTTGATTATGGTGGGAATATGCGCGTCAAGACAGGTAAACGCAATCAGCCCGACCACTCCTCCGATCACGGAGCTTGGAAGATACAGTTTCTGGAAGAACGGTATGGCGATACGCAATATCTTTCCGATGAACAAAAGCATGCACAACATGCAGAACGCGACCACTGCAATCATCTTTTCTTCTCCTTTTTCCGCTTTTCATTCATACACAACGGACTCGAACGCCGAAACATGCCGGCACAAGCCAACCGCCATCACAAGTCGCCCGCATCAAAATATCGTTTGCTAACGTTTTTTTTGCAATATCCTATTGTAAAGAATGTTGTTTCGTACAATATTAAGGCGATTCGCAAATCGGTATGTCGACGTGTAATACAATGAACGTTTTGTCCGGGCCAGCGGTTGCCCGGATGACGGAAAGCAAAAGCGACACGTTCGTTTTTTTCGGCCTTGCCGGCGGATGACACCGGCGGGGATTTCGTTTTTTTGCAAAAAAAAGGAGTCGCGCATGTCGATTAATCTCAATGACTACTATAGTGCCGACGAATGGAACCTCATCAAGTCGGAAGCCGCGAAACACGAGACGCCGTTTCTCGTCGTCAACCTTGACATCATCAGGAAAAGTTGCCAGGAACTCAAGAGGTTCTTCCCATACGCCAAGATATACTACGCAGTGAAGTCCAATCCGGCGCCGGAGGTCATCTCTCTGCTGCGTGACCTCGGCGTCAACTTCGACATCGCCTCGCGCTACGAGCTGGACCGCGTGCTGTCGCTCGAGGTGTCTCCCGACAGGATCAGCTACGGGAACACCATCAAGAAGGCCACGGACATCCGCTACTTCTACGAGAAAGGCGTGAGGTTGTTCGCCACCGACAGCGAATACGACCTGCGCAACATCGCAAAAGAAGCACCGGGGTCGAAGGTGTTCTTCCGGATACTCTCGGAAGGCGGCGAAACCGCCGACTGGCCGCTCTCGCGCAAGTTCGGATGCCATCCCGACATGGCAATCGACCTGGTGATACTCGCCAAGACGTTGAATCTCGATCCATACGGAATAAGCTTCCACGTCGGATCCCAGCAGCGCGAAATCGGAGCCTGGGACTCGGCGATCGCAAAGGTCCGCTACATCTTCAACTACCTGAACGGCGAAAACATCCAGCTCAAGATGATAAACATGGGCGGAGGATTCCCCGCCAACTACATCAGCAAGACGAACGAGATGGATGTATACGCCGAGGAAATCACCCGCTATCTGACGGAGGATTTCGGAGACGACCTTCCGGAAATCATCCTGGAGCCTGGGCGCTCGATGGTGGCGGAGGCCGGCGTTCTCGTCAGCGAGGTCGTGCTCGTCAGCAAGAAGTCGGCGACCGGCATCGACAAGTGGCTCTACACCGACGTCGGGCGTTTCAACGGACTGGTCGAGACCTTCGACGAAAGCATCAAGTATCCGCTCTACTGCGAGGCGCGCGGGGAATATTGCGAGGACTTCATCATCGCCGGTCCCACCTGCGACAGCCAGGACATCATGTACGAATACTTCCGCAATCCGCTTCCGGCGTACATCAAGCCGACCGACCGCATCTACTGGCTGACCTGCGGGGCCTACACCGCAAGCTATGCAGCAGTGGAATTCAACGGCTTCCCGCCGCTGAAGACGTATTTCGTAGGCGGAAAGTAGGAACCGTCCGGTTCGTCGGCTCCCGAGTTCCCGCCCTGCTCATTGCGGTGAAGGCACTGCCTTCTACTCTTTGCCACGCCCGGCACAGAGGGAATCCCAATGCTCAAGCGTGCACATCGGACAATCCGGCGAAACCGATACCGGGACTGCCATTCGAAGGCGAATCGACATATATCGGAGAACCAAGTCTCCGTCAACTGATTCCGGACCGCGGCACTCTATCAGCGCGATTTTCCCGAATACATTTTGCTATCAATTCCGAGGGTATAGCTTTGCATTAACCATGAAACGCCATATGGTGTATTCCGGGCAAAATCCGGTGTCTCGTCAAGAACGTAACTGAACAAATATTCACCAGTTCGCGAAGCAAATACATGGACCAACGTAAAATCAGGAGAAATCCGCACGTTGTAACGCGAAGGATGAAACTTAACAAAGTCCCCTACCGTTCGATGCACACTCTCTTCAATGGCGTCATAAAATTCCTGGTCACGCCAATACAACAGTTCCTGCCAGTCCCGTATCGTCTCGAACAAGACAGGGGTTGCCAGTTTTTTTCTGGAATAACTGCATGCGTAATTGCCTATCTTTCGGTCTATGACGGTTATTCTCTTGCATTCCTGGCAATACCAAAATTCCCTGAACTCGTCCCACAAATCGACAAGTTCCATCTCCACGGCAACGGCTTTTTCAAAATCGTCCTTCCTGTAAATCTCCGCAATGAAATCCGAAGGAGCAGTAGAATTGCTCATTCCGTTTCCGCACAAACAAAGCAAACCAGCCATAATTCATCTCCTTCTAAAAATCTGTTTTTGTTTTATCAGAAGACCAGGCTTCAATGGGCCCCCTTACATATCCTGAAAGTCGGATAAAGCGTTCACTATTCCTTGATGACGCCAAGCTTTGTCAAAAGCAGCTTGTCTCGGGCCACTGATTCCGTTGACCACCGCACCTCCTTGGACGCAGCTTGACAGGTTGTTGTTTCAATGCAATCAAACCAGTCCATAATTTGCGCAACGGAATGCGCATCCAACCAATCCGCCAATTTCTTTTCAAGCGCGCGCTGTTCTTTTGACTGGCCAGGCGTCGGATGGTCAAGTTCGTCTCGGATTTCCTTGAGCCGTTTCTTGAAATGGCAACGGTAGCCAAGCGCCACGAATTGTACAAACATGCGTCCTCTCAAATTGTCAGGATACCAGACCCTAGGCTTCCGACTGTCCAAAGATCCTTTTTGGTCGGCAAATGCCTCTTCGATTTTCTCGCGCAATCTATAGTTCTCAAGAGCCTCGAACGTGTCCATCTGTTGATTCCCGACAAGAGCAAAATAACCGAAGTACTTACGTGCTTCTGCTATTGCTTCTTCATTGAATCCAACCTTCAAATGACCGCCACGCCCCAATTTGCTCAAGACGAAAAATCTGTCAATTTTCCTTTGGGCCGATTGAGTAAAATCAGTCTCTCCGTCCTCGAGTTGTTTCTTCAGCTTGAGAAGAGATTCATCAAACGCAACGGCCTTCTTGCTCATATTGTCCTGAGAGTAGAACACGTGTACATTTAACCGCCTGGAGAATGACTCTGTTTCCCCTGCGGCAATTCCTCCGCGTGTACGATGTCTTTTGAACTTGAACTGATGCATGACCGTAGTTGACGCTCCGCGTGTGTGAATATCAAAAGGACAGATATGCGATGTCAAGGATATGGCCTCCTTGAGTTCGTCTATTATCGAGCGCACCCAGCTGATGTCGGCATCGGCCAGTGTGAGAAACTTCATGTTTCTTCGCGCAAACTCGGCCATGTTGTCCTGGCTGCAGTAGCCATTGTCGGTGACAATTATAGGCTTGTCCACGCCAAGGCACTTGACTTGTTTTAGCGCATTCTCTATGGAAATGACATCTGGCACATTCCCAGGCTGCTTGGCAAATGCAATCGGTTCGCTGTCCTTGATTGAATACAAAGTGAGAAGTTTGATCGTGTTCAGCCCGTCTCTGTCCTTGTTAAATCCTTGTCTCGCTTCTATTTGGTTTTCGGAATAGGTGGAGAGAGTGGTGGAATCAAAGGCGATGGCCGGTTTAGTCTTCAAGACCGAGGCACGGCAACGAAAATAACGCTGCACACTGTTTTCATTTTGCCCGATGGAACGAAAAAGGTCTCCGTACACATCCTGACTGATGCCGTATTGACAAGGCAGATCATGCATGACTTGCCAACTCTCCATTCGCGGCAGCGAATTGCCATCGGTAGCCATGAGATACCGGGCGATTGATAAAATCTTCTCGGCATCTCCTTGGAAAAACGATGCTAGCACATCTTTGTCAATGCCGGAAGAACGCCCAATCCATTCGAGAAGTTCCGTGGTTCCCGTATGCTTGCGAAACGACTCCGCCTTGCTGCCGAACATAGCATCTCCTTTTTTTCGCTTAGGTCGCGTTGGTACTATATCTTTTGTTCCTGCAATTATCTTCCCCTTCAGGTGTTCGCTCAACGTCACCGTCTTGCGGGTCTTCGGATTGTAGCCTGTTACTCGTTCATAGACGTAAATGTCTCTGTTTTTCCTGTATTCGCGACGTTCTCCGACATGAGTTTTCCCTGTTCTTGGTCTAGGCATATTCTTGTCTCCTTTGTTTAGTGAACGTATCGTCCACTAAAAAAGTCAAGAAAAATGGAGCGCGATTTCTAGAAGAAAGACGCTCCTAAGAATTGTTTTTGATTATCGTGTCAGTATTGCACGACTTTCAGGATAAAAACGCGGGTCCTCCGGATCGATAAAGCCCCGTCAGCCGTTCAACAAATTGAAAACGCCTGTCTTTCAGTGTATATTCTTTGGATAAAATTCCATAAAACCAGGAAACACGCATAACGCGTCAAAACCGAAAGGATCCAAGAATGAAGGTGTACAATTTCGCAGCGGGCCCGGCAACTCTTCCGGCGGAGGTCATGAAGAAGGCGCAGGATGAATTCACCTGCTACCAGGACAGCGGCAGCGGCATCATGGAGCTCTCGCACCGCGGCAAGTACTTCAAGCCGGTGCTGGAGAAGGCCGAGGCCAACATCAAGCAGCTTCTCAACCTTTCCGACGAATACTCCGTCATCATCGTCCAGGGCGGCGCCAGCATGCAGTTCGCCATGATTCCGATGAACCTGCTCAACGGCGGAACCGCCGACTACGTCGACACCGGCGTCTGGAGCAACAAGGCGGCCAAGGAGGCGGCGATGTTCGGCAACGTCAACATCGTGGCCAGCAGCCGCGAGACCAAGTACGACCACATCCCCGCGGCCTCCGAATGGAAGAGCACCCCGGGCGCGGCCTACATGCACATCACCAGCAACAACACAGTCGCCGGAACCCAGTACCAGAACCTCCCGACCGCCCCGGCCGGAGTTCCGCTCATCGCCGACATGTCCAGCGACATCATGTCGCGCTGCTTCGACGCCTCCAAGTTCGACATGATCTACGCCGGCGCCCAGAAGAACCTCGGACCCAGCGGAATGGCCGTCGTCATCATCAAGAAAGCCCTGGCCGAGCGCACCGACAACTCCAAGGTTCCGACCATGCTGCGCTACAGCACCTACATCGAGAACGAGTCGATGTTCAACACCCCGCCGACCTTCGGCATCTACATTCTCTCGCTGGTCACCGACTGGATCATCGCCAAGGGCGGGATCGCCGGAGTCGAGAAGGTCAACAACGCCAAGGCCGCCATGTTGTACGATTTCCTCGACAGCAGCAGCTTCTTCCGCTCGACGGTCGCCAAGGCCGACCGTTCGCGCATGAACGTCGTCTTCCGCACGCCGAACGACGAGACCGATGCGAAGTTCGTCGCCGAGGCCAAGGCGGCCGGACTCATGGAGCTCAAGGGCCATCGCCTGGTCGGCGGATGCCGCGCCAGCATCTACAACGCGATGCCGGTCGAGGGCGTCCAGGCGCTCATCGACTTCATGAAGAAGTTCGAGCTCGAGAACAGGTAGCGCCATGCTCGCACGCGCCAGTCTGAAGTTCCTGGAGGAGTTCATGAACTGCTCCAGTCCGTCCGGTTTCGAGATGGAGGCGGGACGCTGTTTCCGCAAGTACCTCTCCGGATGCTGCGATGTCAGGGCCGACGTCCTCGGAAACTCCATCGCCGTCCTCAACGAGGGCGCGCCGATGCGGGTCATGCTGGCCGGCCACTACGATGAAATCGGATTCCAGGTGGTCTACATCGACGCCGAGGGACTCATCTACTTCCGCCCCAACGGCGGCATCGACAAGCTCAACGTCCCGTCCAGCGCAGTTGACATCCTGACTGCGACGGGATAGGTGCGCGGCGTCATCGGCAAGAAGCCAATCCACCTGCTCAGGAAGGAGGAACGCGACCGTTCCCCCGAGCTCGAGGACATGTGGATCGACATCGGCGCAGAATCCAAGGCCGAGGCCGAGAAACTCGTCTCCATCGGCGATCCGGTGGCCATGCGTCCCAACTTCCACTTCATCGGAAAGAACCGCTTCTATTCCAAGGGAACCGACGACAAGGTCGGCGCGTTCGTCGTGGCGGAGGTCATGAAGGCCCTCTCCAAGCGCAAGCTCAACGTCGCCGTCTACGGTGTCGGGACCGTCCAGGAGGAAGTCGGACTGCGCGGCGCCACCACCAGCACCTTTGGAATCGATCCGCAGGTCGGTTTCGCGCTGGACGTCGGCTTCGCCACAGACCTCCCCGACATTCCCAAGAAACTGCTCGGCGAAATCAAGCTCGGCGGCGGACCGGAGCTCAACCGCAGCTGCGACAACAACATTGTGCTCGGCGAGATGGTTCGCAAGACCGCGAAGAAATTCAAGTTCCCGTACCAGGAGGCCGCGGCACACCGGGCTTCCGGCGGAACCGACGCGGCGCAGATACAGCTGACCCGCGCCGGCGTCGCCACCGCGCTCCTTAGTATTCCGAACAGGTACATGCATTCGCCGGTCGAGATCTGCGACCTGCGCGATGTCGAGGCTGCGATCGGCATTCTCACCGAGACCATAGTCTCGTTCAAGGGCAACGAGTCGTTCCTTCCGCTCTAGGATGGACAACCAGACGCCCAGGCATCCCCGCCGACTCCGCGTCGGCGGCTATGCCCACACCGGAGGTTTCGCCCGACTCAAGGGCAGCTCCACCGCCCCGGGCAGCGAAAAGCCCCGTTCCTACTACACCCGCTGGCGCATAATCTTCACCGTGCTGGCGGTGTTGTTCCTGCTCGCCGGACTGTTTGAATCGGTCCTTCTCTAGCATAGTTGTCTTAGACACCCAATCCGCCCTTTCCCGTGCGCAATCGGCTTGACAACCGGTTGTCACCGCGATTATAGTACCCCAGTGAGTGTGGATGTCGCCAGTTCGAAACAAACAACTTGTGGAGGTATCACTATGGGCAACGCCGCCAACGTACGCAACTTCATCATTGCAGGTCACGCAGGATCCGGAAAGACGACTCTCAGCGAACTGATCCTAAAGAAAGGTGGCGCGATACAGCGCATGGGGTCGGTGGAATCGAAGAACACCGTCAGCGATTTCATGCCAGAGGAACAAGAACGCCAGGCCGGCATCTACGCGTCCACGCTGCACTGCGAATGGAAAGGCACCCAGCTGTTCTTCTCCGACACCCCCGGATACGGCGAATTCTTCGGACAGGTTCTCTCTTCTCTGCGCATCACCGACGCCGCAGTGGTCCTGGTGGACGCGGTTGACGGACCGCAGGTCGGAACAGCGAGGGCATGGAAACTCGCAAAGAAACGCCGCGTGGCGAGATACGGCGTCGTCAGCCGTCTTGACAGAGAGCGCGCCGACTTCAAGGCGACGCTTGAGATCATGCGCCACAACCATGGTCGCAACGTCATCATTCCGCTCTACTGGCCGGTCGGAAAGGAACAAGGTTTCGAGCGGGTCGTGAGCGTGTTTGAAAAAGACGTGCCCGCAGACATCGCCGATGACGTCGCCGAATGCCGCCAGCTCTGGCTTGATGCCATCGCCGAGACCGACGAAGAACTCATGAATCGCTACTTTGAGAACGGAACTCTGACGCCGGAGGAAATCCGCAAGGGACTGCACGGACTCGCGCTCGCCGGTTCCACCATCCCGGTGTTCCCGGTCAGCGCCGCAAAAGACATCGGCGTCGATGAAATGCTTGACGCAATCCGCGACATCTTCCCGATTCCGCTCGAATACGTGCCGCTCGAAGGCGGACCCGACAAGGTCTCCGAGGAAGGCGACGCCTTCGGTATCGTCTTCAAGATGATCAACGATCCGTACAGCGGACAACTGACGTTCATCCGCACGGTCAGCGGAATTTTCAAGTCCGAGAGTGACATCTACAACATCTCCACCGGAGCAAAGGAGCGACTCGGCCAAATACTGCTCGTCAATGGAAAGACGACCACCCCCGTCGCCGAAGCCTGCCCGGGAACGGTATTCGCCATCGCCAAGCTAAAGGGACCGCATATCGGCGACACCTTCTCCTCGTCGCCCGGAGTACCGGCGCTGCCGCGCATCGACTTCCCGACTCCGGTCATGTCATACGCCATCTCTGCTGTCAAAAGCGGCGAAGACGAGAAGATCATCACCGGACTCAACAAGATCGCCGAAACCGATCCTACTGTATCCGTCACGCGCAATCACGAGACGCACCAGACGTTGCTCTCCGGCATGGGAGACCAGCACCTCGCCATCGTGGCGAAGCGTCTCAAGGAGCAGTTCAAGGTCGAGATGAACATGGACACTCCCAAAGTGCCGTACCGTGAAACGATTACAAGCAACGGCGAAGGACATTACCGCCACAAGAAGCAGACCGGCGGCGCCGGCCAGTTCGCGGAAGTCTACCTGCGCGTCGCATACAACGAACCCGGCTATGAGTTCGCCAACGAAGTCGTCGGCGGTGCCATCCCGAAGAACTTCATCCCGGCGGTTGAAAAAGGCGTCCTCGAGGTCATGTCGGCGGGACCGCTCGTAGGCTGCATCGTCGAGAATGTGCGCGTCGCTGTCTATGACGGTAAATACCATCCGGTCGACTCAAATGAAATGGCGTTCAAGATCGCCGGACGTCGCGCCCTGCGCGAAGCCATCTCCCAAGCTCGCCCGGTGCTTCTGGAGCCGGTCATGAAAGTCACTATTCACATTCCGGACTCCTACATGGGCGACATCTCCGGCGACCTCAACCACAAGCGCGGCCGCATTCTCGGAATGAGCGTCGAGGACGGACTGCAGGTCATAGAGGCAGAGGTTCCGATGGCCGAGATGGCCAAGTACGCGACGGAACTGCGCAGCATCACCCAGGGACGCGGATCGTTCGAAATGGAATTCGCCAGATACGAGCGCGTGCCGTCCAACGTGGCGGATGCCATCATAGCTGCACACCAGTCTGAAGCCGAGGAAGACAACGACTAGAGCGAATCTGGATTGCGACATACGGGGGGCGGCGACATGCCGTCCCCTTTTTTAGTATCGCCCGCCCGCTTCTTGCGCGCGCGCATGTTCGGTGGCATATTAGTGGATGGAACACATCCAACAAACAAGGGGTTGCAATATGAAGAAAGCATTGTTTTCGCTGCTGGCCGCCTGCCTGGGATTCCAGCTCGCCGCGTTCGTTCCCAAGGACGCCGAACGCAAGAAGCTATACAGGGAGGGGAAGAAACTGGAGAAGAAGACATTTCCGAAACCGGAGTCGAAGTCGGGAAGCCCGGTCATATTGCTGCTCTTCGGCGGCCGTCCGTGGGGCGCCAACGCCCTCGGCCAGTCACTGATGAAACACGGCTGCGACGTGACGGTGCTCAACTCCGTCTATCTCGCAGGAGAAGGCGGGGCTCCGATCCGTTACCTGCTCTATCAGAAGGAGGAGCCGAAGGCGCTTGACGCGATTACCCCGGAGTTCAAGCACCTCGACGACTATGACATGGTCATTGTCAACGGCATTCCGGAGGCGAACCAGCGCAACATCTTCACAGACGAGAAAGTCGACCAGCTACGCAAGTTCGTATCCGATGGCGGGAAGCTCCTGCTCACCATCAACGCGCCGGCCGACCGGCTAAGCGACCTGATGCCGGTCGAATACGGGAAGAAGATGCCGGTACCCGAGGCGCTATTCGCCAGGAAGCCCGACACCGCCGCCTTCAATATAGTCCCGAAGGAATGGCAGATTGTCGACGAATACCGCGAGCTCAAGCTCAAATCGAATGCGAAATCAATCTCCGACATCGTAGACGCCGACGGGAACGTCCGTGGCATCTACATCGCGACCATGCCGTACGGCAAAGGAACGGTCGTGTATCTCAACACCGAGAAGAACCGCCTGGAGCGGGCGCAGCATTTCAACAACTGGGCCTATTCCTCGGCGTTTGTCATCGGACTAGTCTCGGAAATGACCGGAAAGGCCATGGACACCTCGAAGAACATCTTCCGCGGCCAGCCGACCGTGCCGCCCAAGCACATCCCCAGCGAAAACATCTCGGTCCCGGTCCCGGCGATGAACCTCGACGTCAAGTTCAAGGCCGAGGCAAAAGCGGGAAACCGCTCGGTCGAATTCGCCGACGGCTCCCGCATCGAGGTCGACGCCGGCAATCTCGTCTCATGCTATCTGCCGGGAGAGAACAAGCCGCTCGTGCGCGAACTGGCCGTTCCTGCGGTCATGTTCAGCAAGAAGCAGATGAAGATCGAGGACAGCTCCGCCGAGGCGGTCGGCATGGAGGACAAGCTCGACGCCGGCAAGATCAAGTGGACGCTCGACCGGATATCCGGCGGGGAGACGGCGATTCTCACCTGGAAGGGTGACGAAGGCACGCTTGTCGACGAGGAAATCCGTCCGTCGATCCTCGACCTCGACGGCAAGACCTACCGCGGATTCGCCGTCCGAGCTCACATCAGGGAATGCATGAACATGCTTTCCGGCGTCGGATTCAAATATCGCGCCGACGTAAATGCGACCAAGATCCGCCGCCTCGCCTGCTACCAGCCGCCGCGCGGCTACGCCGAATACGACATGACGTCAGGCAAGCCCATGGACACCCGCCAGTGGGGATTCTTCTCCGACGGACAACCCTTCGGCTGGATCGAAGGAAAGGACGGCGTGTTCGCCACGTTCACCGGAACCGTGCAATCCACCAACTGCCGTATCAGCACTGAAAAGGACGGCGCACTGCCGCTGGTCGCCGTGAACGTCGCATTCGGATTCGAGAAGGCCCCGCTTTCCACCGGATACATCCACCTCATGCGCGGCCCGGCGGACGCGGCAGACAACAACGGCTGGATGGCGATGTACCAGTTCCAGCGCCACAACCTCCGCAAGGACGCCGGCATCCGCGAGTTCCCGCCATATCCCGGCTGCGCCTGGAGCAACACCTCGACACCGGAGCAGGTCGACCGGACCATCGCCAATGCCGGAAAGGCCGGACTGCGCTTCGTCTACCTGCCCTACTGCCCGTCGACCATCAACGACGTGGACCTCAAGGGCAGAATCGACATCTACCGCAAGTGCCGCGAGGCTGGACTCGTCCCGTACTCCTGGAATCCCTGCGGGCACAGCCCGGGCGCCGGCAAGTGGTTCGACGATCAGAAGACCTGGTACGCCTATGACGAGAAGGGCGAGCCGTTCAAGTACTTCGGCGGCAACTTCCCGGTCATCGACCAGGGCAGCCACGACTTTCTCGAGTGGTACATCCCGAAGATGACCAACGCCCTCAAGGGAGGACTCGGCGGAGTGTGGTTCGACATGGGAGGATCCGCCGTCGGAACGCGTAACTTCGCGAGACCAGGTTCGCACATCGGACTGGACAATCTCGTCAAGCACATCTATCCGCTGTTCTACAACAACAACAGCTGGGTCGCGGTCGAAGGCCAGAACCCGCTGGTGATCGACGGATTCTGGTACCGCGCCAACGTCTACACGCCGATGAGCGGACGCGAGTTCGCCTTCGTCGGAGCCATGCCGTACGGCGACGGATTCGACTTCGACTACATCCGCAGCAGCATGTACGGAACCTTCTACGCACTGCAGTTCAACAACTACGGAACGAAGTTCGAGACGGTACCCGGAGAACTCAAGCAGCTCGCCGACGCGACGAGATATGCGCCGACAATCAATCGCGCGCTCGACGTGGCGAAGATGCCGTTCATTCGCGAAACCTCCTCCGGCACCAGCTGGATCGGCGAGAACGGCGGAGCGTTATTCTTCTACGACGCGGTCGACAATCTAGACGTGACGCTTCCCGATGGATGCGTTCCGACGCAGATGATCGGCGAGACCGGATCGACCCTCGACCTCGGCGGCGTGATGCCGAAGAGCGTTCCGCAGCGCAGCATCATCGTATTTGAGAAAAGGCGCTAGATATGCTACTCAAGGACGTCACCGCCTATCTGGACCGCGAGCTCAGGCTCGCGGAATTTCCCGACGACTGCTCGAACAACGGCCTCCAGGCGGAATCCGGAACAGAAGTCACCAAGGCGGTATTCGGGGTCGACGCCTGCGCCGAGCTCTTCGAAATGGCCGGTAAGGCCGGGGCCGACTTCGTGTTCGTGCACCACGGGCTCAGCTGGGGACCGGGAGTGAAACGTCTCAGCGGCCTTGACGGCGCCAGGTTCGGGACGTTGTTCCGGAACGGCATAAGCTTGTACGCGGCCCATCTGCCGCTGGATGCGAATCCAGACTTCGGAAACAACGCGGTGCTCTGCCGCATGCTGGAAATGGAAAAGACGGAGCCCTTCTTCGAATACCGGGGCGTCAAAATCGGATTCGACGGTCTGCTTCCAAAACCGGCGAAAACCTCGGACATCGCGACGATGTTCAAGGAGTCGCTCGGCGCCGACGTCAAGACCGTCGGCACCGGAATCGCGAAACACGTCGCCGTCGTCTCCGGCGGCGGCGGGCTCGACTCGGTCATCGACGCGGCGGCAGCCGGAGCCGACACGCTGGTCACCGGCGAACTCGAACACATCATGTTCCACGCCGCCCGAGAACTGGGGATCAAGGTCATCGCCATCGGGCATTACGCCAGCGAGACCACCGGACCGCGGGCGTTGATGGAGAAATTCGCGGAGGATCTCGGCATCGAATCGGCGTTCGCCGACCTGCCGACCGGACTCTAGATGGGCATCTTCAAGTTACATGCGCCCTTCCCTCCGGCGGGCGACCAGCCGTCGGCCATCGAGTCGCTGAAACGCAACCTGAAGTCGGGCAAGGAATACCAGACCTTGCTCGGCGTCACCGGCAGCGGCAAGACCTACACCATGGCCTGCGCCATCGCGGACCTGGACCGGCCGGTGCTGGTGTTGTCCCACAACAAAACGCTGGCCGCCCAGCTGTACAGCGAATTCAAGAGCTTCTTCCCAGAGAACGCGGTGGAGTACTTTGTCAGCTACTACGACTACTACATGCCGGAGTCGTACATACCGCAGACCGATACCTACATCGCCAAGGACGCGAGCATCAACGAGGACATCGAGCGGCTGCGCCTCTCGGCCACCACCAGCCTGGTGGAACGCCGCGACGTCATCATCGTGGCCAGTGTCTCGTGCATATATAGCCTCGGCGCGCCGGAGGAATTCACGGAGATGTGCGTCAGGTTCGCCGTCGGAGACGAGCTTCCGCGCAACACGCTGCTGCGGCGGCTGATAGACATCCAGTACGACAGGAACGACACCGCCCCCACCCGCGGACAGTTCCGCGTGCGGGGAGATATCGTCGACGTCTACGAACCGCAGCGCGACGACTTCGTGCGCATCGGCTGGTTCGGCGACGAGATCGAGTCCATAGAACGGCGCAACTCGCTGACCGGAAAGGTAGAGCAACGCCTGGAGCGGACCACGCTCTTCCCCTGCAAGCAGTTCGTGATGCCCGAGTCCCGCATAGAAAGCGCCTCCGCGGCCATCCTGAAGGAGATGGAGCAGTGCGTGGCGGACTTCGAGAAACGCAACCTCCTGGTGGAGGCCCAGCGTCTCAAGCAGCGCGTCACCTACGATCTGGAGATGATGGCGGAACTCGGATACTGCAGCGGCATCGAGAACTACACTCTGCATCTCTCGAACCGCGAACCGGGCACCCGTCCGTACTGCCTCTTCGACTTCTTTCCCGACGACTTCCTCACAGTAATCGACGAATCGCACGTGACACTGCCGCAGTTGCAGGCCATGTACAAGGCTGACCGGCACCGCAAGCAAGTGCTCATCGACAACGGGTTCCGCCTGCCGTCGGCCCTGGAGAACCGGCCGCTGACCTTCGAGGAGTTCATGGAGATCAACAGGAACATCGTCTTCGTATCAGCGACTCCTGGCGACTACGAACTGGAATTGAGCGGCCCCCCGATAGAACTCGTCGTAAGACCCACGGGACTGCTGGATCCCGAAATCGAGATACGGCCGTTGGAGAACCAGCTGGACGATGTCATCGCGGAGATACGCAAGGCGTCGGCGCGTGGCGAACGCGTGCTCATCACCACGCTTACCAAGAAAAGCTCGGAACGACTGGCCGACTATCTTTCGGAACTTGGAATCAAGGCCGGATACCTGCATAGCGAACTGGATGCGGTCGAACGGGTCCGGGTGCTGAACCGGCTGCGCGACGGCAAGTTCGAATGCGCGATCGGCGTCAATTTGCTGAGAGAAGGTATCGACCTCCCCGAGGTGGCGCTGGTGGCGATCCTGGACGCGGACAAGGTGGGGTTCCTGCGCTCGGAACGCTCGCTTGTGCAGACCTGCGGACGCGCGGCCAGGAACAAGGCGGGACGCGTCATATTGTACGCCGACGACATCACCCCGGGCATCCAGGGACTGCTCGACCAGACGGCGAAACGCCGCGCCAAGCAGCTGGCCTACAACAAGGAGCACGGAATCGTCCCGCGCACCATCATCAAGGAGCGCAAGGCGACCATCCAGGAAATCATCGCGTCCCCGGCGAAGAAATCGAAGAACAAGGCCCCGCGCCTGGCGGAGAACCAGTTCGACGACATGGATATGTCGAATCTCGATTCGCTCGGCCTGAAGCCGGAGGAGCTGGACGCGCTGGTCGAGGAACTCACCTCCGACATGAGAAAAGCCGCCGACAACCTGGAATTCGAGCGGGCGGCGGAACTCAGGGACCGGATTGCTGAACTCAGGAAATAGCACGTTTTTGCACAACAGATAACGAAAGGACTTGTCATGGAAAAGGAAATCAGGCGGTTCCTGATGATCGGCGCGCATCCGGATGACGCGGACATCCGTTTCGGCGGGACGGCGGTGCAGCTTGTCCGCGCCGGACACATCGTCAAATTCGTCTCGTGCTGCAACGGAAGCTGCGGCCATTTCGAGATGTCAGGAAAGGAACTCGTCGAACGCCGTTTTCTGGAGACCCAGCGGTCGCGGGAGGTCTCTGGAATCAGCGAGTACCAGGTGTTGAAGGAAAACAACGACTGCGAACTCACCCCGTCGCTGGAGAACAGAGCGAAGGTAGTGAGAATCATCCGCGCATTCAAACCGGACGTCGTGCTGACGCACCGGCTCTGCGACTACCACGCGGACCATCGCGCGACGGCCCAGCTCGTGCTGGATTCGGCATATCTGACGCAGGTACCGATGTACTGCCGCGACACTCCGATTCCACCGAAGAACCCGGTGTTCGGACATGTCTACGACGATTTCACCGAGCCGCGGCCGCTCAGGACCGACGCGATAATTCCGATAGACGACGCGCTTGACGACAAGTGTCGAATGCTCGACTGCCATGTATCGCAGGTCTATGAATGGCTCGCATGGGAGCTCGGCGAGAAAATCGACCATGCATCGTGGAGCTGGGAGCAAAAGCGCGAATTTCTCGTGAGGAACTGGGGGAAGCGCTTCGTCAACGCCGCCAACCATGGACGCAACAGGCTCATACAGGTCTACGGCGAACGTGGCAAGGAGGTGCGTTACGCCGAAGCCTTCGAACTCTCCCCGCTCGGACGCGCAGTTTCCGCCGACGAGTTCCAGGCCCTGATGACGCCGTAGCGATGCGGAAGTTGACAATAGCATTCGCCGCCGACTGGGCGCCGATTCGTAACTTCGCATCGCCGATGACGGCGGCGCCGGAGGGATTCTACCACGACCTGCTGTCGGTGCTACGTCAATGCGACTATCGGATCGTCAATCTGGAATCGCCGCTTTCCAACGCCCCGACAATCATCAAGAGCGGAGCGGCCTTTTCCGGGGTTCCGGACGCGGCGCAAGCCTTGAAACAAGTTCCGTTCGACGCGGCGCTTCTGGCCAACAACCACACCTTCGACTGCGGCGACGAAGGATTTCGCGACACGATTGACGCGTTGCGGAAAAACGGCATCGCGCACGCCGGGGCCGGCGAGGACATTGAGGAGGCACGACGGGAGCTTGTCATCGAGAAAAACGGATTGCGCGTCGCGGTCTTCACCCTGTCGGAAGGCGAGGACGAGAAATCGGCCGGAACCGGACGCCCGGGGGTGCGGCCTTGGGAAGTCGACGAGCTCTCGAGGGAAATAAGGTCGAGGAAGAAGGAATTCGATTTCGTCATCGTGTCCGCGCACTGCGGACTGGAATACCAGCCCTACCCATCGTTCTACGTCTGGAAGGCGTTCAGGAAACTCGCAAGATCGGGCGCCGACCTCATCGTCGGACATCATCCGCACGTGCCACAGGGAATGACGTGTTTCGGAAGGAAGCCGGTGTTCTTCAGCCTCGGCAATTTCGGCTTCTACCAGCCGACGGATCTTCTCTATAGGAAAATCGGATTCATGCTGAGAATTGAAGTGACGGAAAAACGCAAGCCGAAGATTGAGAAAGTACCGTACCGTATCGCCGAAGACGGATTGCACCTCCTTGGAGGAAAAGAACTTAAATCATTCGAATCGAATTTCGAGGAGCTTTCGAAACCACTGAAGGACGAGAGTTCAGCGCGCTCCGCATGGCACGCGGTCCTGGCATACGGAAACGTGGCGGGATTCCGCAAGGAACTCGAACTCATCCTCAAGAACTTCGATGACAACCCGGCGAAGGGAGCGGCGATGCTTCGCAACCGTCTGCTATGCCCGCAGCACAACACGCAGTGGCGCGATGGACTCGAACGGATCATCGACGGCACGATTTCAAACGCGCCGGCGGAATATGTCGAAATGGTTGAACGATATCATACGCGAACCGTGGAATTTCCAACGCCGGCCAGCGATCCGAAATTCAAACAATAGGGCCAGCCGCCGAAAGATGCCGTCGTTCGATCGGCGCCTTGCGCGACTGAACGGGTGGCTACTTGTCCGCAACCCAGCGGCGGTTTGCCAAGTCGGACAGCCGGTGCAGATTGGCGCACATCCGGGGCACGCCGGAACAGGAGTCGCCGAACTTGTGCAGTTCCGCGACCAGCGATGAAATCAGCTCCAGGACGCGGCAGGCCGCGCAGGCGCAATATTCACGCAACATCTTGCGGCAGAAGAGGTCGCGGCAATACAGCACGATCTGGCCATACAGGCAGCTTACCAGAAGTCCCTGCTCCTGGTGTTCGGGATGCGCGGCGACAAAGAGGTTCCATTCGTTCGAGTCACGGTCGAGCGCATTCAACGCCGGAATCTTCAGCATCTCCTCGGCCTCCGGTTCCTTCCAGTCCGACAGCTTGCCGTCTCCGTCGGAACCCGCGCCATGGAAGACGTCCTCCGCGCGGTCCAGCTTGCGGCCGGGCATGTCATCCTCCATCATGGCCGCGATCAGCGTCGGCTCGTGCGGCAGGTCCAGGCATTCCAGGAGATTGGTGAAATACTTCCGGACATAGGTGTCCCGGCAGCGCAGGCTTTCCTCCCAGTATGAGAATCCACGCTCCTCGGACATGATGCGAACCCTCCGTCAGTTGCGCGCCAGCTTCCGCACGAACGACTCGAGGTCGTATCTTGCGCGAACTTCCGAAAGCATGATGTGCACGAGCACGTTGCCGTAGTCCAGCAACACCCAGCCTCCGGATTCGGCGATGCCGTCCGCTTCAGGATTGACCGTGCGGACCTCCAGCTTCTCGCGCAGCGTCCGTTCGACGAAACTCGCCATGGCGCGGAGCTGCGGCTCGCTGGCGACGGAGGCGATCAGATAGTGGTCGGCCACGCCGCTCGCCGATCCCGGCGACAGCAGGAGGACGTCCTCGCCGTGCTTTTCCTCGATGGCCTGGCGCGCCACCTCGATTATCTTCGCATCTCTTTCATTCATCATAGTTTCCATGTGTTCATCCCCTATTTCCGACCGCATAGAGCCCGTGTTCACCGATGTATTTGGCCACCGCCTCGTCGGCCGGAAGCCCCGTTCCCGCGACGCCGCCGCGGATTTCCGTGGACGACACGTCGAACAGCTCACCGTCCAACACCGAATCCGCAAGACGTCCGGCCGTCGCGTCGTCCCAATGGGAGCGAAGCGCGTCGCGGTCCACCCGGGCGCCCTGCCGCGGATAGGTTATTATCTCATAGTTCGCCACCAGCTCCCCCGCCCGTTTCCAGGTGTGCAGCTGGACCAGCGAATCGGCGCCGATGAGCAGCGCGCAACGTTCCCCGTACCGCTTCTCGTATGCCGCCAACGCCTCGATCGTATAGGTCGGCCGGCCAGACGGCAGCGACAGTTCCAAATCGCTCGGAGCCATGTCGTCGCGGCCCTGCGTCAGCAGTCCGACCATGGCCAGCCGGTCGGCGAACGGCGCGCGTCTCGCATCGGGCTTGTGCGGAGGACACGCCCCCACCACCCAGCGGACGAAATCGCACCGTCCGGACGCCAGCGCCGCCAATGCGACGGCGAGATGCCCCGAATGCGGGGGATCGAAACTGCCGCCGAAGAATGCGCTCGCCAAACTACTTCACCACGATGTTGAGCAGCCGGCCCGGCACCAGGATCGTCTTGACGACCGACTTGCCTGCCACCGCCTTCTGGACGTCGGCGTTGTCCATGGCGAGCTTCACCGCGGTGTCGCAATCGCAGCCGACCGGCATGACGATGCGGGCCTTCGGCCTGCCGAGCACCTGGACCAGTATCTCGACCTCGCTCACCACGAGCTTGGACTCGTCGAAGGACGGCCACGGCTCATAGGCGATGGTGTCCTTGTGTCCGAGGTTCTCCCAAAGCTCCTCGGCGAGGTGCGGGGCGAACGGGGAAAGCAGCAGCACGAACTTCTCGGCCGCCTCGCGCGGCAGCTCCTTGAGCTGGGCGAGTTCGTTCAGGAAGACCATGAGCTGGCTGATGGCGGTGTTGAAACCGAACGCGTCGAGATCGGCAGTGACCTTCTTGACCGATTCGTGCACCACCCGCTCCAGCTTGGAATCCATCGCCGCGTCGACGATCGGCGTCCGGCCGATGACGCGGTAGGCCCGCTTCAGAAACCGGAATACGCCCTCGACGCCGGTGGTGTTCCACGGCTTCACCGCCTCGAGCGGCCCCATGAACATCTCGTAGAGGCGCATGCCGTCGGCGCCGTACTGGCGGATGACGTCGTCGGGATTGACGACGTTGCGCAAGCTCTTGGACATCTTGGCGGGGAATTCCACCAGCTTGGCGCCGTCGCTCTTGCGGACCGGGCCGGCCGGAGTGAAATCCACCTGGTCGGTCGGGACCAGGACGCCGCGGTCGTCCTTGTAGCTGGTGCCGAGGATCATGCCCTGGTTGACCAGCTTGATGAACGGCTCCGGCGTGGAGACGAGGCCGATGTCGAAGAGGACCTTGTGCCAGAACCTGGCGTACAGCAGATGGAGCACGGCGTGCTCGGCTCCGCCGACGTAGAGGTCGACCGGCATCCAGTATTTCTCGAGCTCCTTGCTCCAGGCCGCGTCGGCGTTCTTCGGGTCGATGTAACGCAGGTAGTACCAGCAGGATCCGGCCCACTGCGGCATGGTGTTCGTCTCGCGGCGGCCGTGGCGGCCGTCGCGCGGATTGACGTAGTCGACGAATGCCTTCTCCTTGGCCAGCGGCGGCTCCCCGGTACCGCTCGGCTTGAAGTCGGTGACATCGGGCAGCGCCACCGGAAGCTCGCTCTCGTCGACGAGCTCGACGCTACCGTCATCGTAGTGGATGATGGGGAACGGCTCGCCCCAGTAGCGCTGGCGGCTGAACAGCCAGTCGCGGAGCTTGTACTTGACCGATTCGCGGCCCTTGCCGATCGACTCCAGCCACCTGGTGGCCGCCGGCTTGGACTCGCCCACACTCATGCCGTTGAGGCAGAGCCCGCTGTCATTGGCCGAGTTGACGAGCTTGCCCTCGCCCGTCCAGCAGGCGCGACCGGCATGGACGGCGTCCACGTCGACGCCGGCTTCGGCGGCGGCCGCCGGATCCGGGGAGATCACGCACTTGATCGGAATGCCGAACTTCACGGCGAAATCGTAGTCGCGGGTGTCATGGGCCGGGACGGCCATGATGGCGCCGGTGCCGTAGGTACTAAGCACGTAGTCGGCGATCCAGACCGGGATCTTGTCGCCGTTGACGGGGTTGATGGCATAGGCGCCGGTGAAGGCGCCGGTCTTCTCGGTCCGGTCATCTGTCCTGGCAAGCTCGCTTTTCGCGGCCGCCGCCTTGCGGTAGGCGTCGATCTCGGCGCGACGGTCGGCCGTGGTTATGGCGTCGACCAGCTTGTGCTCCGGCGACAGGACCATGTAGGTCGCGCCAAAGAGCGTGTCGGGACGGGTGGTGTAGACGGTGAGATCGTGTCCGCAGGTGGTGGTGAAGACCACCTCGGCTCCGACTGACTTGCCGATCCAGTTGCGCTGCATCTCCTTGATGCCCTCCGGCCAGTCGAGAAGGTCGAGGTCCTTGAGCAGCCGCTCGGCGTATTCGGTGATCTTGAGCATCCATTGCTTCATCGGCCGGCGCTCGACCGGATGGTTGCCGCGTTCGCTGCGTCCGTTGATTACCTCCTCGTTGGCGAGAACGGTTCCCAGCGCCGGGCACCAGTTGACGGCGACCTCGTCCAGGTAGGCCAGCCCGCGGCGGTGCAGCTGCATGAATATCCACTGGGTCCAGCGGTAGTAGCCGATGTCGGTGGTGTTGATCTCGCGGTCCCAGTCGTAGCTGAATCCGAGCGCCTTGATCTGGCTGCGGAACTTGTCGACGTTCTTCTTCGTCGTGACGGCCGGATGCGTTCCGGTCTCGACGGCGTACTGCTCGGCGGGAAGTCCGAAGGCGTCCCAGCCCATGGGAGGCAGGACGTTGAATCCCTTCATCCGGCGGTATCGGCAGGTGATGTCGGTGGCGGTGTATCCCTCCGGATGGCCGACGTGAAGTCCGGCGCCGGACGGATAGGGAAACATGTCGAGGCAGTAGAACTTCGGCTTCGGGCTTCCGTCGACGGCCTTGAACGTGTGGTTCTTCTCCCAGTATTCCTGCCACTTCTTCTCTATGGCGGAGAAATCGTATTCTTCCTGAAGCATAATGAAATCCTCCTGTTCGTTTCGCTTACATATTATGTTTCGCGTTAATATACTCAGGCGCGCGGGCGTTTGCAAAAACATGCGCAGGGCTAGATTACCGATAGACGTGTCAGACACATATCAAGTGATGCGTGCCCAAAATCTAAAACACACTTCGTCAAGGATAACTAACAATGACTGCGACCGACAACACGATTTCCCCAGACATGCTGGACTCCCTGAAAGGGTGCAAAGGGGGCTTGCTTAAAACAGTTCTTTGCACGGACACGGGAAATCCAGTTCGATTGACTTCCTACGGGGTTGTCGTACTTCGTTTCAAGAATTTCGATGTCGAACTTTGGAACGAGGAACAACCGGATATACCGGGAAAACTGCCGGACCTTGCCAAAATCCGAATCGATGTTAACGTCGATCAGAACGTCAAATCCCCTCTTGGCCAAAAAGACGAAAGCGGGAAATTTGTTCCTGGTGATTTTTTCCCACTGGAAATCAACAAAACAATCGATGGGATTATGATTCAAAATGAAAAGGTCAAATGTTTCGACGGCAAAGGTGCGGAACAATTTGAACTGGACAACACACGTGCGATTGTGATTTCCCTCGGCGGGAAATTCCTTCACATAGGAAAAGTTTGCTCCTGGTCGGAGATGTGGGATATTTCCTTGAGGAAAACAATACTTCCCGAGGAGTCCTCCGAATGGGGAAATGACGATGGAAGTTCCTACGAAGTTCATTCCTACTTTCTTGATTTATGACAAAAGCATCCAGGACTCGCCCAAATACATGACGACGGAGCTTGTTGCGGCGGCATGACCTCCAGCGCTTCACAAATCTGCCGCTGTTTCTCCGGAACTTCACATACAACAGTAACACGTCCGCGGTTGCAGGTGCCTTGTATAGATTCCAGCTTGAGAATCAACTCTTTCGTCACACTTGTCATTTCCTGCAAGGAACACTTCAAGTCGGAAAGTTGTCAAGCGCAGACGTGGAAGACCGCGGAAATCTGGAGTATAGTCTAAACAACAGAACGTTCTGATAATCGGGGAAATGAGGTTACCATGGAATCCTTGTTGTGTTGCGGTGCTTTGATCGGAGACTTCGTCGGGTCAAGATTTGAAGGCAATAACATCAAAACCAAAGACTTCGAGCTGTTGCACAAAAATTGTCGATTTACCGACGATTCCATTATGACACTGGCTATTTTCGATGCTTTGGTGTCATGCAATGGAAATTACGACGATCTGGGATCACAGGCCGTCAAATGCATGAGAAAAATGGGAAAACGGTTCCCTTATGCAGGGTAGGGCGGGAGGTTCTACTTGTGGCTGAAAGCCGAAAATCCCGAGCCATATGGAAGTTTCGGGAATGGATCGGCCATGAGGGTCAGCGGTTGCGGTTTGCTGGCCGATAACCTGGAGATGGCAGAGAGACTTGCCGTCAGGACGGCGGAGGTCACGCATAATCACGAGGAGGGGATAAAGGGGGCGGTGGCGGTAGCCGGCGCGGTGTGGCTGGCCAAACACGGCAGAAGCATGGATGAAATACGCCAGTACGCGCAGCGTCACTACAATATGGACTTCACAATCTCGGAAATAAGAAAGGAGTATCGCTTCAGTGAGACATGCCAGGGAAGCGTTCCGCAGGCCTTGGAATGTTTTCTGGAGTCGACGGACTTCGACGATGCTTTGAGAAATGCAGTGTCCATAGGGGGTGACAGCGATACGATTGCCGCCATCGCCTGTTCGATTGCCGGACCATTTTGGGGAGTGCCCCGAAAATATGATTCCGTTATCGCCAAATTGGACGAGACCAACCGCCGTTTGATTTCCGATTTTGCGAAGGCATGCTACGCATAGGAACCAGATGAACCCTGGATTCCACAGAACGTCTAACTGTTAGTGCAACTTCCTTTTTGTCAAGAACATGTACATGGCTAGATTATCGTCATAGGAGGCAACATCAACATGGATAAACATTACATGAGAAAACCGTTTGTTTTCGCCGTGGCGCTATGGTGCGCCGCCGCGCTGGGATTCGCGCCCAAAGAAGGCGATTGCGTCAGCCAGTTGCGGCCGGAGTTCGGCAAATACCGGGCCGCGGCCGTGGCGCCGGTGGACACCGATCTCGACTGGAACGCCATCGCAGGGAAAGGAGATTTCTCCACGGGGAAGCCGGTGAAGTTCGAGTTCGACGCACCGGCCGCGACACTGGAACTTTCCGCCAAGCCAGATATGACCGGGGCGAAAACATACGACGTCCAGGGCGGAACGTCCGTCGAAGTCGTGAACCTGCTGGTGAACACCAAATACTGGTGGCGGACGGTGGATGCCGACGGCAAGAAATCTGGTATCCATTCGTTCCGCACGGCGGACGAGGCTCCGCGCTGGATCACGGCCCCGGGGCTCTCCAACGTGCGCGACATCGGCAACCGGAAAAGCGAACGCTACGGCGGAAGGACGCGCCAGGGGCTGCTGTTCCGCGGATCCGAATTCGACGACCACATGAATATCTCCGACGAAGGACGGCGCGTCATCGTCGATGAACTCGGGATCAGGACGGACCTGGACTTCAGGGCGACGCGCTTCAAGAAGTCCGACAAGTACACCCCGGTCTTCGACGGCACGCTGAACCACGTGCTGATCCCGCTCACCGACTACGCCAAGATCTTCGACAACAAGGACACCCAGGAAAGATACCGCAGGATATTCTCGCTGCTCGCGGACAGGTCGAACTATCCGGTACACGCCCATTGCTGGGGCGGAGCCGCGCGCA